>DLVV01000389.1:15682-19260 GCA_003445035.1 Planctomycetaceae bacterium | reverse complement strand
GGGCAAGCTCCCCGAGTAGGACTTGAACCTACAACCTAGCGGTTAACAGCCGCTCGCTCTACCAATTGAGCTATCGGGGATTTCGTCGTCGAAGTCGCTTGTTTTACGAGGTTCCGAGGAATTCCGCAACACGACTTGCTGACTCATTTCGCAGGCCGCTTCCACGCGGGAACGACCGTCACCTCGACCTGATCGATGAGAATATCCCCTTTCCCCTGTTTGTCCAAAGCGACCACCTTGGCTTTCAGCAGGTTGTCGCCGGAGACCGTTGGTAATGATGCCAGGGGAAACATGAAGATCGAACACGTCTCAAACGGTCGCCCGTATTCCTTGGACCTCCCACGGGGCGGCCAGGCGACCTTGATGTGTTTCGGGGACACGACTGTTCCGTTGACGTAAAGGGCCAACTTGTCCTTTGCCGGTGGCTTGAACGTTCCGTCCCTCTGCATTCTGGCCGGCCCAAGCTTGTCGGCACCGGCGATTCCGGAAATCGTCACGATCATCTCCGCGACAAGCCCTGGCTTGCGAAGATCTTCACACACCCGAAAGCGGTAACTCCCACTGCTGCCAATCTGACGTTTGAGAACGATGCGATCATTCTTGACGAACGTCGAATCGTATTCACTGGGGTCTCCACCCGGAGAAATTCCACCCCAGTGACCGGCGTAAAGTGGAAGAAAAAGATAATGCCTCGCCCGGTCTCCGAATCGCCTCGAGCCGCGAAGCTCCCGCAACCACGTCAGAGCCAGCGGGTACATTGACGGACCAGGCGGATAGTCGAGCGTTCGTCCAACCCAGTGGTACATGAAATTGAACACCGAAAGTCCATCCGCACCTGCCGCGTAAAGATTTTGAGCCGCCGCTCGATAGTTCTCCGGCCTCATGAAGTGATCCTGATCCTGCCAGCACGTCTTCGGATGTACGGCTGGGAACAGCATGCAACGCGATCCGCGTGTCAACGCGGCAAACTCCTCGATCCTCGCATTGAAATCGGTGAAGAAGAAATCCGACGGAGCGATGTAGTCGACAAGCCCCTCTTTGATCCACGTCGAAACGTCGTAACCCAGCGCTTTGCACTCGGTAAGCGTCAACGGGACACGTGTCCCGAGGATCAACTTGCGCCCCCGTTTTTCGGACTCCGCATCAAGCCGTTTTCTCACGCGACGCAGCAGCTGCGTCATGATCGGGTGACACTCCCGTGCCGTCTTTCTCGGAAATACGTGCATCCATCGGCAATAGTCGAACTCGAGCCCGTCAACGTCAAATCGCCGTAGGATTTCATCAGCGAGACCAAACACCCAATCTCGCACTTCATCGTGCGTGTAGTCCATCCCCCCATCGCGAACATCCGGGATCTGAAGATCCTTCCGGTTGGCCAGCCCCTTACCTGGGCCCGGATGACGGTCTGCCATGCGAAAGGTTGCCAGGAACTTGATGCCCCGTTTGTGACACTGATCGATGGCAACCTTGATCGGGGGCTGCCCTTCTTTGGCAATCTGGTCGAACGCCTTGTTCAATCCACCCCAGTGCTCGTGGTCAGGATGCTCTGGCCAGAACCATCCCACGCCGTGCTTCTGAAACACGGTCTGGGCGAAAATGTCGACCCCGTTTCCGACATGAACGTCTATCACCCGTCGCAGCTCGGCAGCTGACGGAGAACTGGTCATGAGGTAGTGACCAATGTTGGCGTGATCCGAGGTGTAGACAACTCGCACCTCGCCACGAGGCCTGAGGTTCGCCGTGAGGAACGGTACGTCCTCGGCAACCGTCGTGTCGGCCGCGACGCCAAGAATCACCGCTATAGCTGAGAGTGCGCGTGTCATTGCCATGGTGGTCGTCGCTGCCCCGGTTCGATCCAGATGTGTGTCCGCCAATTCTGCCGCACTCGACCAGCGGCAACAACACCTTGGCACTCGGCTCGGCGTTCCAACAGCGCAACAGTCACTCCTGGCCCGACTCCCGCCGCCAACCCTGCAATTACGCAACGACCGGCAGCCATTCCAGACCACTTTGATCGCGGCGGACGACTGCCGGTGGTTACGCGAGTCAGACACTGTTCGTGTCGCACCGAAGCAAAAGGCGCTGAGGAGTGGGCGTGGTTACCCTCACTCAACCGTTTCGGCATGAGACGCGAGCTGTTTTACCTCGTTGGTAGCGGCCTCGCAGATCTGTTGCGCCGCGGCGACTTTGGCCTTTCGCGTTTCCAGCTTGGCTTCAGTCCTGAGAAGTTTTGCCTCGGCTTTCGCAAGCTTCCTCTCAGCCTTGGCCATACGAACGGTCGCCTGTTCTGCCAGGGTCAGTAACGGTTTCATCGCATTGCCTCCTGAAGTGGTTAGTCCATGGCACCCAAACGTGTCGTTCAAAGTTGATTCATCTGCTCGCAAACTCGCCCCCACGCATCGGTGACCCCGCGAACGACTCCACGGAATAGGTCGCCCTCAAGTCCGGGATGCGATTCCGGACGATATCCGAGTTTTTTTGCCGATTTGCGTAACGCGTCACCATCCTTATCCAGGAGCTCTCCGATCCGCCCTCGCTGTTGTCCATCGAGTTCCGGCTCTTCGGACCATTTGACCAGCGTTTGAATGGCCTCTGGGTCGAGGCGACATTCCAAGACCAGTCGGGCCCCCTCGGCGTGACCCAGCGAGATCACCACCTCTCTGTCATCAGCCATCTGGCGGCGATAATGCTGTGCAGCGGCCGCCAATTGGCTGTCGTCCGCTTCCACCGCTCTCTGCAGTTCGCGTATCTCGCTCTCCAGGGCACGCATAAATACCTGCGAGAAATTGATTCGCTTCCTCCACCGATCAATTTCCTTTTTCGCCTGTTTCGGTACGTAAATCGCGAGTTTTGGCATGCGGTCATCCACCAATCCTATTACAGACTATGTCCATGTAATTCATGTTATCCCCATAGTCAATACCGTGGGTCCATCATTGCGACATGATGGCCATACTTGAGGCTCCGGCTAGAATTGCCAACAGGGGATGCCCCGCCACAAGCGGACTGTTAGACTGGCCTCTGAGCGTGGCCTCGTAACATCACGAACGTTTTCCAGGTAGCTCCATGCGAGCGTCTTTTCGCATTTTGATTGTGGCCGTCGGGGTCGCGCAGGCCATGTCGTCACTTCCGGCGGCCGAAAAACCTGGCGAACTGGCCAAGCAGATCGATCGGTTGATTGAGACTGCCTTACCGGAGTTTGAGTCTCACGCCTCCCCACTCTGCAGCGACGCCGAGTTTCTTCGCCGAGTGACCCTGGATCTGACCGCGACAATCCCCTCGAGCGACCGGACACGTCATTTTCTGGCCGACAGCCGCCCATCGGCTGAGAAACGTCCGGACGCCATCCAGCGACTTCTCAGCAGTCCAGCACACGGTAGGCGCATGCAATACCTGCTCGACTGGATATTGATGGAACGCCGGTCGTCCGAAAATGTCGCCTCCGCTCAGTGGCAGTCCTACCTGCGGAAGGCTGCGAGCGAAAATCGCTCCTGGGACCAGTTGGCTCGCGAAATCCTGGTCAATGGTGGTGCCGATGCAAAAACGCGCCCGCGGGCGCGGTTCTATCTCGATCGCGA
>DLVV01000389.1:14593-15309 GCA_003445035.1 Planctomycetaceae bacterium | reverse complement strand
TCGAGTGTGCCCAATGTCACAACCATCCGGTTGTCGACGCCTATCTGCAACGACATTTCCATGGACTGAGAGCTTTCCTGGACCGCAGCTATCTGTTCACCGACCCGAAGTCGAAGAAGAAATCTCTCGGCGAAAAAGCCGAAGGAGACGTCACGTTCACGTCGGCCTTTGATGACACCAAGGGAAAGACAAGTCCGCGGATCCTCGATCTCCCGGAGATTTTCGATCCCAAGGAAACTGCCAAGCAATATGTGACCAAGCCTGGCAAGACGGCCGTCGGTGTCCCCAAGTACAGCCGTCGCCAACAGCTTGGCAATGCCGTGACGTCCAAGGACAACCGCGCTTTCCGGCTGAACATTGCCAACCGGCTGTGGGCGGCAATGATGGGGCGAGGCCTGGTGGAGCCGCTTGACTTGGCTCACGCGGCGAACCCGCCATCACATCCCGGGTTGCTGGACTTGCTCGGCGACCAGTTGCACGCCCGCGATTATGACATGCGCTGGTTCCTGGGAGAATTGGCTCGCACGAGAGTCTACCAGCGAAGCAGCCGGCCCAAGCAGCAGTCCGTTAATTCGGCTCGACGTCACTTTGCAGTCGGACTGTTGAAGCCACTGACTCCCGAGCAGTATGCGTGGGCCACAATGGAAGCCACCGGATTCCTCCAGGACGCCCGGACCTCCACTCTCGCCAAACTGAAAAGCGACGCCAAAAAGAAA
>DLVV01000389.1:0-14275 GCA_003445035.1 Planctomycetaceae bacterium | reverse complement strand
CGACGCCAAAAAGAAAGCCGGAAAAAAGGAGTCCAAAAAAGCCTCCGGCGCATCCGGGAAGGATCCGAGCGATACACCGAAGAAAGGCAGCGTACGGCCAGGCCCAACGCCAGGAGAGGTGGAAGCGGCCCTCAGCAAGGCTGTCGACGGCCACGTCAAGACCTTCGTGACCCATTTCGCCGTCGACGGTGGCCAGAAGACGTCTTTTTCCGCAACCGCTCCGCAGGCCCTCTTCCTGGTCAACGGCCCACTACTCCGCAAGTGGCTCAAGCCAACAAAGACAAATCTCACCGGGCGATTGGCCAAACTGGATGATGCGACTGCCATCGCCGAAGAATTGTATATGAGCATCCTGAATCGTCCGCCCACCGACTCCGAACAAGCCGAGGTTGCCGACTATCTCCAAAAGGTCACCAACCGCAACGACGCGGTGACCGAATTCACATGGGCCTTGCTGCTGTCTGCCGAATTCCGGTTCAATCACTGACGGATTGCTCTACGCGACACCCGAACCCGAGGACTGATCCATGCAACGCGACCACGGATGCCACCGCATCGACCACGCCCTCACTCGACGTGGCTTCATGGCCACCGGTGCTGCCGCTGGAGTGGCGGGACTGACGACGCCGGCCGTTTCCCAGCAACTCAAGCAGAAACAGAAACGCGTCCTTCAGGTTTACCTGCAGGGCGGCGTGAGTCAGTTGGAGAGCTGGGACCCGAAACCTGGCACGCTTTACGGCGGACCGTTTCGAGCGATCCCCACGTCGGTTCCCGGAATGCACATCAGCGAGCTGTTGCCCCACACCGCTCAACGGATGCACCTGTTGTCCATCGTGCGTGGCATCAACCTCAAAACGAACAGCCATCACGACGGCCGGCTGTTCATGGAGATGGGGCGTCGCGGTGGCAGGTTTCCATACGTCGGATCGGTGGCGGCCAAGTACCTGATGCCCGACAACGCCCCCCTGCCCGGCTACCTGCATGTGACCACTCGCGGACTTACCGACTACACCAACGCGTTTCTTGACGCTCGCTACGGTCAGTTGAAATTGGCGGGGCCCAAGGTCCCCGCCAATCTCACTCGGCCGGAAACCGTTTCCGCCGACGCAGCCGTTCGAAGTCGCAGCCTCCTGAAACGGCTCAACCAGCGGTTCTCGGGCCGTGGGGGCCAAAAGACATTTACCGATTCGTACAACGCGTCATTCGAGATGGCTGAAAAGCTCATGGCCCGCCGCGACCTCTTTGAAGGGGAACCCTCCGGCAAGGATCTGGACCGTTACGGCCGACACCCCTTTGGACGGAACTGTCTGTTGGCTCGAACGCTGCTCGAGAACGGCGGCACAGTCGTCAAGGTCACCCATCACGGGTACGACACGCACGCCGAGAACTTCAACTTCCACCTCGAACAACTCGGCGAATTCGACAAGACATTCTGCATGCTGCTCGACGATCTCCAGCAGTCAGGGATGCTCGAGAGCACGCTGGTGATGATCTACTCCGAATTCGGCCGCACGCCCAAGATCAACGTTCGTTACGGGCGAGACCACTGGGGCACGGCCTGGTCAATTGCCCTGGGTGGACAGGGACTCGTCCCCGGGGCGATCGTCGGGGCCACCAACAAGAAGGGCACGGCGGTGTCCGAACGGGAGGTCGATGGTGGCCACTTGTTCCACACCTATTTCCGGGCTCTCGGCATCGACAGCGCCGCCTACCACACGCTGGGTGGACGCTCGGTCCCGATCGGTGACCCCGCACGTCAGCCAATCCAGGAACTGCTGGCATGAACCCGCAGCCCCCACCACCGCCTCTGTCCCGTGACCTGCCACTGTCGATCAATCCGAAGCAGACACATGTCGTCCGGACATTCACCATCGACGATGTGCCGTTGACCACGTGCCGGATCGACCCCACCGGAACGTTCGTCGTCGCGGCGGCCGAGAATTTCCACATCTACCGCTGGCCGCTGGCAGGACCCCAGTCGGCTCGCACTGTTTTACACGGCCACAACAGCTGGGTCCGGTCATTCGACTTCTCGCCTGATGGGCAATGGTTGTATTCGGGAGGCTACGACGACCGCATAGGCATCTGGCCGCTTGGCGACCCCACTCCCAGCCCGGAACGGATGCTCGTGGCACACGACGGATGGGTTCGCTGGGTGCGGACCAGCCCGGATGGCCGACTGTTAGCCTCCTGTGGCAACGACAATCTTCTGAAAATATGGGACACGTCGAACTGGGAACTGGTACGCGTCTTCAACGGACACCAGCGGTATCCGTATGCCGTGGTCTTTCACCCTGACGGCAAACGACTGGCCTCCTTCGACCTGATGGGCGTGATCAAAGAGTGGGAACTGGCCACCGGCAAGGTGACTCGCCAATGGGAAGCCAAGTTCATGTGGGGCTTTGACAAGAAGTTCCGCGCCGATATGGGTGGTGCCCGTGACATGCGATTCAGCCCGGATGGCAAATTCCTGGCGGTTGCTGGTTTGACAGAGGTCACCAACGCTTTTGCCGGCACCCACAAGCCGATGGTGCTACTGATGGATTGGGAGAAAGGCGAGTTCCGGAAAAAGTTGCGGGTCGACTCACGTGGAATGGCCTGGGGAATTCGTTTTCATCCCGACGGCTTCCTTGTCGGATCCGGGTCCCCATCCGGCGCCCTCTGGTTCTGGAAACCCGACAACGAGAAGCCCTTCCACACGTTCAAGCTGTCCGGTGGCGGACGCGCGATTGACCTGACGCCCGACGGCCGCCAGGCGGCTGTCGCTCAGATCGACCGCAAGCTGCAGATTGTGCAGTTCACGGCAAAGTCCGCCTGAAGACCGGCCGGCAGGAGGCTTCGCTGGCCCCGTGTTATTCGTCTTCGGTGCCGCGAACCTTTTCGAGCAAGAGTCGATTGCCCGAATCGTTGTACTCGACCCGGCTCATAAACGACCGCATCAGCATGATGCCCCGCCCTCCAGGTTTGTCGAGATTTTCTTCGGAAGTTGGGTCCGGGACGCTTGTCACATCAAACCCGGGCCCTTCGTCCTCGATCACGATGGTCACGCGGTCGTCATCGAAACTGCAGTTGATCCGAACCTCTTTGGACGGATCCATTCCGTTTCCATGCTTGATCGCGTTGACGATCGCCTCCTCGAGAGCCAGTCGGACCCCGAAGAGGTCGCGATCCGGATAGGATCGCGTTTCCAGCAGGCCCATGATGCGTTCCTGGACCTGGCGCCCGTGAGACGTTTCGCTCGGAATCTTTACTGCGAAATCGTCCGCTGAAGAGGTCATCAGAGGTCTGCCCGACAGCACGGAGAAGGGAGGGAAAAGACGCGAACACGACAGGGGGCGAGACGGAACGAATGTCCATCCCTTACGGACGCGACCGCGATGCGGCTCAAGCGACCGTTACAACTGGTCAAAACCCCTCGAGGGCCTTTTCTCGAGAATCGAAGATCGAAAAAAGCTTGTCCAGCCGCGTAATCTTGAAGACCTCGAGAATGTCAGGCCGCACAGAACACATTTTCAGTTGTCCCTGTGCCGCCTTGACCTTCTTGTCCATGACAATCAGCTTTCCAAGCGCGGCACTCGAAAGGTACTCGACATTGCTGAAATCCAGCAGAACCTTCCGGCATCCATCATCCTCGACCAGCGCAAACATCTGGTTTCCGATGACCTGGATATTGGTTTCATCGAGGATCTTCTTGTCGATGAAGCGTGCCACGGTGACTTCACCGACATCCTCAAGATCAAGCCGGCGATGACTTGCCGCCATGCGTTACTCCCCTTTTCGTTAGCTCGAGAACGGCCACCCGGCCGCTGCATTTGAATCATGCGGTTTGCCGAATGCACTGTCAAGTATTTGGACAGACGGCAAATCCGGCGAGCCTTGGCGCGGTGCCGACAAGACCGTTAGAAACGGGCGGAGTTCTCGAAGTCATTACCCTGGACGATTGGCAAAAAAAACGATGACGGCATCCTCTCCGTACGCTCAAACCTGGGATCTCGACACCCTGGCCCCCGCGCCGGAAACCGAAGAATTCACGACCTTGCTGGCCACCTTTCGGACGGACCTGCTGGACCTGGCCAATCGCGCCGATTCCCTGCCGGCTCTGGATCCCGCCGAACCCGACGTGCTCATTCAATGGGCCGGTTTTCTGGCGTCCTACGAAAGTGTTGCGAGTCGGGGCACGGAACTGGATGCCTTTGTCGGGTGCCACGCTGCGGCCGACGCCAACAACCGGCAACTACATGGCCTCGAGGCCGAACTGTCATCGCTTGGCCCCCATCGGGCGAGAATTGACCTCGCCCTGCAATTCGGTCTCCAGGCGGCCACCCCGGAACAGTTGGCCGAGTGCTTTGAGGCCAACGCTGAGCTGAAACGTATCGGCTACTGGCTGACGGACCAGCGCACCCTGGCCTCATTGCGGCTGCCCCGCGAGCAGGAACTTTTGGCCGCCGAACTTGACGTCGACGGTGTCCATGCCTGGGGCCGGCTCTACGATCGGGTGTCCGGAGCCCTGCGGGTCACCGTGATGGAACAGGGCGAACTGGTGGAAAGATCTCCCGGCCAGGTTCAGTGTGATTCGGCTGACCGATCGGTCAGGCAGAACAACTATTGCGCGTCGGTCAAAGCCTGGCGGGGCGTTTCGGACACGTGTTCGGACGCACTGAACCACATCGCCGGCACCCGGCTAACAAAATACAAACGGCTCGGGCTCGAGGACCATCTTGAAGCCCCTTTGCGTTTCAATCGCATGGAACGCAAAACCCTCGAAGCCATGTGGACAGCCGTCGACGATCGAAAAGACATGCTGCTGAGATTTTTCTCGGCAAAGTCGCGACTCCTTGGACTCGATCACCTCAGCTGGTACGACCTGCAGGCCCCGCTCCCAACCACCTCGACCGACTCGGCCGACATCGACTACGACACCGCCTGTGGATTGATCATCGAATCGTTCGGTCGCTTCTCACCGGAGTTCGGCGAATTCGCCCGCACCTCCATTGTCGACCGCTGGATTGAAGCCGAAAACCGGGACGGGAAGCGCCAGGGGGGATTCTGCACCGGGTTTCCCACACACCAGCAATCACGCATTTTCATGACCTACGTCGGCACGCTGGACAGCATGTCCACCCTGGCACACGAGATCGGGCACGCGTACCACTCGTACGTTCTCCGTGACCAGCCGTTGTTCCTGCAGGATTACCCGATGAACCTTGCGGAAACGGCCTCAACGTTTGCTGAGGCCGTCCTCGGCGAAGAACGACTCGAAGCCACCGAGGACAGCTCCGGCCAACTGGCAATTCTCGACACGATGCTCTCCGATTCGGTCGGGTTCTTGATGAACATCCATGCCCGCTTCCTTTTCGAGGATCGATTCCACATCGAACGCTCCGATGGCGAACTGTCGCCTGACCGCTTCTCGGAATTGATGGTCGAAGCCCAGCAGCAGGCCTATCTCGGCGCACTGGGCGACGATGGCTGGAACGACACCTTCTGGATCTCGAAGTTGCATTTCTATATCAGCTCTCTGCCCTTCTACAACTTCCCTTACACGTTCGGGTACCTGTTGTCATTGGGGCTTTACGCGATGGCCCGCGAGGGTGGCGGCGGCGAGTTTCCGGACCAGTATCGCCGCTTCCTGCTTGCCACCGGCGACCGTTGCACCGAGGAGGCCGTCGCCGATTCCTTTGGTCACGACCTGCAACAGCCCGACTTCTGGAATCGGAGCCTCGACGTGGTCGCCGAGAGAGTGGCGAGGTTCGAACAGTTGGCCACCTAGTGGCGCAACTCGTAGCCGATCGTCGCGGAGATTCCCGCCCCGTCGACGCCTGACCCGTGTACTCGGTAAGGGTGGTCCAGGAGGTTCTCGACACCGAGCACGAGCGACTGGTTCGCCGTCATTTGCCACCCATAGCGGGCCGTAACGATTCCGTAACCAGGAGTTCCTCCGGTCGGAATCCGAGAATCACGGATATCGCGACTGCTGAGCCGATCCTGGCGGGCGGCCAACCAGCAGAAGACGTCCAGCCAGTCGGCACCGTCCAATTCCCGCCACCGCAATCCGAAAACGCCCTGGGCTGGGGGAATCCTGCTCACCGGTTCCGAATCAGTGCGATTCCGTCCGAGCGTGTACCAGAAATTCCCATAGGCCATCCACTCGTCATCAAGAGCCCACGATCCATTGAGTTCCACCCCGTCGATGTCGGCCCTGGCAACATTGCGACGCTGGAAGAAATCCACCCCCGACACCGGGTCGGTCCCGACCAGTTCTCGTTCGATCAACCCATCGATCACCATCCAGTAATAGGACACTTGGCCGCGGAAACGGTCCAGATCCCATCGCAAACCAACATCGTGGCTGACAGCGTGCTCGGGATTCAGACCCGTGGTGGGCAGGTCGACACCCTCGTTGACGTTGTCGGAGTACGAGGTCAATTCATCCAGCAGAGGCGCACGAAACCCCTCGGAAAGCGTTCCGGTGACCCGCCAGTGCGGATTCAGCTCAAAGACCAGGCCTCCCGATCCGGTCCAGGCCTGGTAGCTCGGACCAATTGGCGTATCCTGCGGTTCGACGTTCGGGAATGCGGGGTCGGATGGATCGAACACTCCCACTGTCGCCCCGGCTTCGATGTGCGAATATCTCACTCCGCTGACAACGGTCAGCCGTTCGATAACGGGCCATTCCCATTCCAGGAACGTTCCGAATCGCGAGTAGTAGCTATCGGGAGGAAATTGCGGGAGTCCGGCAACCGCACCACCGGCGAGCAGATCGACGCGATGGTTGAACGCATCGACGTCGTCATGGTAACCATCGCCTCCCACGCTCAGTTTGCCCCATTCCCCGAGATCGGACGCCAGCAGGAGGCTGAGGCCCACGGTATCGACATCAAACTCCGATCGGTCTTCAAACGTGCTATTCGGGGGTTTGCGACGATTTGTGCCCTCCTTGGTTCTCTGGTAACTCAGAGTGGCGACAAAGGCGTCGAACGGCCCGTCGTCGAGTAGTCCTTGCCACCGGATGTACGCCAGGTTGCGTTGTTGAGGATCGAAGAACCTTTGCTCTCCGGGGAACTTGTCCGATCTCGGGACATCCATCTGTTCAAAGTGGACCAGCGCGACTGTCAGTGCACCATCGGGACCCAGCGGAAGGTCGTAGCGGACATCACCCGCATACTGGCTGTAGCTGGTCATTGGTTGTCGGCCCAGTGATCCTCCGCGATCCAGATCGTTGACGTTCAGATAACTCGCCCCACCCCAGATGCCTCCGTCGCCGGCAGAAGCTTCAAAACCGACTCGCGTGTAAGAGGCGAGGTCCGCCGATCGGAATCGCTGGGTCAGAAGAAACCCACGGTCATCGAGCACACCGTTGAGCACACGGTCGGCACGGCGGGTGACCACGTTGATAGCACCCCCAAGTGCATCCGACCCCCACAGCACCGACTGGGGCCCCCTGACAACCTCGACGTGATCTACTTGCCCGGGATCGATTGTGTTGAAGTACTGATTGGGCCCAAGACGGAAAATTCCGTTGTTGAGCCGGATGCCGTCAATCAGCAGGACTGTCTGTGGTCCAGTGAGCCCTCGGAGGAAAGGGGAGGCCTGCCCTCGCCCTGTGCGTTGCACCAGGACGCCCACTTCGCGTTCAACGGCCTGGACCATGTCCAGCGGCTGCCGGCGTCGCAACGCCTCGCGGTCTAGTACCGAGGTGTGCCTTGGGTCATTTTCAGGCGACCGATTGGATCGCAGGGCACCCGTCGCACGATCGAATCCCGATCCCGAAAAACGGGATGAGTTGGCGGGCAACGGAGTTCCGAGAACCCTTGTTTCCGGTAGCACCGGAGGCTCTTCCTGTCCGCTGACCGTGGCGGGAGCGACGACGACACCTAGTAGCAGCAAGACCATGGCCTCCTGCCCAAGTCGCATCGAATCCCTCCGTCGCAGACGCACATCCTCTCTAACAACTATCGGCATCCTCCAACGTCGGCTGACAGCCCTTTATTGAGGGGAAGTCCATCGTTTACCATGCGAAACGGGAATGCCACGATGCGTCGGCAGGACCTGTCTTTTTAGCCGGAAGGGAATGGAGTACATCGCCTTGCCTACCAGTTCGCCAGACTTCAAATTGTGGTTCTTTGCGCTGCTGTGGATCACTCCTCCTGCTGCCTTCCAGGGCGTCTCCGCCGCCGAGCCTGGCATGGTGGATTACAACCGTGACATTCGTCCGATCCTGGCCGACAACTGCTACAAGTGCCACGGACCTGACGGCAACCAGAGACAGGCTGGATTTCGTCTCGATCTCGAAAACGTCGTTGGTCTCCGGTTGGAGTCAGGCCATACGGCGATTGCGGCCGGCTCGTCGAGCAAGAGTGCCGTCGTGCACCGGATTCTGTCCCCCGATGCTGACGAGAGAATGCCACCGCGTGACAGCGGAAAGACACTGACGCCAGGCCAAATCGACCTTCTGAAACGATGGATTGACCAGGGGGCGGCCTGGCAAGGCCACTGGGCCTTTCAACCTCCGACTCGCCCTTCGCCACCACTGTCCCGCCGTCCGGGGTGGCAAGCGAACCCGATCGATGCGTTCATCCTTGGCCGGCTGGACGAGCAAGGGCTTGCCCCCTCTCCGGAAGCCTCACGTGAGACACTCATCCGGCGTGTCACCCTTGACCTGACGGGACTGCCCCCATCGCTCGGGGACATTGACCGTTTTCTTTCGGACACTCGTCCTGCGGCGTACCAACGCCTGGTCGACAGGCTGCTGAGTTCAATCCGATTTGGTGAGCACGCCGGACGCATCTGGCTTGATGCGGCTCGTTACGGAGACACGCACGGGCTGCATCTGGACAACGAACGCTCGATCTGGCCCTATCGCGACTGGGTGGTTGAGGCATTCAACGCCAACATGCCCTTCGACCGGTTCACCGTGGAACAACTCGCCGGCGACCTGCTGCCGAAACCCTCGGTGTCACAGTTGGTGGCCACCGGCTTCAATCGTTGCAACGTCACAACCAGCGAAGGTGGGGCAATCGCGGACGAGTATCGGTTCAAGTATGGAGTCGATCGCGTGGAGACCACCTCCACGGTCTGGCTCGGCCTCACGATGGGCTGTGCTGTCTGTCACGAACACAAGTTCGACCCCATCCCGCAGAAGGACTTTTATCGGTTCCTGGCATATTTCAACAGCCTCACCGAACGCGCAATGGACGGCAACGCGTTGCTGCCTCCCCCCTCGGTCAAGGTGCCCACGGCCATCCAGCAAGCTGACATCGACCAGCAACGTCGCCGAATCGCCGCCGCCCGCAAACGGATTGCCTCGGCCCTGTCGACAGTCCAGTACAAAGACCCCGGACCTGCCAAGAAGAAGACGTCACCGAAACGTCGTGAGGTGATCTGGATTGATGACAACACCCCGCCGGGCGGCAAGCAGAAATCCAGCGGAGACGGCGGAGGCTGGAAATGGGTGACGGCTCCTTCCCATCCACCACACAGCGGAAAACGATCCACATTGCGCACCGCCAGGGGGCTTGGGCAACATTTCTTCGAGGAAGCCACGCCGGGCCTGCAGGTCGCCGCAGGCGACAGCCTTTTTGCGTGGGTCCGCATTGACCCGACGAATCCGCCCAGGGAGATCATGCTTCAGTTCCACAGTGGAAACTGGGACCACCGAGCGTTCTGGGGGGAGGACCGGATTGCCTGGGGCCGTGTGAAAACACCCAGCCGTTTGCGGCGAGGTGATCTTCCACAGGCCGGCGAATGGATTCGACTTGAAGTCCTGGCCAGTGCCGTCGGTCTGAAGCCAGGCGATGTCGTCCGCGGCTGGGCATTCACGCAATTTGGCGGAACGGTTCAGTGGGACACCGCGGGCATTGTCACCTCGGCTCAACAGGGGCCCCGACTCTTCGCCTCACTGGCCGCGTGGACGGACCATATCGCAACCTCCGGCAAGGGATTGCCCCAGCAGGTGTTGGGCGCAGCCAAGACGCCCGATGGCAAGCGGACCCCGAAACAGAGGGCGACGTTGAGAAATCACTTTCTTGTCCACGCGTGTCAACAGACGCGGGGTACGTTTGCAGCACACGTGGCCACTATCCGCGACGCCGAGACTCGAATTTCGGAGATCAACACGAAATTGGCGTCTTCACTGATCATGCGGGACATGCCCAAGCCCCGGGCGACCTATGTTCTGAAACGTGGTCAGTACGACATCCCCGACAAGGCGCGGCCCGTCCAGCCGGGCGTTCCGTCCGCCCTGCCCCCTTTGCCCAAGGACGCACCGGCCAACCGACTGGGAATGGCCCAATGGCTTGTGACTTCAGACCACCCTCTGACCGCTCGAGTCACCGTCAACCGCTTCTGGCAACAATTTTTCGGGACCGGTTTGGTCAAAACGTCCGAGGATTTCGGGGCTCAGGGAGAATGGCCCTCTCACCCCCGGCTGCTGGACTGGTTGGCGACCGAATTTGTCCGTACCGAATGGGACATCAAGTCGCTTCAGAAATTGATCGTCACATCCGCCGCGTACCGACAGTCCTCCCGGTTCCATCCCGAGGGACATCGGGTTGACCCGCAGAACCGAATGCTCTGGCGTGGGCCCCGGTATCGACTGGATGCGGAAGTACTCCGCGACACGGCCCTCGCAGTGGGTGGTCATCTCGTCGAACAACCCGGTGGAAAAGGCGTGAAACCCTATCAACCTTCCGGATTGTGGCGTGCGGTCGGTTATTCGGGCAGCAACACAGTGCGATTCGTACAGGACCACGGTTCGAACCTCTTCCGTCGCAGCCTGTACACATTCTGGAAACGCACGGCGGCCCCACCAACAATGTTGACCTTCGACGCTCCATCCCGCGAAGCCTGTAGCGTTCGGCGGGCACGTACCAATACCCCGCTCCAGGCGTTGCTGCTGCTCAACGACGTTCAGTTTGTCGAATGCGCTCGCGGACTCGCTGAGAGATTGTTGAGCGAGCCCGGCACGGACAAGCAGCGGTTGATCCGAGGATTTCGCATGGTGACCTCACGTGTTCCAACACCTCAGGAAACGGCGATCCTGTCTGAATCTTTGGCAAGCCATCTTCGTGAATACCGATCCGACCCCAAGGCGGCCAAAGCGATGCTGGCCGTCGGTGAAGCTCCGCGACTTCCATCGATTGATCCCGCCGAATACGCCGCGTGGACCGTTGTTGCGAACCTGCTGCTGAATCTCGACGAGGCCATCACCAAGAACTGACTGCCCCCACGTTTCCCTGTTGTGACCATCCGGACAACGAGACACGTCATGTCCCAACCGAATATCACTCCGACTCCGGACGCGTTGTCTGTGACCCGGCGTCATTTTTTCGGCCGCTCTAGCTGTGGAATCGGCACGGCCGCACTGGCGACGTTGTTGGCCGACGAGGCGGCCACAGCCGTCCCTGCCCGTTCCGCGCCGTCGTTGCCCGCACACGACATCGGCGTCATGGGGACCACCCACTTTCGGCCGACCGCCAAGCGGGTGATCTACCTGTTCATGTCCGGTGCGCCGTCGCAGATCGACCTGCTGGACCCCAAACCAAAGATGCAGGCGTTCTACGACAAGGACCTTCCCGAATCGGTTCGGAAGGGTCAGCGGTTGACCACGATGACCTCAAAACAGAAGCGGTTCCCGATTGCTCCTTCGATCTACAAATTCCACAAACGGGGACGGTCGGGCACCGAAATTAGCGAACTCCTGCCACACGTTGGCACCATCGCCGACGAGATGGCGTTGGTGAGAACCATCCACACCGAAGCCATCAACCACGACCCGGCAATCACCTATATCCAGACCGGCGCCCAGCAGCCCGGCCGGCCGAGCATGGGTGCGTGGCTCTCGTATGGACTGGGCCGTGTTAATCAGAACCTGCCCGGATTCGTAGTCCTGCATTCGACCTGGAGTGCCAAGCGGGACGCTCAGGCACTGTACACCCGTCTTTGGGGTGCCGGGTTCCTCCCTTCACGCCACCAGGGTGTCGCGTTGAGATCCAGTGGCGACCCGGTGCTGTACCTCTCAAACCCGGCAGGTGTCAGTTCGGCCACGCGCCGGAAAATGCTCGATTCGCTGGCGCAGCTCAACCGGCAACAATTCCGGGTGGTCGGCGACCCGGAAATTGAGGCGAGGATCTCTCAGTACGAAATGGCCTACCGCATGCAGACCTCGGTTCCCGAATTGACCGATCTGTCCGACGAGCCCCAACACATCCTGGATCTCTATGGCCCTGATGTCGGCAAGCCCGGCACATTCGCTGCAAATTGCCTCCTCGCACGACGACTTGCCGAGAGGGATGTCCGTTTCATCCAGGTATTCATTCGCGGCTGGGATCAGCACGGTACCCTGCCGCGGGACCTGCCCATGATGGCCCGTGACATTGACCAACCCGCCGCCGCGCTGGTCAAAGATCTCAAACAAAGGGGCATGCTCGACGACACCCTGGTGGTGTGGGGTGGAGAGTTTGGCCGCACAATTTACTGCCAGGGAAAATTGACCCGTACCAATTACGGTCGTGATCATCACCCGCGGTGTTTTTCGATCTGGATGGCCGGCGGCGGTATCCGCCCCGGAATCGTTTACGGCAAGACCGACGACTTCTGTTACAACATCGTTGAAAACCCGGTTCACGTCCACGATCTGAATGCGACGATCCTGCATTGCCTGGGCATTGACCACGAGAAGTTGACCCACCGTTTCCAGGGGCGCGACTTCCGGCTCACCGACGTCCACGGCAACGTAGTCAGGCCATTGCTCGCCTGAAACGTCTCCGGACGACGCCCATTCCGGCCCAGCCTATCTCAAACAGGTGTTTCCGATGACACGATCCTCCACGGTTGTGCTGGCTTTGGCCCTCCTGATGGCGTCGCCCCCTGTTCACGCCGAATCACCGAAGGTGGTCACCAACTCGATCGGGATGAAACTCGCACCAATAGCGGCCGCCGAGTTCCTGATGGGGGCGGGCAAGTCCATCCGCGATGCCGGAGCCGACGAGCAGCCTGCTCATCGCGTTCGCATCACTCGTCCTTTTCACATTGGTGTCTACGAAGTGACACAGGGCGAATTCGTGCGAATCATGAAATTCTCTCATTCCTTTTTCGCCAACGACGGCCCGGGAAAGTCTCTCGTCAAGGGGCTCGACACAAAGACATTCCCCGCCGAACAGGTGCGTTTTGTCGACGCCGTGGAATTTTGCCGCAAGTTGTCGGCGCTGCCCACCGAAAAACTCGCCGGGCGTTTCTATCGCTTGCCCACCGAGGCCGAATGGGAACTTGCCTGCCGGGGCGGCACCGACACGGCCTTTCACTTCGGCAACTCTCTGTCCTCTAAACAGGCCAATTTCAACGGGAAGTACCCTTATCGAGCCCTCACCGGGACGTTCCGAGCCCGGACAACCAAGGTGGGACAATTCCCGGCCAACGCGTTCGGACTGCACGACATGCACGGCAACGTCTGGGAATGGTGCCTGGACTGGTATAACGTCGATTACTACGACCGCACCGTGGCGAAAGACCCTCTTGGCCCCAAAACAGCGACATCGCGGGTGATCCGCGGTGGCGGCTGGTACAGCGATGCCCGTGACTGTCGAAGCAGCTTTCGTTACGCGGAACATCCACTGGGCACCTATTACGTAATGGGCTTCCGGGTTGTGATGACGCCGACAAAGGACGTGCCGGCGGCCCTGCGTCAACGTTGGGACAGCATCGACACGTCAGCAGATCCGGTTGCCCCGATGACCGCGGCGTCGGCAAAGGATCAGCCCACTCGAAAACAACTCGTCGCCGTCGGCGGCGAGGATTGGCCGCGCTGGCGTGGAATTCGGGGAAATGGAACCTGGAGGGGGCCAAGTTTTCCCGCCCGATGGCCGGTCGGCGGCCTCAGGACATTGTGGCGGCAACCGATCGGAGGAGGCTATTCCGGGATTGCGGCGTCGGCGGGCCGGATTTACACGCTCACCAAGCCAAAAAAGCCGGCAGACATCGAAGAGGTGATTTGCCTGGATGCGGCATCGGGGAAGCAGCTTTGGGTTCACCGCTACACGGCTGCGTACAACGGGCTGTCCTATGGTAACGGTCCCCGCACAACCCCCACCGTCGTGGGAGATCGAGTCTATGCGCTGGGCGCCGTCGGCCACCTGTTCTGTTTCAATGCCGACAGTGGCGAAGTGATCTGGAGCCGCGACCTGGTCAAACAGGAGAAGGCAGAGGTCCCACTGTGGGGCTTTTCGGCCTCACCGGTCATTGTCGACAACCTCGTGATCGTCCACGCCGGCGGCAAACC
>DLVV01000073.1:34584-37527 GCA_003445035.1 Planctomycetaceae bacterium | reverse complement strand
GATTGTGGACTCACCCGCCCTTCGAACCGGGGCTCCGTGAAGAACGGAGCTACGCCCGCGGAGCCTCCGACGACAAGGGGAACATGCTGATCCCGATCCTGGCGGCCGAAGCCTGGCTGAAGACGGTCGGGTCGCTGCCGATCAACGTGAAATTCCTGTTCGAGGGCGAGGAGGAAGTGGGGAGCCCGCACGTCGAGGAGTTCGTTCTCGAACACCAACAGCGGCTGGCCTGCGACTACGTTGTCAGCGCCGACGGGGGACAGTGGAGCGAGGATCAGCCGAACCTGCTGGTCGGGTTCAAGGGCCTGTGCGCCGTCCAAATCGACCTGGTTGGTCCCAATCGGGACCTCCATTCGGGACAGTACGGCGGCACCGTGCAGAACCCGATCCATGCCCTGGCCCGCCTGATTGCCTCGATGCGCGACGACGAAGGTCGTATCACCATCGACGGCTTCTACGACCAGGTGATCACCCCTGGTGAGTCCGATCGGGAGCAGATCGCCACGATCCCCCAGGACGATGCGAGTTTCGCCGACGGACTGGGGGTCGACGAGTTGTTCGGTGAACCCGGCTACTCGACGCTCGAACGAGCCTGGTGTCGTCCGACGCTGGAGGTGAACGGAACATGGGGAGGGTTCACCGACGACGGTGTGAAGACGGTGTTGCCCTCGGAGGCCCACGCGAAGATCACCTGCCGCCTGGTGCCCGACCAGGACCCGGCGGCGGTTGCCGAATGCATCCGTCGGCACGTCGAGCAGCACGCACCTCCGGGAGTGACCGCAACCACGACAGTCAGCGAATCGGCCGCACGACCGTACCTGGTGCCCGGCGACCATCCGGGCAACCTGGCCGCCGGCGACGTGCTGCAGGAACTCTACGGCTCCGCGCCCTACTACACTCGCTCGGGAGGCACATTGCCCATCTGCAGTGTGCTCCGCGAGCACCTGGGCGTCTACACGGTGATTTTCTCGTTTGCGCTCGACGACGAACGGGCTCATGCTCCTGATGAGTTCTTCCGAATTTCGAGTTTTCGGCGAGGCCAACAGGCCTGGTCACGGCTCTGGCAGCGGATCTCAGAGAGCCGGTGACCGCAAGATCTCCGCAACGCACCGTTCCGTGGCATGGCCGCCGGGCACGGAGTAGACTGCCGGATCGATCCTCCAACCCGGCCGGAGACCCGTCGATGAACCTTCCACGACTGACCGTCCGCCATTTCGGAATGTTCCTGCTCACTCTGGCTCTCGCGCACGCCGGGCTGGCCCCGGTTGACGCGGCGGACCCGCAACAGGCAGCCCAGCGGGCCGCTGCCCTGCTCAAACAGGTCGGGGTCAATCGTGGACTGTGCGTGGCAGTGGGACAGGAGGCCGAGGTGGTCCTGGAACTGGTCCAATCCAGCGACCTGCTGGTGCTGGTCCGTGAACCCGACGCCAAGGCACGGGCTCGCCTGCAACAGGCCGCCGACGAAGCCGGACTGGGTATCGACCGACTGGTGATCCAGGCCGGTGACTCCAAGCGACTGCCCTACGCCGATCGACTGGTCGACGCGGTGATCACTGCCACCGCCAAGCTCGGCGACAAGGAAGCGATGCGAGCCCTCCGCCCGGAGGGTGTCCTGATCCGCACCGACGGCAAGCAACTGGTCACCCGTCGCCGCCCGCCCCAGAAAGGGGCCGGTGACTGGAGCCACTGGGAACACGGTCCTGACAACAACCCGGTGTCCACCGACAACGTGATCAAGGCACCCTACATGACCCAGTTCATGGCCCGGCCGTTCTACATCGGCATGCCCAGCGTCACCACCGCCGCCGCCGGACGGACCTTCCTGGCGATCGGCCACATCGCGCACCACCGCCGCGAGTGGAAAACGCTCAACAGGCTCATCGCCCGCAACGGCTACAACGGCACGATCCTGTGGGAGAAGCCGCTGCCGGAGGGCTACCTCGTCCACCGCTCGGCCTTCGTCGCCACCCGCGACACCTTCTACATGATCGACGGACCCGGCTGCCGGAGGATCAACCCCCAGACCGGCGCCAACCTCGGTCGGTTGCGGATCCCCGGGCTGGTGGGCCAATGGAAATGGATGGTCATCCGTGACGGCATCCTCTACGCGCTGGCCGGCCCCCGCGACCAGGGCGTTGTCACCACCAAGGGCGACCGCTCGTTCGGTGGCTGGAGCTGGTCGGATCTCAGTCGCGGCTACTACAGCAAGCCGCGGGTGCCCTGGGGATTCGGCACCGCGCTGGCGGCCATCAATCTGAAGACCAACAAGGTGCTGTGGGTCCACAAGGAAACCGGCAAGCCGATCGACTCGCGAGGCATGAGCCTGGGACAGGACAAACTGGTGCTGTATTGCCCCGACCAGCACCTCCGCTGTCTCGATGCCAAGACGGGCAAGGCGATCTGGACCAACGACGAGAAGGACGTACTGGGGTTGATCGAGCAGCCCGGCGAAGGACTGAGCTCGACCCCGGGATTCCGCAGCGCGTGCCTGGCGGTCTTCACGCCCGACGCGGTGATCATCCAGGGTCAGACCCGAATGAACGTGGTGGCCATCTCGACCGCCGACGGGTACAAGCTGTGGCACAAGAAGAAGATCACCAACAATCCCAACGCGATCTTCGTCGACGGGCGAGTGATCCTGGGAGTCGGCAAGGGCGGCAGCCATGTCGCCATCGAACCGTCGACCGGGCGGGTGATCGAGGACCTCGGGTTCCGCAAGGTCGCCTGCACCCGGCTGACGGCCAGCTCGGATTCGTTCTTTGTCCGGGGCGAAGGCACTCTGCGTTACGACCGGCGGACGAAGAAGCCGACCGTCGACGGAGCGATCCGTCCAGCGTGCAATGACGGGGCACTGCCGGCCAACGGGCTGCTGTACCTGGGCCCCTGGCAGTGTGACTGCAACCTGAGCCTGATCGGCAACGTCGCCAGGTGCTCGGCCGGTGA
>DLVV01000073.1:28318-34173 GCA_003445035.1 Planctomycetaceae bacterium | reverse complement strand
ACCGAATCCGACTGGAGCACACACCGCAGCGACAATGACCGTTCCTCGAGCACCTCGGTGAAACTGCCGGCGTCGATCAAGCCGTCGTGGCGGTTCAATCACCCGGCCGGATCGCAGCCGGTGCCCTCGGTCGCCGCGGCGGGGCTGATCTTCACGACCGGTCTCGACGGAGTGATCCACGCCGTCGATGCCGGCTCGGGTGCGGTTCGCTGGAATTTCCCGGCCAATGCTCCGATTCGCATGCCCCCCACCATCGCCGGTGGGCGGTTGTACGCCGGAGCCGGTGACGGTTTCGTCTACTGCCTGGAAGCGGCAACCGGCCGGCCGCTGTGGCGATTTCGTGCCGCCCCGGCCGAGCGACAGATCATGGTCTACGGACGCCTCACCTCGACCTGGCCGGTCAACACCGGCGTGCTGGTCTCCGATGGCATCGCCTACTTCGCCGCCGGCATGATCGACCACGACGGCACCTACGTCTACGCGATCGACGCCGTCACCGGGACCTTGAAGTGGCAGAACAATTCGTCCGGCCACCTGAATGCCGGAATCCGCAAGGGGATCAGTGCCCAGGGCAACCTGACGATCCACGACGGCCGCCTGATCCTGGCCGGTGGCAACCAGATCTCGCCGGCCCCCTTCGACCTGAAGACCGGCAAGTGCCTGGCCAAGGCCAAGTCGCAGGGCCGGCCGCAGTCCAACCACGGACGCTACGTCGGGGTGCTCGGCGGCAAGGTCCCGGTGGCCGGTGGCCGGATCCTGTTCTCCTCGCCACGAAACGTCTCGAGCAAGGGCAGCTTCGAAGTGCACACGGCCAAGCGTCGCCTGAGGCTCAACTTCGGCGGGATCCCACCGGCCTGGAACAAGTCCACCGTGGCGCTGGTCAACTTCAAGCACGGCCTGCTGACCTGCTGTGACACCAGCAAGGTCCTCGAGAGAATCAACGCCGATGAACCGGCCAAGGGAAGCCGGGGCACGGTCGCCTCGGACTTGAGCAAGACCAAGGCGATTCGCTGGCAGAGCTCGTTGGGTGAAAGCAACAAGTTCGAGGCGATGTCACTGGTGGTGGGTCCCAATGCCATCGTGGCCGTGGTCCAGCACCAGCAGAAGTACCGTGCCCAGCCCCAGTGGTTCGTGGTGGCCTTTGACCAGGCCTCCGGCAAGGCGACGTGGCGACACGAGGTGAAGGACGAACCGTTGCCGGGCGGACTGCTGGTCGACCGCGACGGCAGAATCGTCGTGACCACCCTGGCCGGCAACCTGTTGAGCCTGGTCGGCGGCGAGTGACCGCGGATGACGCCGGCACTCGCCAACAGCAACAACCGGGCTCAGGCAACCGCCGGCCGCCGCGAGGCGTTGTAGCGCCGGACGCAGCTGAAGGCGAACAGATTGAACAGGTGCCACACCCCCAGCACCAGCATCACCAGGCCCACCTTGCTGCTGAGCATCTCGATGGAGGAGAGCAGGTCGGTGGCCCGTTCGGATGTCTTCAGCATCAGCGTCACGAAGGCCGCGTTGACCAGGTAGTAACCCACCAGCATCAGGCGATTGACCGAATCGGCCAGCAAGCCATCGCCATCGAAGATCTCGATCAGGAACACCCGCCCGTTGACGAACAGCGTGTGTCCGACCCAGAAAGTGATTGCCAGCGAGAAGACGAGGTAGAGGATGTAGGTGATGGCCATTGGAGACATCGTTCCGACTCCTTTTCCTTCGGCCCCCGATGGCCCGCCCGATCGCTTGACCGGGTCGGACCACCGGGACCGGACCGTGGTTCGCAGCCCTAGCGGAGGTACGCGGGAGCGGCCGGAGGTGGCGTCACGGTCGTACGGCGACTCTTGGTCAGCACCGCGACAGTGATGAAGTGCATCGCCCCCAGGCACAGCAACACGAAACCGATCTTCGTGCTCAGCAACTCGATGGCACTCACCGTGTCGTGCGCCGCTCCTCCGTACTTCAGCGCCAGGCTCTCGAACCCGAGGTTGATCAGGTAAAAACCGACGATCAGCAGGTTGCTGAACGATTCGGCCACCTCCGGCTTCGAGTCGGTCTTGTCGGAGAGGTAGACCATTCCGTGCTTTCGCAATGTGCGGGCGACCCAGACGGTGACGCCCACGCTGATGATCAGGTAGCTGATGTGTGTGGTGACCATAGACATGATGAAGATCCTTTCGTTCCACGGGTCCGGTTTGTTGCGGGTCTGCCCCGCTCTACAATCACAGAACGGAAACGGCCCGGAGGTGTTACGCGCCACACGAAGTTTTTCTCTTTTTTTTCTCCCCCCACACGACGAGTCAAGCTAACTCGTTGAACAGACCCAAGATGACCGACGACCGGCCACCACTGGATTCCCTGGTTGCCCAGGCCCGAGGAGGCACACCCGAGGCCCTGGAGGAATTGCTGGGCCGGTACCGCCACTTCATTTCACTGCTGGTACGAGCCCGATTCCGGGGGGGGCGGATGGCCGCCCGGGTCGACAGTTCCGACATCGTCCAGGATGTGCTGATCCGGGTGGCCGGACACATCGAGACGTTCCAGGGAGCCGACCAACTGGCCTGGGAGGCCTGGTTGCGACGGATCGCCGAACGGGAAGTGCTCAGACAGGTCGACCATCACCTGGGCGCCGCCCGCCGGGATGCCGGCCGCGAACGAGCAGGCGGTGAAGGCGGAGAGAATCCCAGCCGGATCCTGGCCGGTTGGCTCGAAGCCTCGGTTACCAGCCCCTCGCTGGCGGCCGTCCGCAAGGAACGCGCGGTCCTGCTGGCCGACGCACTGGCCCGGCTGCCCGAAGACCACCGCGAACTCCTGGTACTCCGTCACATCGAGGAACGACCGTTCGATGAAATCGCCGAACGACTGGACCGATCATCGGGCGCGGTCCGCACCATGTGGGTGCGGGCACTGAGGAATCTGAAGGAGGCGGTCGCAGCCGAAATCGAACTGTCGATGCGACTCGAATCCGGCGATTGACTCAGTCGCCCCCGCTGGCCGCACCGTCACGCAGCTTGCCCTTCAGTTCCACCGCCGAATATCTCACCACGCAGGTCCTGAGATCGACGCGGATCCGGGCAATCGCCTTGTCACTGACGCCTTCTGCACCCCGGGTCAGCCAGAACAACTCGGCGTTGCGGAACTTCAACAGGTGATCGACCACGGTATCGGTCACCTGGGTGTGGGAGATCTCCAGTTGCTTCAGTCCGGTGATACCGACCAACGCGCCGATGCCGTCGTCTCCAACCTGAGTTCCGCTGAGCACCAGCCTGGTCAACGACTTGAGCCCGGCCAGACGCGCGACCCCCTTGTCCGTCAGCTTGGTATTGGTCAGATCGAGCGTGTTCAGGGCGGTCAACTTGGCCAGGACGATCGCCGCCTTGTCGGTGATCGCCTGGTCGGCGAGCTTGAGGTTGGCCAGCTTGGTCATACCCGAGAGGTGCACCAGGGACTCGTCGTTGAGAGGGGTCCCGGTCATGTCGAGTTCGGTGAGGCCGGTCATCGTCGCCAGGGAAGCCAGCGCCGCTGTGGACACCTTGGGAGCGTGCAGGTGGAATGACCTGGTGTCGGACAGGCCGTCGACCAACTCGAGATGCTTGTCGGTGATCTCCGGTCCTGCCAGTTGCAGTCTCACCACCTGGCCACCGCGGGCCTGGAACCTCGCTCCCGTCTTCCTCAATGCGGCAATCCGCTCTTCACGCTCTGGCGTCATCGGCACGATCGGCGCACGTTTGCGTCGACCCCAACCGCCCTTCTTGCCACCCTTCTTGCCGCCCTTCTTGCCGCCCCTCTTGCGACCTTTCTTGCCGCCGCCCTTGGTAGAAACGACTTCGGTCTGACCACCCGGCTTGGGCGTCCCCGGCACGGACGTTCCGGCCGGCACTGCCCCCTTCTGGGCAGCCAGTTCCTTCTCGATCGCCTTCACGGCATCCCGTTCGCCCTGCAACGCCGAAGCGTCCTGCATCAGACCGGTCGCCACCAATCCGCAGGATCCCCCGGCAAGCACCACCGAGAACCCCCAGCCCACTGCCCCAGCACAAAAGGCCGGATTGCGACCCTGGATCTGTCCCAAGATAAAAGCCAGCGCGAGCACACCAGCGGCCAAACCGAGAATCACCAACATCGGGTCGTCTCCCCGTCCAAATTCTCCGAAAGTCGTGCGGCCCCGGCCGCGACGATTCACAACGACTATCTCACCTCATCTCCGATGCCGCGTCAAGCACCTGCTTGCCACACCGTGGCGACCGGTCGATACTGTGTCCCGGAACACTGCACACGCGGGAGACAGGAGAGAGACGTCAATGTTGTTCGTCTGGATAGCCGTAGCGATCGGTGGCTGCTTGCTGCTGGTGCTCGTCTACGATCTCACCCAACGCAAGCACGCCATCCTGCGGAATTTCCCCGTGGTCGGGCACTTTCGTTACCTGCTGGAGGCGATCGGGCCCGAACTGCGACAGTACATCGTCACCGGCAACGACGAAGAACTTCCGTTCAACCGCGACCAGCGCCGCTGGGTGTATTCCTCGTCGAAGAACCAGAACAACTACTTCGGTTTTGGCACCGACAGCGAACTCGAACAGTCCTCCAACTATCTCATCATCAAGCACTCCTCCTTCCCGGTCCGCAGTCCGCGACCCGGAGAGCCCGGTTACGACCCCTACTACTCCGTTCCGGTGGCCAAGATCCTGGGCGGCTACCGGGGCCGCCGCCGCGCATTCCGCCCCCCTTCGATCGTCAACATCTCGGCAATGAGCTTCGGGTCGCTCAGTGGCAACGCCATCCACGCACTCAACGCGGGCAGTTGCCTGGCCGGGTGCCTGCACAACACCGGCGAAGGGGGTGTCTCGCCCCATCACCTCCAGGGCGGTGACCTGATCTGGCAAATCGGCACCGGCTATTTCGGCTGTCGAGACGAACAGGGAAATTTCAGTCTCGATCAGTTGGTCGAGACCACCAACAAGCACTCGTCCATCCGGGCACTGGAAATCAAGCTCTCCCAGGGAGCCAAGCCCGGCCTGGGCGGCATCCTGCCGGCCTCGAAGATCACCCCCGAGATCTCCCGGATTCGCGGGATCCCCATGGGAGTGGACTGCATCAGCCCTTCGTCACATTCGGCGTTCTCCGACGCCGACAGCCTGCTGGACTTCGTCGAGACCATCGCCGAGGCCACCGGGCTTCCCGTGGGGATCAAGTCCGCCGTCGGAGAAATGGATCTCTGGCACGACCTGGCCCGCCTGAGCGACACCTCCGAGCGTGGACTGGACTTCATCACCATCGACGGGGGCGAGGGAGGCACAGGTGCCGGTCCCCTGGTCTTCACCGACCGGGTGGCCCTGCCGTTCAAGATCGGGATGAGCCGCGTCTACCGGGTCTTCGCCGAGAGAGGCTTGCACGAGAAGATCGTGTTCCAGGGATCGGCCAAACTGGGATTCCCCGAGATGACCCTGTTCGCCTTCGCGCTGGGCTGCGACATGGTCGGTGTGGCCCGTGAGGCGATGCTTTCGATCGGCTGCATCCAGGCCCAGCAATGCCACAGCGGCCACTGCCCCACCGGTGTCGCCACCCAGAACCGCTGGCTGGTCCGGGGACTCGACCCGTTGCTGAAAGCCGACCGTCTGGCCAATTACGTGATGACACTCCGCAAGGAAGTGCTGGCACTGTCACGAGCCTGTGGAGTCGTTCACCCCGCGCTGATCACCTCCGAGTACCTCGAGATCCTCGACGGGCGTTTCGGTTCGGCCACCGTGCCGCAACTGTTCGGCTACGAACTCAGCTACGGAATGCCATCTCCGGAAGACCGCGCCAAGGTCACAGAACTGATGAACGGAGAGCCGGCCGGGACCGCCGCCGACTGAGTTCCTTACGGC
>DLVV01000073.1:25515-27999 GCA_003445035.1 Planctomycetaceae bacterium | reverse complement strand
CTTACGGCAACGTCACGCGGCCGCCACTGGCGACCAGTGTCTGTCCGGTCATGAAGTTCGAGTCGTCGCCGAGCAGAAAGACGACCACCCCGGCAATGTCCTCGGGCTGGCCGATTCGCTTCATCGGTGTCGCCTCGACCAATTCATCGAGCACCGACTGGTCGACATCGCCCAGGATATCGGTCTTGATCAACCCCGGTGCGACCGCGTTGACCCGCACCCCGTCGGCCGCCACCGCTTCGGCCAGGCTCCGTGTCAAACCGATCATCCCCGCCTTGCTGGCGGCGTAGGCGATCGACTTGGGCCGTGGCCGCAATGCCGCGATCGACGCCACGTTGACGATTCGACCGTAACCCCGCTCGATCATCCCGTCCTTGACCGCCCAACTGACCAGGAAGGCACTGGTCAGGTTCACATCGATCGTCCGCCGCCACAGCTCGGCCGTCGTCTCCTGGTGACCTCCGTAGTCAAAGATCCCCGCGTTGTTGACCAGGAGGTCCACAGGCCCCAGTTCCCCTGTCACCTCCTGAACCAGCCGGTCCACTTCGTCATCGACAGACACGTCAGCCGCGAACGCTGCCGCCGTGCCTCCGGCCGACTGGATCGCACCGACCGTCGCTGCCGCCGAATCGTGATCCGACCGGTAATTGACGGCCACCCGGGCTCCAGCCGCTGCCAGTTGCTCACTGATCGAACGACCGATTCCCCGCGACCCGCCGGTCACCAACGCCACTCGTCCGGACACGCCGTGATCACTCATCTCATGCCTCTCCACGTCGTTCCATTTCCTGACAACCACGTATCACACAGACAACTCGCCGGCCAGTCTAGGACGGACGCCCCCGCCGGGGAAACCCGCCGGTGTTCCATCACGGCGGTGTCCCGATTCGGGGACACCTGTCATCGATCCGATACGCACCGTCGAGCTCCCAAACCCCGACTGTCCCGTTCCGCATTTCCGGCACGACAGTTGCAGATACCCTGTGATGGTTGGACCAACATCATCACCACCGGGCCCGGAGGACCTCCCCATGACCAATAATCCGTCCCATTCGCTGCTGGCCATCCTGTTACTGGGCGTGATGGCGATCGATGCCGAGGCGGAAATCGTGATCCGCAAGAGCGGCTCGTCGTGGGCCAGGATCGACGACGATGGCACGATCCGCATCCGCGGTCGCTCGGTCGGCCGTTTCGAATCCAACGGCACCGTCCGCAAACGCGGCAGCTCGGTCGGATCGATCGACAACGACGGCACGATCCGCAAGCGAGGCAGTTCGGTAGGGAAGATCGAGTCGAACGGAACGGTGAGACGACGCGGCTCGTCAATCGGCCGAATCGAAAGTGGCGGCACGATCCGCAAGAAAGGCTCGTCGTGGGGGTCCGCGTCGAACTGCTGCGGCAGCCACGGCGGCAAGAAGGCCGTCGCCGCCGTCCTGGTCTTCTTTGCCGACGACTATTTCGACAACTAGCCGCCCGGCAGTCCACCGTCCTCTTCCACGACATGCTCGTGGTCCCGCAGATGATCCTGGCAATATTCGTGGTCGCCGTCACACCGCGAACAGAACTGGAACAGCATCTGGGAGTCGTCCTTTTCGGTCAGCCCGCAGTGGCTGCAGGTGTGAAACGGTGTCACCCCCTCACGCTCCGACTGCCGCCGATGCTGTTGCCGCCGCTGGCCCGAACGAATCTTCGACAGGATATCGGAGCCAAAGAACAGTGCGAAGTTCAGGATCGATGACAGGACCAGGAGCTTGTCCAGCCAGTTCGTGTCGCTGGGAAGCTCGTCCCCCAAATCGCCGTCAAAGACGGAGGCCATGCCGGAAAACAGGGTCACGCCATAGAAGAACCAGACGAACCAGGCCAGGAACTTGATCGGCACCGGGAACACAAACATCACGTACAACCGGAAATCCGGGAACAGACAGGCGAAGGCCAGGACCACGCTGAGGCCCAGGTACCCCACCGTCACCGCCTGGTCGGGCACGATGAAGGCGACCGCCACCGAGGCGACGCAGCCCACCAGCATGTAGACGTTGAAACGGAACGCACCCCATTGGTTCTCGAGAGCTCCCCCCATGACCACGAACAGGTACAACGCAAACAGGAACAGGATGCCGCCGCCGGGGGGCACGAACACGAACGTCAGCAAACGCCACCATTCGCCGGCAAGGACCTCGCTGCCCTTCAACTGCCAACCCTGCATCACGTCGGCCGCGCCCGGCTGAGACGCATTCAGCCAGTTCATCACCAGGACCAGCCCCTGGCCCATCGCGATCAACAACGCGAGGTTGGGGACAGCCAAGCGTCCCAGGCGTCTTTCGAGGCGGTCGAGCAGCTTCATCGTCGCGTCCGTCGGAGCCAGTCAGGCCGCCAATCAATCCCGAACGGTCAGGCTCACCCGTTCGATGTCGCTGGCACCACTCTTGCGAAACGGCCGAGGCAGCGGCTGAGCCACGCCCCGGTTGTTGATGGCCCGGCACCTGA
>DLVV01000073.1:12351-25218 GCA_003445035.1 Planctomycetaceae bacterium | reverse complement strand
GTTGTTGATGGCCCGGCACCTGAGTTCGTAGCGTCCGGCCGCGACTCCCGGCAACAGGCCGGCCCAGTGAACCAACGAGTAGGCCTGCGGCCACGATGTGGGTCGGCCTGTCTTGGGATCAAACCCGTGAACCGGCGGTGAGACGCCGGGTCCGATCGCGTCCTTGGGCAACCCGCCCCCGAAATCCTTCGGTGGAGGCAGCAGTTTCATGTCCTGCCACGGCGCCTTCTGAAAATACGGATCCCCGCCCGGCAACGGTTTGTCCTTGGGATGGAGCCAGGCCTGCACCTTCGACACGCCGTTGATGCCGACTTGTGCCAGGCCCGTCAACGGAATCGGAACCCCGGCCGCACCTCGCCTGGGCTTGCTGATGAATCTCGCGATCGACTTCATCCAGCTGTTGATGTCGTTGTTGCCGCGTTCGTACGTGTCATTGGCGTTGAACCGGTTGGTCAGGAAGACCCTCGTCAGCCACTTGATGTTCTTGAATCCGTAGCTCTCGGGGATCACCATCCGCACCGGGCCACCCCGCTTGCCGGAGATCCAGTCGCCGTTGAGCTTGTAGCAGAGGATCACCGGGGGAATGCCCGGGGGATCCTCGAGCACCCGGCCGACCGACAAAGACCCGCGGAACTCCTGTTTGGGGTCCTCATTGTGGTAACCATAGAACCAGACCCGACGGACGTTGGAGGTGGGCTTGGCCGCCCAGATCACCTCGCGCAACGGCACCCCTTCCCACAAGCCGGTGCCCAGAGGTGAACCGATGTTGTTGCAGGTCATCGTCTTGAGGAAACGAACCGAGTGCTTTTCGGCCAGTTTCATCAGGGCGTCAAATCTCAGCGCCGTGCCGTCGGCGACCCGCAACGGACGCTCGACCTGGGAATTCGATTCGGGGTCGGGCAGGACCTCCAGCCGCCACGACTCACGCGTCATGCCCGCCGCCTTGAGCTTCTCGGGAGGCAACTTGTAGGGCAACGGGTTGCCCCGCTCGACCGGAACAAACTTGTCGGGCTCAGTCAGGTACTGGAGGCCCTTGATCTGCGCGTCCAGGGCGGCCTGGGCCTTGGCCACCGCGTCGGATTCTTCAGCGGCCTGCAATACTCCACCACTCAAGCTCAACGCTCCAGCACCACCGCCAAGCTCCATGCTCTGCCGGAGAAAGTATCTCCGCGAAACCTCTCGATGCTCGTCGAAGAACGGCTGTCGGCTCATTGCACCACTCCTTCTGGTCCCAGTCCGCATGACGGCGGTTAGGCTAATCGCCCTTCCGGCCTCGTGCAATCGAACGGCCCGGTCGCACCCCCGTCAACCGGTCACCGGATCAGTGTTCGACCCGACAACCGGGCAACGCATCGCGAAGCCTCTTGATGCCCTCGTCGGTGACCCAGGTGCTGTGGAGGTCCAAGAATTCCAGTGACTGGATTTCCGCCAGCACCGGCACACCGGCATCAGTGACGCGGGTTCGATCGAGAGAGAGAAACTTGAGTCGGGGGAGCCGGGCGAGGGAAACCAGCCCCGCATCACCGATTTCCGTATCACCCAGCTTCACCGATTCGAGCCGGGTGAGATCGGCGAGCCGGCCGAGGCCTTCGCCGGTGATCCGCGTCCCGGTGAGGTAGAGTTGCCGCAACCCGGTGAGCCGGCTGAGATGCGAGAGGCCCTGGTCGGAGACCGCAGTGCGTTCCAGCGACAGCGTCCTCAACTGAGAGCGTCCTCGCAGGGATGCCAGTGACTCGTCATCGATGCCGGTCCCCAGCAGGATCAGGCCCAGGACGTCGGGACGAGACACGATCGGTTTGATCCCGTCACCCGAGACGCTGGTCTGTGCCAGGTTGACCACCAACGGCCCGAGGCCTGACATTTGCTCCAGGAGAGCGGTGACGACTCGTCCGTTTTTGAGATGTTCGTCAGCCAGCCTCACCAGGGTTGCCTCGGACCCCACCGACGTTTCCGCCGCCAGTTCGTGAGAGCGAACCGGCTTGAGCTTGACGCCCTGGAGTTCCAGGGCGGATTCGATTCTCCGACGGGCCTCGACCCGCACGGCCTCGTCGTCGACGTCAAACAGCCCGGAGGTGACCGCGATCACCGCCAGCAACAGGGCGATCAGGACGCCCGCCGCCACGCGTCGGCCGCGATTGCCTCGACTGGCCACGATCCGTCCCTGACGCCCACTCGACACCTCCGGCAACTCGGACCGTTGTGGTTCGAAATCGCTTGTGGACATGTGGTGGCCGACCGGGAGGGATTGCTCAGAATCGCCGGCATATAACACAGTGTCGGTGAGACGTTCAAGAGCGACTGTATCACGGCCACCGCATTCATCCGGACCGGATCCTTGACAAGTCGGAAGCCGTTGAATAATCAGTTGGGCACTGAACACGGCTGATGGTTTTCGGCGACCACGCGGCCGTCGGCACACGGTGGCAGAACACGATGCCAGGTGACTCGGCGATCGCCTCGATCGACCGTGGCACCACATGGCCCGAAGCGGTCAAGAAAATGATCACCAACGAGGAAGAGGAAGCGGAGACGGAAAACGACTTCGGCGACGAAGACGAGAATGACGATTTCTCCGACGACGAATTCGACCAACTGGTCGAACATCGGATGTCGGCCTGACCGTGGATGATCTGACAGTCGAGGGAACAGATGAGCAAATTGCGGAAACGGATCGACGAAGCCTGCCAGGCCATCTCTGCAAAATGGCCCACCCAACCAGCCATCGGACTGGTGCTGGGAACCGGACTGGGTGGCTTGGCCGAGCAGATCGAGAACGCCACGACCTTCGCCTACGAAGACATCCCGCACTTTCCGGTCTCGACAGCCCCTTCGCACGCCGGGCAACTCGTCTGCGGCACACTCGCGGGCGTCCCGTTGGTCGCCATGGAGGGCCGCTTCCACTTTTACGAAGGGTATTCCCTGGCCGAGGTGACGTTTCCGGTGCGGGTCATGAGTTCCCTGGGAGCCGGGACGCTGGTCCTGACCAACGCGGCGGGCGGGATGAATCCCGAGTTTGAACTCGCCGACGTCGTGGCGATCTCCGACCATATCAACCTCCTGAGCGACAACCCGCTCCGCGGTCCCAACGACGACAGCCTGGGGCCCCGCTTCCCGGACATGTGTGACCCCTACGATCCGGCACTGATCCAGGTCGCCAGCGAATGTGCCTCGGAACTGGGCTGGGAACTGAAATCCGGTGTCTTCGTTGCCGTGGCCGGTCCCAACCTGGAAACCCGTGCCGAGTACCGGATGCTGCGACGCCTGGGAGCCGACCTGGTGGGAATGTCGACGGTGCCCGAGTGCCTGGTGGCTCGGCACATGGCGATGAAAGTGCTGGGCTTCTCGATCGTCACCGACATGGGGTTGCCCGAGGAACTCCACCCCGTCGACATCGACATGGTGCTCGAACAGGCCGCCCGTGGCGGCCAGACGCTGGCCGAGCTGATCCCACGCATCGTGGCCCGTCTGAACTAGTCGAACCGGCCCACACCATCGACGACCACCGGTTCCCGGTCTTGCCCCAAGGTCAAATCACCCCATACAGTAGCCTCTCGCGCGCATTCCCCCAGCCGGCTCGATCATGCCCGAGCAGCCCTCCTCCTCCGATCACTTCCAGAAAGTGTCCGACGCGGCGTTCGTCCGCGGCGAGCACGACGTGCTGAAGTTCTGGACCGAGCAACGGGTCTTCGAACGCCTCAACGAAAAGAACGCCGACGGCCCGTTGTGGAACTTTCTGGACGGACCGATCACCGCCAACAACCCGATGGGCGTCCACCACGCCTGGGGCCGCGCCTACAAGGACGTCTTCCAGCGGTACCGGGCGATGACCGGCCACCGACTGCGGTACCAGAACGGCTTCGATTGCCAGGGACTCTGGGTCGAAGTCGAAGTCGAACGGGACCTGGGACTGGCGACCAAGAGCGACGTCCACGAATTCGGCATCGACCGGTTCGTCACCGAGTGCAAGCGACGGGTGTTGAGATTCGCCGCCCGGCAGACCGAGCAGTCGGTCCGCCTGGGATACTGGATGGACTGGGACGCGCCGGCCACCCTGGCCCGACTCGCTGAGACGATCGGCACCGACCAGGAGGTGACCATCGAGACCCCACGGGGCGAGACCGTCAGTGGGCCGGCTCACCAGCTGGTCGCCCGGCTGGGCAACTCCGAATGGGGTGGCAGCTACTTCACCTTCTCGACCGAAAACAACGAGACGATCTGGGCGTTCCTCAAGAAGTGCTTCACCCGGGAGAAGCTCTACCGCGGTCACGACGTGATGCCCTGGTCAGGCCGGGGTGGCAGCGCCTACAGCCAGATGGAGGTCGCCGACGGTCGACGGCTGAGCGTCCACGAGAGCGTCTTCGTGAGGTTCCCGCTGACCGACGCCGAGAACGAATTCCTGCTGATCTGGACCACCACCCCCTGGACACTCGCGGCCAACGTCGCCTGTGCGGTCAACCCCGAGCTGGACTATGTCCGGTTGCGGGCCGAACGCGACGGCGCGATCTACTACTTCGCCGCCGACAACCTCGAGTTTGCCCGTCTGGAACGGGAGTTCCGCGAGGGTTTCGGCCGTCCCGAATGGGGCTGGCCCAAGGAGGTGCCCAAGCTCAAGACGATTGCCCAACTGTTCAAGGAACAGGGCGGATACGAAGTGGAACGGACGCTGAAGGGGGCCGAGCTGGTCGGACGCTCCTATCGCGGTCCCTTCGACGACCTGCCTGCCCAGCAGGCCCCCGGAGGCCTGCCTGCGGCCGATGACCTGTCTGGGGTGACGGCGGCCGACAGCCACCGGGTGATCGACGGCGGCCGCGACAGCAAGGGGAGTCCTCATGTCGTCGCGGGCGAGGGAACCGGGATCGTCCACATCGCGCCCGGATGCGGCGATGTGGACTTCCACCTGGGACGAGACAACGGGCTGGTCGCCCTGGCTCCCCTGGGCGAAGACGGACGATTCACAGAGGAATTCGGTTTCCTGGCCGGCCGGGAAGCGACCGATCCCGATGTCCGACAGGCCGTTTTTGACCGACTCGGGGAACAGCAACTGCTGGTCGCCACCGAACCGTATCCCCACATCTACCCGCACTGCTGGCGAACCGGCGACGAACTGGTGTTTCGGCTCGTTGACGAGTGGTTCATCAACATGGACTGGCGAGAGGAGATCAAGGAGGTCACTCGCCAGATCCGCTGGCTGCCCGAGGCTGTCGACGGTGAGAGTCGTGAGCTGGAATGGCTGACCAACATGCGGGACTGGATGATCTCCAAGAAACGTTTCTGGGGCCTGGCCCTGCCGATCTGGGTCGACGAGGAGACCGGCGACTTCGAGGTGATCGGCTCGCTGGAGGAACTCCGCGAACGAGCTGTCGAAGGCTGGGACGACTTCGAAGGACACACGCCACACCGGCCCTGGATCGACGGCGTCAAGATCGCCCACCCCGAGACCGGCAACGTGATGTCGAGAATCCTCGACGTCGGCAACCCGTGGCTCGACGCCGGCATCGTCCCCTTCTCAACGATGCAGTACAACTCCGATCGCCAGTCCTGGGCCGAACAGTACCCGGCCGACTTCGTGACCGAGTGCTTCCCCGGGCAGTTCCGCAACTGGTTCTACGCCATGCTGGCGATGGCCACGATGATGGACAACTCGCCCCCCTTCCGGAACCTGCTCGGGCACCGGCTGGTGATGAACGAGTCCGGACAACCGATGCACAAGTCCGACGGGACGGCCATCTGGTTCGAAGAGGCCGCCGAGCAACTGGGCGTGGACACGATGAGGTGGATGTACCTGGCCCAGAATCCCGCGATCGACCTGAGATTCGGCACCCGTCACCCCGACCAGCCGGTCACCATCGAGACCCCCGACGGGCCGATTGATCAGACCGCCGAGGGCGTGCCAACATGCCACGTGACCAGTCGGCCAGCCGACGAGGTCCGACGGCAACTGTTGATCCCCCTGTGGAACTCCTACGCCTTTTTGATCAACTACGCGCGGCTCGACGAATTCGACCCGGCCAGCGAAGTGGTCCCCGTCAGCGAACGTCCCGAGATGGATCGTTGGATCCTCTCCAACCTGCAGGCCCTGATCACCACCTGCCACGAGTCGCTCTCGGAGTTCAACGCTGCCGAGGCCTGCCGGGCCACCGCCGCCCTGATCGACGATCTCTCCAATTGGTACATCCGCCGCAATCGACGACGGTTCTGGCGATCACGTGACGAGGACACCGGCGACGGGGGCCGGGACAAGCTGGCGGCCTACCAGACGCTTCACAGCGTCCTGGTCACGCTCTCGAAACTCGTTGCCCCGATGATCCCGTTTCTGGCCGAGCGGATGTACCGCAACCTCGTCACGGGAAACGACCCCGGCCGCGACGACAGCGTGCACCTGGCCGAATACCCCCAGGCCGACCCGGCCCTGCTCGACCCCGAACTCAATCAAAGGATGGCCATCGCGCAACAGATCGTCCGCCTGGGCCACCGGCTCCGCGACGAATCCAACCAGCGGGTCCGGCAACCGCTGCCGGAATTGAGATTTTCGACAGCCAATCCGGCTGAACTGGAAGCCGTCGAGCAACTGGCCGAGGTGATCGCAGACGAGCTGAACGTCAAGCAGGTCACCGCCTGCGAATCGCTCGACGAGCTGGTCCGCTACGTCTACAAGCCCAACCTCAAGACGCTGGGCCCCAAGTACGGCCAACTGCTGGGAACCATCCGGCAACAGCTGCCCGAGATCGATCCCGAACAACTCGCCCCGCTCCGCAGCGGACAGGTCGTCACGCTCAATTTCGACGGCCAGGACGTTTCGCTGCTTCCCGAAGACGTGCTGACCGAAACCAAGCAGTCCAGTGACTGGATCTGCGGCGACGACCACGACGTCCAGGTCGCTCTCTCGACGGTTCTTTCCGACGAATTGCTCCGCGAGGGAATGGCCCGGGACTGCATCCGGGGCGTGCAGCAGCTGCGGAAAGATTCGGGGCTCGAGATCGAAGATCGAATCCGACTGGGCTACCACGCCGATGACCCCGAAACGGAACGGGCCATCCAGGAGTGGGCCGAGACGATCCGGGGTGAAACGCTCGCCGAAACCATCGAAAGCTCCGAGACGGTTCCGGCCGACGGGGCCCGCGAAGTGAAGACCGGTTCGGTGACGATCCAGGTCTGGATCGCAACCACAGAGTAGCCCGAGATGTCCAAGACGGTCTCCGAGCCGACTGGCCAACGCGACTCACCGCTGCTGCATGTCGTGCTTCACCAACCCGACATCCCGCAGAACACCGGGAACATCGGCCGCACCTGCCTGGCCGTTGGTGCCAAGCTGTGGCTGGTCCGCCCACTGGGTTTCCGGCTCAGCGAAAAACACCTGCGGCGGGCCGGCATGGACTACTGGCCGCAGGTCGAGTGGGAAGCGGTCGAAAACTGGGCGGCGTTGCTCGAACGTCTCGGCGACCGACCGATGTGGTTCCTGACAAAATCGGGACGCCACAGGGTGTGGGAGGCGTCGTTCCAGCGAGGCGATGTGCTCGTGCTGGGCAGCGAAACCCGGGGCCTGCCCGCGGCGATGCTCGAAACCCACGCCGCGCGGACACTGAGTCTCCCGATGCACCCGGAAGTCCGCAGTCTCAATCTGGCCAGCACCGCCACCGCGGTGGTCTACGAAGCCGTCCGTCAGTTGGGCGGACTCTGAACCACCCCGTTGCTGCTCGAACTTCCGTTGCCACCCACCCGTATGCCAACCTATTCTGAAGGTTGCCATGCCCGACGTCGTTCAACACCTGGCCCGGTTGCCCTTGGCCGAACTGCTGTTGCTGTTGTCTGTGACCGCGGCGACCACTGTGCTGACCCGACGCGTCCTGCCGTCCCCCTGGCAGACGCCGGGACTGGTCCTGATCCCCCTGGCCTCCTTCGGACTCGGCACGCTCTACTGGACCCTCGCCTCCGCTCCTCCCGATGTCCTGGCCGAGACCTACATCCCACGGCGGTCCGATGACCGAGGGTATGCCTCATCACAGACCTGTCGCAGCTGTCACCCGGGCGAATACGCCAGTTGGCACAAGACCTACCACCGCACGATGACCCAGGTGGCCGCACCGTCGACAGTCGTTCCCGGAGCCCAGCAGGATTTCGACGACCGTCACCAGCTCGAAACTCACGGACAATCCGCCAGGCTGTCGCGACGAGACGACGAATTCTGGGTCGACATGGTCAATCCCGAGTGGGACAAGGCCCAGGCAGCTGGAATTCCCGAAGCCCTGGCCGTCGACGAGCCACCTCGATCCGAACGGCGGGGGATGCTGACGACCGGTTCGCATCACTTCCAGGTCTTCTGGATCACCAGCGACCGGACCGGCGAACTCTGGCAGTTCCCGTGGCGGTACCACATCGGTGAAGACCGCTGGGTCCATCGCAACGACGTGTTTCTGCAACCGCCTGACAAGCCGGCACTCTCTCACTTCCGCACCTGGAACCACCAGTGCATCCACTGCCACACCACCGGGGGGGAACCCGGACTCGGTCCACCGCCACAAAACATCTTCTCGAAGACTCGAGTCGGTGAGATCGGGATCGCCTGCGAATCGTGCCACGGTCCGGCCGAGGACCACGTGAGGAAGTACCAGGACCTCGGCCGACGGCTCAAGCAACATGTCACCGGCGGAACCCCGGACAAGCCACCAACCCACCACGTGGTCAATCCCGCCAAAACCACGCCGCGACTGACCTCGCAGGTCTGTGGCCAATGCCACAGCCACATGGTCAATCACGACAACGACTCGAAGGGAAGCCGCAACTTTCTCAAGACCGGCCTGGCCTACCGGCCCGGCGACGATCTCGATCAATTCGCCCGCTTCCTGAAACTCGACGACGGATTTCCGGGCAACCAGTTCCGCTTCTGGGCCGACGGCAACTGCCGTAGCGGGGGACGGGAGTACAACGGCTTGCTCGGGTCTCCCTGCTACCAGGTTCCCGCCGGCACCGGCGATCACTCGCGACAGATGTCCTGCCTCTCGTGCCACTCAATGCACAACGCCCCGGCCAACGACCAGTTGATTCCCGCGGCGACGTCGAATGCCTCCTGCACAACCTGCCACCCGAAGTTCCGCCAGACCGCAGCGCTCGAAGCTCACACCCATCACCAGGCCCAGGGCGACGGCAGCCGGTGCTACAACTGCCACATGCCGCACACCAGTTACGCCCTGTTCAAGGCGATCCGTTCTCACCAGATCGACAGCCCCCGGGTCACGGCAACCGGCCCCAACACCCGCCCCAACGCCTGTAACCTCTGCCACCTCGACCGCACCCTCGAATGGACCTCAGAACATCTCACCAGCTGGTACGACCAGCCGCGCGTGAAATTACCCGAATCGGACCGGAATGACGTCTCGGCGGCGCTTGGCTGGCTGCTCACCGGCGACGCGGGCCAGCGGGTGATCGCCGCCTGGCACTTCGGCTGGGGCCCCGCAGTCCAGGCGTCGGGAAAGGAGTTGGGGACCGACTGGATCGCCCCCCGGCTGGCCCACGTTCTTGACGACCCCTATCCGGCGGTCCGCTGGGTCGGATGGCAGAGCCTGAAGGCGGTGCCGGGAATCACGAAATTCGACTACGACTTCGACGGCACCGCCGAACACCGTCGCACGGTAATCCAGGAACTGCTCGGTGCCCCTGGCCGGACCGGGCCGGGCCGGCCGCAGATTCTCAGCCGACCCGACGGACGACTCGACCGGAAACGACTTGAAAAGCTGCTCCAGTTGCGGAACGACCGCATAGTCGAAATCTACGAGTGACTAGCCCCGCCCACGTCCGGTGATCGGGTAGGCCGAGTCCTGGAAACCGACGCCGGAGTGCTCACCCGGCGGCACCAGCGCATCGACCACCGCTTCGTCCTCGTCCGTCCACTCGACGTCGAGACAGCCAAGATTGTCGTCGAACTGCTCCATTGTCCGCGGCCCGATGATCACCGAGGTGAGAATCGGATTGGCCAGGCACCAGGCCAGCGCAAAATGGCTACAGGGAGTGCCGCGGCCGTCGCAGTGCTCCTTGATCTGCTGGCTGACAACGATGCTCGCCTCGCGGAGTTCGGCCTGGACCATCCGAGGATCGTCCAACGAAGCTCGCGACCCTTCGGGATACTCTCCGTACGTCGCGTACTTTCCGGTCAGGATCCCGCGGGCCAGTCCGCTGTAACTGACCACTCCCAGTTGCTGGTCACGACACAGCGGCAAGGCCTCGACCTCGATGTCGCGGTTGACGATGTTGTAGAGCGGCTGGAGACACGAAAATCGCTCCAGGCCGTTCTTGTCGCTGATCCCCAGGGCCAACGCCAGGTACCACGCACGGAAGTTCGAACAGGCGATGTAACGAACTTTTCCCGAGCGGACCATGTCGTCCAGGGCCCGCAGGGTCTCCTCCATCGGCGTGTCGTAGTCGGGTGAATGAACGTAGTAGAGATCGATGTGGTCGGTGCCCAAACGCCGGAGGCTCGCCTCGAGGGCTCGCATGAGATACCCGCGACTGGTCCCCTGGTCGTTGACCCCCTCACCCATGGCGTTACGGCCCTTGGTGGCCAGGATCACCTGGTCACGACGCTCGGCAATCGCACGTCCGGTGATCTCTTCGGACACCCCCGCGTTGTAGATGTCGGCCGTGTCAATGAAGTTGATCCCGCTGTCGATCGCCTTCGAGATGATCTCGATGGAGTGGGCTTCATCGGTCCGCCCTCCGAACATCATCGTGCCCAGGCAGATCTCCGAGACCCGCAATCCGGTCCGTCCCAGCAATCGATATTTCATCGTCGTCGCCCCGTATTTCCCATTTGGCCTGCCATGTCACCCCGAGTCGTCAATCGTTCGGCGACGCGGAAGCCGCCATGATAACGATCCCCAACAGCGTTTGCCGCCGTGCAAGGTTGCCGGAAGTGTTACCGTGGCGCAGTTGAACGACATGCCCGGGCCTGCTACAGTCCCGGTTTGCGGTCAAGGGCCGACGTGTCACCTTGCCTGGAAGCGAGACGGACACATTCCTCGCGAAGAGTCTTCATGGGTACAAAGAAATCAGGCAAGGGTCGCCGCAAGATCGGTCGCAAAAAGCGACGGATGCGCAGCAAGATCCGCCACAAAAAGAAGTAGTCCGACAACTGTCGGAATGGCCGCGAGTTCTCTCGACGCGGCCCAGCAACTCCTGCTCCCCCGCTACCGGTCCGTATCCACCGCCACGACTGCCGCTCTCCTCCCGGGCACCTCTTGACAATGCCCCCCGGTGCGCGGATGCTGGACAAAACCCACCCAAACCATCCCACCCGCAAAACCGTCCAACTTCTCCCGCCTCACCGAGATTCTCACTGAGATCCGGTTGCGGAACTCCGGTAAACGACAAAGACTTTGGCGACCGTTCCGCCTGCGACAGGCGGAATGGACTTCATCGAATCAAAGGGAATGACATGCGAGACAACCGGCCTTCCAGATGTTTGACCCCGATCCTGTTGACCAGCGTCCTGTCGCTGGCCGTCGTGATCGGCCCCAGCCTCTCGGCCGTCGCTCAAGGCAAGCCGTCTCCGGCCGAAGCACTCAAGGCCGCCGTCGCCAAGGCGAAGCAGCTTGAAGCCCAGCTCAACAAGCTCAAGGCCAGTGCCACGAAGGCCCAGAAGGCCGTCTCCGACGCTGCCACAGCCCTGAAGGCCCAACAGGCCGCCACGGCCAAGATCGCTGTTTTGCAGGAAGCCGAATTGAAGAAAAAGGCCGATGCGATCGCGACCCAGCAGAAGGCCGCTGCCGCTGCTGCCAAGGCCGCGCGGACCAAGGCCCAGGGCATGAAGGATGAGGTGGCCAAGCTGAAGGCCGCCGTCGCCAAGGCCACCAACGACCAGAAGGCCGCCGAGAAGAACGTCAAGCCACAGACCGATGCGGCCAAGAAGGCCACCGACGCCAAGACCGCCGCCGACAAGGAAGCGGCCACCGCCGCCAAGGCACTCGTCGACGCCCAGAAGCGGGCCAAGGCCGCCATGGACAAGGCCACCAAGGCCACCACGACGGCCAAGGCCGCCAACGACACGCTGAAAAAGACCAACGTCACGATCGCCACGTCCAAGAAGACCGTCACCGATTCCAACGCCAAGGTGAAAACCACAGAAGCGACCATCACCAAGTTCGCTCCGGAACTGGCCAAGGCCGAGGCGACACTCGAAACACAGACCCTCGCCTCGGTCACGGCCTCCAAGGCGTACGAGAGTGTCCTGATCGCCACCAACAAGATGGTCTCGTTTTCGGACTCGATCGCCCCGATCTTCGCCCAGCGTTGTGTCGCCTGTCACAACGCCCGTACCGCCAAGGGGCGGCTCAACCTCGACTCGTTCGCCGCCACGCTCAAGGGCGGCGAGAGCGGCCTGTCATTCGAATCCGGCAAGGCCGATGCCAGCACCCTGGTGGCCCTGATCGAAGACGGTTCGATGCCCAAGGACGCCGACCCGCTGACGGCCGATCAGATCAAGCTGATCAAGAAATGGATCAACACCGGCGCGGGACTCAACGCCGGAGTCGGCGTCAACGACCCCCTGATCGCAATCGTCCCCAAGCGGCCCCAGCCGATGCCCCCCAAGGCCTATCGCGTCCCGGTGCCCGTCACCGCGGTCGCCTTCAGCCCCGACGGCAAACAACTGGCCAGTTCGGGTTATCACGAGGTGATTCTCTGGAATCCCGCAGACGGAAAAATGGTCCGCCGGATCACCAACGTCGCCGAGCGAGTCTATGACATCACCTACTCGGCCGACGGCAAGCAGATGGCCGTCGCCGCCGGAACCCCCGGACAGATCGGTGAAATCAAGCTCTTCTCCACCGCCGATGGATCGCTGCAGGGTGACCTGGTCCGCACCGGTGACTCGGTCTT
>DLVV01000073.1:0-12030 GCA_003445035.1 Planctomycetaceae bacterium | reverse complement strand
GCCGTTGCCTACAGCCCCGACGGCAAGAAAATCGCCGCCGCCGGAGCCGACCGGGCCATCCGCGTTTACGACCTCGCCACCGGCAAACAACTGCTGGCAATCGAAGATCACGCCGACTGGGTGATGGATGTCGCCTGGACCCCCGATGGCAAGAAACTGGCCAGTGCCAGCCGTGACAAGACCTCGAAGGTCTTCGACGCCATGACCGGCGATTCCCTGGTCACCTTCAACAGCCACGGCCAGCCGGTCTTCGGCGTCGGCTTCAGTGCCGACGGCAACCAGGTCATCACCAGCGGACGCGACAAGAACATCCGCGTCTGGAACACCAAGGATGCCAAGCAGGTCCGGGCCATCGGCGGCTTCGGCGACGAGGTCTTCCGGGTGGTGGTGGCCAAGGACGGCAAGGTCTACAGCTCCAGTGCCGACAAGACCGCTCGGATCCACACTATCGGCGACGGCAAACAGATCCGCAGCCTCGCCGGCCACAAGGACTGGGTCTACTCGGTTGCCGTCACGCCTGACAGCAAACTGATCGCCACCGGCAGCTACGACGGCGAGATCCGCATCTGGAACGCCGCCGACGGCAAGGGCACGGTGACCTTCGTCGCCGCTCCCGGTTACAAGGCTCCCACCACCGCGGCCAAGTAGCACTTCGGCCGAAAGGCCAACGGCTCAACACGGGCGGCCCCCCGAGGGGTGCCGCCCGTCGTCGTTTCAGGCCCGGGAATCATCCCCGTCGGCCACCTCGGCCCACAGCGAAATCTGCACCGCCGCACCCAGGGGCATCTCGCTGATACCCAGGGCCGTTCGGGTGTGCCGACCGCGATCACCGAAAACCTCCAGCAGCAGGTCGGAGGCTCCGTTGAGCACCTGGGGTTGCCCCCGGTGTCCGGGTGCCGAGTGCGTGTTGCCCTCCAGGCGAACAATCTTCACCACGCGGTCCAGGTCACCAACGGCCTCCTTCAACTGGGCCAACGCGTTGATCAACGCGTTCCGTGCCGCCTGGTACCCTTCCTCGTCGGTCAACTCCTCACCGATCCGCCCCGTGTGGGACAACTCGCCGTCGACCCACGGCAATTGACCGCTGGTGACAACCAGCGAACCGGTCCGTACCCACGGCACGTAGGCGGCCACGGCCGGAGGTGCTTCCGGCAAGGTGATCCCCAACTCGGCCAGCCTGGACTCGGTCACACCGGTCGGGTTGCTTGTGCTCATCGTCGCATGCTCCTGGTTGCCACATGTGGCTCCGCCGGAAACCGGACGAGGCCCCGACGAAGGCGTCTCATCCTGCAATCGACCGGTCCCGATTGCAACCACCAAACCCGCTGGCTGGCGTCCCGCTTGCCCTCTGGGGTACCCTCGGTCGATCCTCCCAACTCGCTGGCCCATCCCACAATGCTCCCGATCGCCGACGCCACCGCACCCGGCACGATTCCCGAGGGAGGGCTGAGCACCGCGGACCTGGTGGTGATCGTGATCTACCTGGCAGCGATGATGGGGATGGGCCTGGCCATCGCCCGCCGCCAGAAGTCGACCGATGACTTCTTTCTCGGGGGTCGCGCGTTGCCCGCCTGGGCGGTGGGCATCAGCATCTTCGCCTCGTTGCTTTCCACCATCACCTACCTCGGGATGCCCGGCGAGATGTTTCGCACGGGGGTCTCCTTCCTGACTCGCCAGCTGCCGATCCCCCTGGTGCTGGCAGTGGTCTGGCTGCTGTGGATCCCGTTCTTCATGCGGCTGGATTTGACCAGCGCCTACGAGTACCTCAGTCGGCGATTCAATTACACCGTTCGCGCCCTCTCGGCGATCTTCTGCCTGGCGCTGCTGTTCGGCTGGATCTCGGTCGTCGTGCTGACAGCCGCCGGCGCCCTGGTCGACATCGCCCACCTGGACATCGGCTGGTTCCTGGGAACCAACGACCCCTCGAGCGGATTCCGGGATGCCGACACGCACCTGGTGATCATCGCCGTCGGCATGTTCTCGATCCTTTACACCACGCTGGGGGGAATCCGTGCGGTGATCTGGACCGACGTGATCCAGTTCCTGGTCCTGATGGCCGGCGCCGTGTTCACCATGGGATTCATCGCGTACGACACGGGCAGCGGACTGGGCGACTGGATCAATCACTCCCAGCAGGTCAAGCATGAACAGGTGCAGTGGTTCGACTGGGACGTCGGCAACCGCTCGACCGTGTTCACGATCTCGATCGGCATGTTCTTCTGGTTCGTCTGCACCCACGGAGCCAACCAGGTCGCATTGCAGAGGTACTTCACGGTCAAGACGGTTCGAGCAGCACGCACCAGTTACCTCGTCAGCGCCCTGGCCAGCTTTGGGATCGGTATCATCCTGGCCGGTGTCGGAGTCTCGCTGGCCTACTACATCCAGGATCATCCGCTGCCGGCCAGCATCGCGATGAACGATTCGTCGGTCGCGCTGGAAGACGAATCTCTGGACGAGGAGGCCCGTTCGCAGAACCGCAAGACGCTCAACAAGGCCCAGGACAGCATTTTCCCGCAGTTCATCCGGCACTACATGCCGTCGATCCTGCGGGGGCTGGTGGTGGCGGCACTGTTCGCCGCGGCGATGTCGACCATCGATTCGGGGGCCAACTCCACCAGCACCATCCTGACCGTCGACTTCTTTCGCCCACTCTCGAAGGTCCCGGCCACCGAGGCGGGAGAGTTGGCCCGGGCCCGGATGCTGACCGCCGCCATGGGGGTCGTCGTCGTGCTCTACACGCTCGGCCTCTATCACCTCTCCAAAGGCACCAACATCATCGACCTGTGCCAGAGAGGCTTCAACTGCTTCCTGGGACCGCTGGGAGCCACCTTCATGCTCGGCATGTTCTCCCGGCGAGTCTCGTCAACGCACATGATCCCCGCCTTCATTCTCGGCGAAATCGTCGGGGTGAGCAGCAGCTACAGCATGCAGTTTTTCGGAGTGCCGTTCTCCACACACCTGATCGTCCCGGCCGCCTGGGCCGCCACGATGATCGCCGCGGTGATCCTGTCCGTGGCGATCCCCTCGCCTCCATCACCGGAACAGCTCAGATGGACCCGTAGAGCGGTGCTGGCCGACGAGCACCGGGACCCGGCCGGGACTCCGGAAACGGAGCCCTCAGGAACGGCGTCCTAGCAGCACGCCCAGTACCACCAGGCCGACAACCATGGCCAGGGCGACCGATGCGACGACGCCCAGCGAGACGAACTCCAGCAGCAGCGGCATCATCAGTGTCAGCAGGCCACCGCCAATGAACGGGGCCGACAGCGGAGCGGCCAGCGCGTAGTCTTCGGCGGCCCCCGATTCCAGGTCCTTGTCAACCATCCTCAACAGCAACAACCCCGTCGCCGTGGTGCCGGTCGACATGCCGTAGTTGATCAATCCCAACTCCATCCAGCGGTCCCCGGGCAACACGCGACGGCCGATCCACAACAGGCAGACAGCCGTCCAGCCCACCGCCAGCACAATCAGCACCGCCAGCGGGCCGGCCAGGGCCAGCACGGCATCGAGTCTCAAAGAGGCAATTGCAGCCACGACCAGGAACTCCATCGCGCCGGCGGTCAACCTGCGAATCGAATCCCCGTCGACCAGGTGGCCCCAGCGGCTGAGATCCAGTCCGCGGCGAACCGCCAGCCCGCCCAACAGGGTGAACAGGAACAACGGAAGGTTCCCGACCGACCGTTGCAGCTTGGCGATCGTCTCGGGAGCCACTCGCCCATCCAGCCCACCGACCAGCTGCAGCCCCACGCTCTTGACCGCCCACGACGCTCCCACACCGACCAGGAAAGCCATCGCCAGGATCAGCACCTGGAAGACCAGAGGATCGAGAACATCCGACCGGATCACTCCGCGGCCGATCGCCGGTCGCTGGTCAACCGGCTCCAGGGTGCCCCCCTCGGCCGAGGCCAGCTTCTCGATCGAGATCCGCGTCCATCCCCGGCGAACCGCGAGGTTGGTCCACGCGATGCCGCTGACCACGCTCCAGCCCAACCCCACGGTGGCCATGAACACGCCCAGGTCGGCCCCCTGCTCCCAGCCCACGGTGTCGCGAAACACTCCGCCCATCGCCGCGGCCGTGCCGTGACCACCGGCCCAACCTGTCTCGATCAACAGGCCGAACCCGTCAGGAATTTCGGGAAACAGCGGCTGGATGATCAACCACGTGGCCAACAGGCCCAGGGCCACCTGCCCGGCAATGATCACCCACACCATCAACCCTTCGGCCATCACGCGGCGCCAGCCTCCCCGGTCCATCCTGGCCGGGCGATCCAGCAGCAGCCCGGCAAAGACCACCGCGATCAGCCATCCCGGCCAGCCGGACAATTCGGCCGGGCAGTCGGCTGCCACCCAGTGGACAACCTGCGAGAAGGTCTCAGTTCCGCTCCACGCCGGCTCGTCCAATCCACGAGCCAACTGGACGACGACCAGCCCGACCAGCCCCCCGGCAACTGAAGCGGGAATCAGTGCCCGCTGCAGCCAGCCGATCCGAGCCCGCACGACGGCACCGACCAACAGCAGGCCGCAAGCGGCCAGGACAGCGGATTGCATCGTCGGTAACGATCCCGGCCGGCGGGCCTGTCGGTGTGGGGGATTGCCCGGTCAGATCACACCCGGAGGTTGCGCTTGTCGCGTCTGGGCGGGTGCGTCATAGTCTACGCAGTTGCCCACCCGGTCGCACCGCCATCCGGCCACGACCACCCCCTGCCCCGTTTCTCACAGTCCTGTTTTCTTCGGAACCCGCCGATGACCATTCGTCGCTTCGCTGTCGTCTCCGTTGTTCTTCCGGCCTTACTGACGGTGGCCGTGCCGGCTGATGCCGCCGATTTCCCCGGATTCCGAGGCCCCAAGCGAGACAACATTTCGACCGAAACCGGGTTGCTCAAGCAATGGCCCAAGGGCGGTCCCAAGCTGCTGTGGACAGCCAAGGGAATCGGAGAAGGCTACTCGACGGTCAGCGTCGTCGGTGGCCGCGCCTACACGATGGGGGCGACGAAGGCGGGCGGCGAGAGCGTGCACGCGATCGACCTGGCCGGCGGCAACATCGCCTGGTCAACCAAGATCAGCACCTCCTTCAACGCCAGCGTGGGAAACGGCCCCCGCGGCACTCCGACAATCGACGGCAAGCGACTTTACGCCCAGGGACTCAACGGCGACGTCGCTTGCCTGGATCTCGAGAGCGGCAAGATCCTCTGGCAGAAGAACGTGCTCAAGACGTTCAAGGGTGGCCGGCCCGGGTGGGCGATCTGCGAAAGCGTGCTGATCGACGGCCAGAAGATGATCTGCACTCCCGGTGGCCAGGGAGCCACCATGGTCGCACTCGACAAGCTCACCGGTGATGAACTCTGGCGATCGCCGGTACCGGGCAATCCCGGGGCGGCCTACTCGTCGCCGATCATCACCACCGTCGGAGGGGTTCGGCAGTACGTCAACTTCACCCGCAACGCGGTGGTCGGTGTCCGTGCCAATGACGGGGCCTTCCTCTGGAAACAGTCGGGGTCGGCCAACGGCACGGCCAACTGTTCCAGTCCCGTGGCCGCCAACAACCTGGTCTTCAGCGCCTCGGGGTATGGCAAGGGCGGGGCCCTGCTGGAGTTGACCTCGACCAACGGGGAGACCAAGGCCAAGCAGGTCTATCACACCCGCAACATGAAGAACCATCACGGTGGAATGGTGCTGCTGAAAGGGTTCCTGTTCGGTTTCAACGACGGCGGCGGACTGACCTGCCTGGAACTCAAGACCGGCCGCGTCGCCTGGCGAAACCGCTCGGTCGGCAAGGGCGCCGTCGTCTACGCCGATGGCCACATCTATCTCCGCAGCGAGGGCGGCCGGGTGGCCCTGGTGGAAGCGGGCACCACCGAGTACGTGCAGAAGGGCGTGTTCGCCCAGCCACAACGCAGCGGTCGGCCGGCCTGGCCTCATCCGGTCGTGGCCGACGGCAAGCTGTTCCTCCGCGACCAGGACGCGCTGCTGGCCTACGACATCAAGGGCCAGTAGCGGCCCCGCCGCGGGGTTCAGCCAGCCGTTCGCGTCCCCACCACGTTGACCCCGCTGCCGGGGATCAGGTTCTGTCGCCAGGCCCAGCGATAGAAACGGCCGGTCTTCTCGGGAGGCAACTCGTGGAGATCGGTGAACCCGGCCGACTCGAACCACTCCCGCAACTCCTGCACGGTGTGGTGATGCTGATAGGCCGGCGCGTACCAGTCGTGGGTGTCGCACATCCGCAGTTCGGGATCAGGGTGAGTGCTGAAATTGACCAGCTTGTTGAACATCCGGTTGAGCACCGGCAACTCGCCCAGCCTTACCAGCCTGCGGCACCAGCGTTCCAGTTGTTCCTCGGTCATCCCGGCTGTCCGACGCCGCATCCGGTCGTTGATCCATTCCTGCCACCACGTGTTACGGCGATAGAGCCAGACGGCCAGTCGTCCGCCCGGCCGAACCATCTGCGCGACCGCATCGAAAACGGCCCGGGTGTCCTGGTCGTGGTGCATCACTCCGATCGAAAAAACCAGGTCGAATGACCCGGCCTCCAGCGGCAGCCGCTTGAGATCGGCCTGCAGGAACCGGGCCACGGGCAGATCTCGGCAGACCTCGGCCGCCTTTTCGACGGCCGTGCTCTGGTCGGCGCCGACAACCTCTGCCCCGGCCAGCGCGGCCAGGCGACTGTAACGCCCACCACCGCATCCGGCATCCAGCACCCGCAGCCCCGACAGCTCGTCGAGCCTCGACCCCGTCTTCACCTCGAAAACCCGGCGATCCTCCTCGTCTCGCACGACATCGAACCGGTTCCACTGTGTCCCGAAACTCGCCAGGTGATCCTGCTCGACAAATCGCGGCACCCCACCCTGCTCCACTCCCAGACGCCCGCACACGTCGCAGACCCACTCGTCACCGCGGAGCTGCAAACGGCCGTGCCCGTCCGGGCAGACCAGGAAATCGTCAGTCGAGTGTGCGGATTGGTCGAGCATCAAACTGAGATCGTACGAGGAGACACGGCGAGTGCACCAGCCCCGTCACTCCATCGATGGCATCGCGTCCCCGTGCGCGTTCCCGGCAAACGCCTAGTCTTCAAGCTGTCGCTCTCGGATCCAGTCGGTGTGGAAGGTCCCGTCCTGGTCCAACCGCCGGTAGGTGTGTGCTCCGAAGTAGTCGCGCTGGGCCTGCAGCAGGTTGGCCGGCAGGCGGCCACGCCGGTAGCCGTCGAAGTAGGCCAGCGCGGCGGAGAAACCCGGAACGGGCAGGCCGAGTTCCACAGCTGTGGCGACGACACGTCGCCAACTGGGCTGGGCCGTCTCGATCGCATTCCGGAAAAAGTCGTCCAGCAGCAGGTTCTCCAGATCCGCGTCCCGATCAAACGCCGCCTTGATGTCCTCGAGGAACGTGGCCCGGATGATGCAACCGCCCCGCCACAACAGGGCGATCTGGCCGTTGTCCAGCTCCCATCCGAACTCCTCGGCTGCCGCGTCCAGTTGGACGTAACCCTGGGCGTAGCTGGTGATTTTCGATGCGAAAAGGGCCTGGCGAACATCCTCGATGAACGCGTCCCGATCCCCGTCGTAAGTCCCCGTCGGCCCCGAAAGCACGTCCTCGGCTCGCTCGCGAGCGTCCTTCTGAGCCGAAAGACAGCGGGCAAACACCGCTTCGGTGATCAGTGTCGTTGGAACTCCCAGGTCCAGGGCGTGCTGGCTCATCCATTTGCCGGTCCCCTTCTGGCCGGCGGTATCGAGAATCTGGTCGACGAGGTGTCCACCCGAAGCCTCGTCGGTCACGGTGAAAATGTCGCGGGTGATCTCGATCAGGTAACTCTGCAGGTCGCCTTCATTCCAATCGCTGAAGACACGGTAGAGTTCCTCGTTGGAAAGGCCCAGGGCGTGCTTGAGGATGAAGTAGGCTTCGCAGATCAACTGCATATCGCCGTACTCGATCCCGTTGTGCACCATCTTGACGTAGTGCCCAGCGCCGGCCGGCCCAACCCACTCGCAGCAGGGGATGTCGCCCTCGGGCCCGACCTTGGCACTGATCTCCTGCAGCAGGTCCTTGACGTACGGCCACGCGTCGGGTGAACCGCCGGGCATGATACTCGGCCCCAGCAGCGCCCCTTCCTCGCCACCCGAGACTCCGGTGCCGATGAACAGCAGCCCCGAATCCTCGACCTCGGTCGTCCGCCGGTTGGTGTCGTCGAACTGGGTGTTGCCCCCGTCGATGATGATGTCCCCGGGATCCAGCAGAGGCGTGAGCTGGCCGATCAAGGCATCGACGGCCGGGCCGGCCTTGACCATCAGCATCACGCGGCGGGGGCTCTTGAGGTTGGCCACCAGTTCCTCGACCGAGTGGTACCCCGAGATGGTCTTTCCGGCCGCCGTACCGTTGATGAACTCGTCGGTCGTCGCGGTGGTCCGGTTGAAGACTCCGACCGAATAGCCCCGGCTGGCCATGTTCAGGACCAGGTTCTGCCCCATCACGGCCAGGCCCATCAATCCGATATCGTGCTGAGACATTCTCTTCTCGTGGTAGAAGTTGGTTGGTGTGTCGCGTTATCGCTGGATCCGTGCCGATCCGCCCTCGGCAAACGCCTCGACCTGCTCCCGCGTCGCCATCGTCGTGTCTCCGGGAAACGTGGTCAGCAGGGCACCGTGGGCCCATCCCAACCGCAACGCCTCCTCGGGATCACGTCCGCTCAAAAGGCCGTAGAACAACCCCGAAGCGAAGCCGTCTCCGCCTCCGACCCGGTCGACCACGTCCAGTTCGCACGTGGGTGCTCGAAACGTCTCGCCCTCGACCCAGCACACCGCGCTCCACTCGTGGCGATTGGTCGAATGAACCTCTCGAAGCGTGGTGGCAACCACCTTGACCGACGGCAGCGATTCGGCCACCTGCTCCATCATCGCGAAGAAGGCAGATGGGTCGAGCTTCCCGCTCGACTCGACATCGGGACCGGTCAGCCCCAGTCCCATCTGCAGGTCCTCCTCGTTGCCGACCAGCACGTCGACGTGTTCAACGATCCGCCGCATCGTCTCCTGCGCGGTCTCGAGTCCCCCGGCGATCTCCCAGAGCTTGGCCCGGAAATTGAGATCGAACGAGACGACGGCGCCGGCCGCCTTGGCCGCCTGCATACCCTCGATAATCACCTCGGGCGTCGATGCCGCCAGCGCCGCGAAGATTCCCCCGCTGTGGAACCAGCGGACGCCACCGGAGGTGATCGAGGCCCAGTCGAAGTCACCGGGTTCCAGCAGTGCTGCCGCCTCGTTGGCACGGTTGTAGAAGACCACCGGAGCCCTGACACCGGCGCCCTGGTCACTGTAGACGGTGGCCATGTTCGGACCGCGGACACCGTCGTGCTCGAACATCTTGTAGAACGGACGGACTCCCATGGCCCGGACACGTTCCTGGATCAGGTCTCCCACCGGAGAGTCGACCATCGCGGTGGCGATGCCCGTGGAGAATCGGAAACAGTCCGAGAGATTGGCCGCGCAGTTGAATTCGCCACCACTGACATGAATCCGCAGATCGCTGGCCTTGCGGAACGGAATCGGGCCGGGGTCGAGGCGATGGACCATCGCACCGAGGGCCAGGAAATCGATTTCGCCGGTACTGGAAATTTCGAACATGAAATGCTCACCCCGGGACACCGATGTGATCGTGCCCCAACGGAAACGGGCCGCCGACTTATCCGGTCCAGGCCGGGAACGGCCATTTTGACGGGACGCCGATTTGGACGCCCGAGACGAAACGAATTATGATAGGGGACGAGCAGTCTCAATACAAAAGACCGGCCCGAGGGACGAATCGATGATCACGGCAACGCTCCGCTCCTCTGCATTCCTCCAGACGGTTTCGGCGTACGTGTTACTGGCCCTGGCCGCCGGACCCGTCAGCATCTCTGCCGCGGACTCGGACAAGATCGTCGTCGAGACGATCAACAAGCACCTCCGACAGGGCTGGTCGGACAACGAGGTCGTCGCCTCCCCGCGTGCCGAGGACGGGGAATTCGCCCGCCGGGTGTCACTTGATGTGCTCGGTCACATCCCCCGCTACGCCGAACTCGTCGAACTGTTGGACAGCAAGGACCCCGATCGTCGTGAGCGGTTTGTCGAGAAGTTGCTCGACGACGAGGACTACGTGCGAAACTGGACAACCATCTGGGGCAACCTGCTGGTCGGACGGACCAACAACCAGGGCGGCCGACAGGCCCTGGACCGCTGGCTGCGACGGGCCTTCGCCCGCAACATGCCCTACAACCGTTTCGTCTTCGAGTTGGTGTCGGCGGAGGGCACCAGCCGGGAAAATCCGGCGGTCAACTTCCTCGCCTCACATCTCAACAACGGAGCCGTCCCTGCGACGGCGATCACCGCTCGCCTGTTTCTGGGCCTGCAGGTCCAGTGTACGCAGTGCCACAATCACCCCTTCAACGACTGGAAGCAATCTCAGTTCTGGAGCATGAACGCGTTTTTTGATGGCACCCGTCGCCTGGGCGCACGCGACGCGTTCCGCCTGATCGACATGCCTTCCAAAGGGGTCAAGTTCTTTGAAAAACGCAGTGGGCTCCAGGAAGCGGCGTTGAGGAAGTTCGTCGACGGGACCAGCGTCGAGATCAACGACCAGACGCAACCCCGCCTGCAACTGGCCCGGTTGATGACCGACACCACCAAGCCCTACCTGGCGCGGGCGATCGTCAACCGGACCTGGGGACACTTCTTCGGCTTCGGATTCACTCGACCCATCGACGACATGGGGCCCCACAACCCCACCTCACACCCGGAACTACTCGACTACATCTCCGGCCAGTTCCGTCTGGCCGGGTTCGACCAGAAGCGATTGATCCGCTGGATCACCGCCAGCAAGGCCTACAACCTGACGAGCCAATTCGGCGGGCAGAACGGCGACGACGATCCTGCCGCCGGCACCACGCCACTGTTTTCGAGGATGTACGTCAAGGGATTCCGGGCTGAGCAACTCTACGATTCGCTGATCATCGCCACCAATGCTCACAAGACCGGTCGAGGCTTCGACGCGGCCGAAAACCAGCGGCGGACCTGGCTGAGACAGTTCGTGCAGACGTTCGGCACCGACGAGAACGACGAATCGACGACGTTCAACGGAACGATCCCGCAAGCCCTGCTGATGATGAACGGCGCACTGATCAACAGCGCGGTGGCGACCACAAACGGATCGCTGCTGCAACAGGTCGTCGATTCTCCCTCCGGTGACATCCGGCCGGCCAAGACCGGGACCAAGAAGCGACCGTCACGGACCAAGAAGCTCACCCGGGTGCGTGCCCAGCAACAGCTCAAGAACCGCTACAAGGCGATCCCGCGCAAGATCGAGACCTTGTTCCTGGTCGCCCTGCAGAGAAAGCCGTCCGAGACCGAGATGACCGCACTGGACCGGGCCTTCAAAGAGGGCGGCAAAGGGGATCCGATTGCCGGATTGCAGGATGTCTTCTGGGCCGTGTTGAACTCCAACGAGTTCGTCACCAACCACTAGTCCGGCTTCCGCTTCACGCTCAGCCGAACGGTCACCCCGTCGACGGTGAACTTGAGACCAAGCGGCGTGAACAACCGCCCAAAGAATTTTTCGGCTGTGACTTTTTGGACGTCGAGAGCAACGGTCTGTTCGAACCGGACGCCCGCGGCCTCGACCGCCTTGGCGTCATAGACAAAGCGGACGCCGGTCTGCTCGAGTTGTTTCATGATGTCGGAGACCCGGCCGCGAGCGACCTTGAGGGTGAATCGGCGGCGAGCCAGGGGCGGAAACCGTTGGGGTGAGGGCGAACCGGCGGGACGGCGTCCTCGTTCAATCAGTGACCTGGCCACTTGCAGGTCTTCCCAGGTCCCCCGGACACCGACCTCGCCCGGACCGGCTGGTTCAATGGAGACACCGGCAAGTTCCTTGCGGACCAGTGCCCGAGCGGCCTCCACTCGACCGCCCTTGGCGCGATATCGTGCCGAGAGGGACACCGGTCGACGTGGAGTCACAATCCGGATCCCGGTTCCCGCACGATTCCAGCGGAACGTCATCCCGTACTGGATCAAC
>DLVV01000423.1:28821-28992 GCA_003445035.1 Planctomycetaceae bacterium | reverse complement strand
CTACTGGGACAAGGACGGCAACCTTTATGTCCAGGACTGGAACGTCTCGGGTCGGTTGATGAAGCTCGTCCGCGTCAACAATCTCGCATCGACCAAAAAGGCCGCGGCCGCCAAGGTGAACGCTGAGAAGGCCAAGGCGGCCAAGATCGCCGCGGCCAAGGTTGCTGCCGA
>DLVV01000423.1:0-28476 GCA_003445035.1 Planctomycetaceae bacterium | reverse complement strand
TGCTGCCGAGAAGGCCAAGGCCGTCAAGGCTGCTGCTGAGAAGGCCAAGGCGGCCAAGATCGCCGCGGCCAAGGCTGCTGCCGAGAAGGCCAAGGCAGCCAAGGTTGCAGCAGCAAAAGCTACTGCTGCCAAGGCGGCTGCCTTGAAGACGGCCAAGGCCGAGGCCGACAAAAAGGCACCACCGAAAAAGAGAACCTCCAAGGTCCTCAGCATCGTCACCAAGCCTCTCACAGGACTTGCCAAGGTGGTTGGCAAGACACTCGACGTGATTTTCGACTGATCACGGACTCTCTTGAGGGCCGAGTGGTCGCGGACGTCTGTTGTCGGCGGTCGGCCGGTTACCCGTGAGATACAGAGGGTGCAAGCCCGGAAGGCCCTGCGTCTCGATGATCAACCTGACGCAAGTCCAGACCGCGTCTCCGCGTGTTCATGACGTCTCATGTGATCCGGGGCGCGAGTGGGTGCGGCCGGCCTCAGTGGCCATTGATGCTGCCCCCGACGAAGACACCAGTCCCGCTCCAGAGGCAACCTGGGCTGCCGACGCTGTTCGGACCGGCCTGTGTGGAGCGGTCAGCCCACGGGTCGTGAGACTCTCCGACGGGAGGTACCGGGTCTTCTACTCTCAGATCCTGCCACGTGCCGGATTTCCCGCCGGTGCCAATGACTACGACAATTCGACCACCAGGATTCTCAGTGCGGTGTCCGCAGACGGCCTGAACTGGACGCCCGAGCCGGGCGTGAGACTGAGTGCCGAACAGGGAGGAGCTGGTGAGTTCCGGGTGGTGTCATCGGAAGTGGTTCCGATGGCCGGTGACACGGGCCGTTTCCGCATGTTCTTCGAGTGTTGTCCAGGGCCACAGTCGGTCCGGAGTGCCATTCGGAGTGCCGTCTCGGACGACGACGGCGTGAGTTGGAACGTCGAGCCGGGTGAGCGACTGGCCATTGAAGAGTCCAACATTTCGTCTCCAAGGATCGTATTTCTCGACGACGGTCGCTGGCGGATGTATCTGCATCAACGAGGTGTCGGGGTTGTCAGTGCGGTTTCCGTGGATGGTGGCACGACCTTCGAACTGGAGGCGGGGGTCCGGATCGCCGAAACGGCCCCCCACGCCACCCACACCGCGTTCGCTTCGGAGATCCTGCGGCTTGGGGCCTCGCAGTTCCGAATGTACTTCGCGGCGTACAGTCGGCCCCAGGTGGCCACCGTCATGACGGCTGTTTCCCAGGACGGGCTGGAGTGGGTGATTGATCCCGACCCGGTCCTGTCGCCGACCGGCGACGGTGTGGATGCGGCGAAGTGTTCGGAGATGTGCGTCCTGGAATTGCCCGGTTCGACCACCGAAGCCGGGCGGTTCGCGATGCTCTACGAGGCGTGCGATGGCACCGCTGCGGACCAGCGGGGTGTGTGGCGGGTGGCCTGCGTCGTGACCCAACCTTGATGCCCTGCCCTGTTTTTCGACAGACTAGGCGGTGACCGAGCGGGTCCGCACACGTTGTGCTCCGGGTTCGGCCTGGGAGATCGTTGATGAAACGTGTTTTGCCATGGATGTTGCTCGCGGCATCGATCGGCTGTCAGTCATCCGAGCAGGGTGACAATCCGGCCGGAACGGCGCCGTCGTCAGTCGAATCCGGTCCGATGGTCGGGTCGGGGTCCGAGTCGCCGCCGATCCTGTTTGCCAAGGACGAGGACCCGGTCGACACGTTTGTCGAGCGGGCAGCGGAGGTGAAGAGCCGCTTCGAGAAGCAGGTGGAACCGCTGCTGGCCAAGTACTGCGTGCGGTGCCATGGCGAGAAGAAGATCGAATCGGGGATCCGCGTTGATCGACTCGACGGTGGGCTCGAGGATCGCTGGCTGCCGCTGTGGAAAGGGATTCGGCACCAGGTGGCTGACCAGGCGATGCCGCCTGAGGACGAGCCGCAGTTGAGCGCCGAAGAGCGAGAGGTGATGGATTCCTGGATCGCCGAAGCACTGGCGGTGGCCCGGACCCGCGTCCGCGACAAGAACGGAACGGTTCGGAGACTGACCGTCGCCCAGTACCGCAACACGCTGCGAGACCTGATGGGCATCGAGGACGAACTGGCCGATGTTCTGCCGGCTGACAGTGTTTCGGCCGACGGGTTCCTCAACAACGGCCAGTCCATGGTGCTGTCCCCTCTGCTGATCGAGGCTTACTTCGACGTTGCCGAGAAGGCGTTGGATCGAGCGATCGTCGACGAGTCGGTGAAACCGGTGATCCAGAAGTTCCGCGTGGAACTCGGGGACGAGATCAACTCCAAGCCGTTCAAGGACAAGTTGATCCTGGGGGCTCTCAGTCGATTGCTCCGCAACAGCGACTTCATTGTCTCGCAACCGGTACCAAAGAAGCCGTTCGCCTTCGAGCCGTTCGTGATGCGGACCAAATACCGGTTCATCGAGGGATACCAGGGGAACGCCACGGTCCGCGGGTGGCGCGAATACGACAGCATCTACCACAATGTCTTCGCCTGCGTCCGCGGCAGCGATGGGTATCCCAAGGGATTGGCCTATCAGCCGGGTGAGAACGGACTGATGCTCAGGCCTGCGATTCCCAGTGCCGAGCTCTTTGGGATCGAGAGTACCTACGGTCCGCGCGCCAATTTCAAGATCTCGCTGCGGCAACTGCCTGACCACGGCCGCTTCCGCGTGACGGTGAAAGCGGCACGCGTCGACGACGGCCTGCTGCTCGATCGCGGGACGGCATCTCGTGCCGCCGGGTCCGCAGGAGAAATAGTCGTCGAAACGCCGACCGCCGATGCCAGGAAACCTCAGGCGGTCGAGATCGAGACGGCGGGAATCTACCAGGTCGACGTCATCCGGGGAGCCGGTGGTGCGGTCGGCCGGAAGGTCGTCGTCGATGGCTCGAAGCTCGACGACGCGTTGATCGGAGCCTGGTCGCTCGACGGGGACGTCCGGAGGTTGCCGCTCGAAAAGCCTCCCGCCAAGGTGGCCGCCAAGGTGGTCGGCGCGGCCCGGTTCGTCGACTCACCGTTCGGCAAGTCCGTCTCACTCGACGGCAAGTCCGGCCACATCGTCGTGCCGCGGGATGACAGCATGAAAGTGGGTGTGGGCGAATTCACCGTCGCGGCCTGGATCCGGCCGACCGAGCTGCGACAGGCCGGTATCGTCTGCCGGGGCCCTTACGGCCGGCAGGGGTTTGTCTTCGACATGCCCAATGGCAAGGGAGTGTTGCGGATTGAGACGTTCAAGTCGGGCAACGAGCGCAACGGCACCGTGCAGTCGCGACCGGGAGTGATCCGTCGCAACCAATGGCAGCATGTCGCCGCGGTCGTGCGTCGTGGGGACATGCTGACGCGGCTGTACGTCAACGGTTTTGAGGTCGCGGTGGGCAAGATCGCGAGATGGGATCTCGACAACCCGATGGCCCAGCTGCACATCGGCCGAGTCGAGGGCTCCCAGTTGTTCAAGGGGGAAATCGACGAGGTGCGGTTCTATCGGCGGATCCTGGCCGTGCCGGAACTGCAGGCTCTGATCGAACCGGGCCGCAAGTTCGCCACCGCACCTCCCGACGACAAGCCCCGCAACCTCGGGCTGACTCTCGGCGAACGTCACTTCCTGGGATTGCTGGCCCAGCCGGCGTTCCTGGCGGTGCGGTTGCCGGCCGGACCTGTCGAGTTGGCTGCTCGTTGGGGCGACGGACTACAGGTCGGTCGTGTTGTGCTGACGCCGCTGACCGATGACGACCCGCTGGCGGTTCGATTCGCGGCGTTCGAGAAACGGGTGCCTCGACTGGGCGTCCACGTGGGCTTGCGTCGTGACTGCGGCAGCACGCTTTCGCCGGTCGGCCAGGCCCAGGCGGTCAAGCCGACCACGCTGTCCGACTATGTCTTCGAGGGAGCGATCAACAACTTTCCCAGTCCTGATGTCGAGAAGGACAACGTCAACTACCTGGCGGGGATCCGCGAGATCGGGGTCCGCAGTGAATTCACCGACGGTCGCGACATGCCCCGGCTGACGGTGCGGTCGGTGGAGTTCGAAGGACCGTTTTACGAGACGTGGCCGCCGAAAACTCACCGGGCGATTTTCATCGATTCGGAGAACGTGGGGGAGACGCGAGAGTATGCCGAGGAGGTGATCGGAGCGTTTGCGTCGCGGGCCTTCCGGCGTCCGGTGACAGCGATCGAACGTTCCACGTTCGTTGCCGTCTGGGAGGAGTCGTTTAAGAAGTCCTCGGACTTTACGGCGAGTATCAAGGACTCGCTGATGGTCGTGCTGACCTCCCCCCAGTTCCTGTTTCTGATTGAGAACAGCCAGACGCCAAAGCCCGAGCCGCTGGAGGATTACGAGCTGGCTTCCAAGTTGTCGTACTTCCTCTGGAATGCGGCTCCGGATGAAAAACTGCTGCAACTGGCCGCGTCGGGGTCGCTGCACGAGTCGCTGGATTCGGAGATGCTGAGGTTGCTGGGGGACTCGAAGTCATGGCGGTTCGTCCGCGAGTTCACCAGTCAGTGGTTGAGCCTGGAGAAGTTCGACGTGCTCGAGGTCGACCGCAAGCGGTTTCCCAGGCTGACACGTGACACGCGGACGCAGCTCAGAGAAGAGCCGGCAAGATTGTTGGAGCACCTGGTCCGAGAGAACCTGTCGCTGCGGAACCTGGTCCGGTCGGAGTTCATCGTCGCCAACGAGGTGGTGGCCAGTTACTACAGGCTGAGTGATCGCATCGAGAGTGGGTTCGATTTCGTGGCGATTCGACACGACAACAAGAACCTGGGAGGCCTGCTCTCCCAGGCCGGCATCCTGGCCGGGCTGTCCAACGGCCGCGAGTCGAACCCGGTCAAGCGGGGAGCGTGGCTGGCCCGGAAGATCATCGCCGAGCCGCCCGAACCACCTCCGCCCAACGTGCCGGACCTGTCCGAGGATGACAAGGAGAAGCTGACGCTGCGTCAGCGGCTGGAACGGCATCGCAACCAGAAGGGATGTGCCAAGTGCCACGCGGGGATTGATCCCTGGGGGCTTCCGTTCGAGCAGTTCGATGCGGGGGGGCTGTTCCGGGACGACAAGAGTCATGATCCGCAGTCGACTTTGCCGGACAAGACCGAGATCGCCGATGCCAGGGCGTTGAAGACCTACCTGGCAGAGGATCGGATCGACGCGGTGGCCTTCAGCTTTCTGAAGCACCTGTCGACCTACGCCACTGGACGGACATTGAGCTACAACGAACTTGAGTTCCTGCGGGAACAGGCCGTAGAGTTGAAGAAGACCGATTACCGGGTTCTGGATGCATTCCGGATTGTGATCAACAGTCCGGTGTTTCTCGAGAAGTGATACCGGTCCGGTCGTCGATGAGTATGATAGGAGGCGGACAACGGCCGTCTGCTGTTGGAATTGGTGTCGAAGCCGGATACAAACGGCTTTCGACGGATCCACCGGGTCCCGTCTCCGAAACAACCGAAAAACGTTGGAATCGTCCATGACCACTCCCGTGAAGCTCGATCGTCGTGCCGTTCTCAAGGGGATTGCCGGAGCGTCCCTGGCATTGCCCGTGCTGGAAGCGATGGGCGAGGAGGTCTCGACACGATCGCCGAGGCGTCTCTGTGCGATCTACACGGCCAACGGGATGTCATTGCCCAAGCCCGAACACGGGATCGACGACTGGAGCTGGTTCCCCAGGGCGAAGAAGGATGGCAAGTTCGTCTTCGGCAAGTCGACTGAACCCCTGGCCGCGTATCGTGACCAGTTGAGCTTCCTGGGGGGGATGTTCCACGAGAACGGGGTCAAGGCTGATCCGCACATCTGTTCGGACATGTGGCTGACCGGTGCTCCGTTGCACAATCCCCGGCCCGGAAAATTCAACTCGGTTGGTATCGACCAGATCGTCGCAAACCACACCAAGCAGTTCTGTCGTCAGCCCTCGCTGGTTCTCTCGATCGATGCGGGAACCGGGTTCCTTTCTCGTACCGGGACGATCTCCTACAACCTCGAGGGCAAGCCGATCCCGGCCGAGAACAGCCCTCGTCGGGTCTTCGACCGCCTGTTCCGCGCCGATCGGGTTTCGATGGAAGTGGAACGGAAGAAGCTGAAGAAGAGAATCAAGCTGGTCGATGCGGTGATCGAGAGTGCCAGGTCGCTGAACCGGAAGCTGGGACGTTCGGACCGTCAGAAGATGGACCAGTACCTGACTTCGTTGAGCGAGGTCGAATCGCGGTTGATCGCTTCGGAGAAGTGGGTCGACATCCCGTTGAAGGAGCAGGACTACAAGCACCTGGATCTTGACGTGACCAACGAGGGCAAGCCGCGGGACTACTACCGCAACATGTTCGACCTGATCGCGTTGGCTTTCGACGCGGACATCACTCGCAGTGTTGCGTTCATGCTCAACCGAGAGGACGGCATGGGGATCAGCGACACGTTCCCCCTGAAGCTGGGCCTGAAGCGGACTCACCACAGCCTCTCGCACGCCGGCGACAAGGCGGGGCAGTTGGAGTTCGCCAAGTACGACAGGTTCCTCAGTGAGCAACTGGCCTATTTCTTCGGCCGGCTGACCGAGTTCAAGGACAAGACCGGCAGCGTGCTCGACAACAGCATCGTGCTCTACGGCAGTGGGGCCAGCACGACACACAACCCGCGGAACCTGCCGACGATGGTGGTCGGTGGCTCCAACATGGGGTTGAAGCACGGTGTCTACCACCAGGACGGCGCCACGAAGATGTCGAACATGTTCCTTAGCATCCTGCACTCGATGGGCATCGAGCAGGGCCGTTTCTCGGACAGTTCCGGGACCGCACTGGGAACGCTGTTCTCGAAGGTCTAATGGGCACCCCGCGGGGATGTCGAGCGTGTCAGTGGTGAATCCAGTCGCGGTTCACTCGTCTGCCCACCTCCGTAGACCGTGGCCACCTGAAGTGACCCAGGTCGATGTCGGGGTCGCTGCCGATGATCATCTGGGCCAGTGACCGGCCGCCTGCCGGGGCCGGAGCGAATCCATTTCCGCTCCAGCCGCAGTCACACCAGAACCCCTTGATGTCTTCGATCGGACCGACGATCGGATGGCCGTCGGGGGTCATGTCGTACAGGGCCGTGAAGCCTCCGAGGCCAGGAGCCCGTTGCAGGGCGTCGTAACGGTTGCAAAGACCCTCTTTCAGCATGCGGGCCTGCCCGGCGGGAACGGCGTCGTCGAAATCATCCGGGTCGACGATCTCGGCCGACAGGCCGAAATGGGCCGCCCGGTAGACGGCGTCCCCCATCGCCCTCAAGTACACCTGGTTGACGCCGTCCGAGAGGATCGGCCCGATCGTGGTCATCGAATCGGGCCTGCGAAACAGGCACGTCGGTGCGGGCTGGATCAGGATCGGCAATTGCACTCCCGCCATGGCAGCGATGCGGTCCGACCAGGAACCGGCACAATTGACCACAAGCGGAGTGGAAATCCTCCCCGAATCGGTCTCGACCGCCGTGACACAACCTCCATCGACGTGGATGTCGGTGACCTGGACACCTTCGTGGATTTCAGCGCCGTGGCGGCGTGCGGCGTCGGCAAGTTCGACGGTTGTCCTGAACGGATCGGCGTAACCGCCTGTGGGGAAGAGAATGCCGATCTCCCCGTCCTGGAACTCTCCCGCCGGGACGAGTTGCGAGAGTTCCTCGGTGGTCAGCATCTGGAACGGTTCTCCGGCGTCGCGAGTCAGTTCCAGGTCGCCGCCGATTGATGACTTGTCCAGCGTATTGGTGATTCTCAGAAACCCCTGCTGGACGAATCCGGCATCGCCGCCGACGATGTCGTCCCAGTTCTCGAACATTCGTGTCGAAGCGATGACCAGGTCGACATAGGTCCTGGTGTTGAACAGTGCCCGGATCATGGCCCCCGACTGTGCCGTGGGGCCGGAAGCGATGTGTTGTTTTTCGAGCAGCACGACGCGGCCCACGTCGGCGACAGCCAGGTGAAATGCGAGGCTGGCACCGTGCACCCCGCCACCAATGACGACAATCTCGGCGGTGGGAGTCATGGCTCATCTCGGGGCCAGTGATCGTGGTCAACGGAGCCGCGTGTCGTTGAGCGGATCGGCAGCGGGTTTCGGCATTCGTGGCGTCCGAGAGTACCATGGGGCACGGCACCATAGTATTGAGTGGTTGGCCACTGTTCGGAATCGAGAATCCTCTCATGCAAACCAGAAGAACGAACACGCGAACCGTCCTGTTCCGGCTCGGGCTGATCGGTGTCCTCTCGATCGCCACCACCCAGGCTGCGCCACCCGATCCGGGGCAGCGTCCGGGGTTCCGTCCGCATTTCATGCGACAGGGCGATGGCCGGGGGGGGTGGGTCGTCAGGCGAGCCGAGTGCCAGCAATTGAGGTTTCATCAGCGAGGTTGGTCGGTCGGGTTCGGCGTGACACAGATGGACAATGGCGAGGTCGTGTTGCTGGGACTGTGTGACGTTAAAAAGAGCTTGTGGTACGGGGCTGGAACCGGTGAGCAGACGTTCATCGCTTTCAGCAAGGATCGGGGAGGCACCTGGACATCGCTGGATCGCGTGGTCGACGGGGCCGGACACCAGGTCGGGCGTCCGATCATGCTGGCCAATCTCGGTCGAGGCCACTTGTCCTACATCGGTGGAATGAACAAGCGATACATCAGCAGCGATTACGGACGGACGTGGGTCGGTGTGACCCGGCAGCCGTGTACACGAGGTGGCCGGGTGGAAGCTGAGGGGAATCCGTGGGTCGACCTGGGGCCGGACGGCCGGGCGACACGGATGGCGATGATCGGGCTCAGCCGAGCCGGCAAGCCGCCGGGGTCTCCGACCTTCTATCCCGGGTTGAACTTCATCCGCTGGTCAGATGATGGCGGCAGGACCTGGCGAGACGAGGTCCGCCCGCCCAATTGGCGGGCCAGCGAGGGGTCACTGGTGCGGGCGAAAAACGGCTGGCTTGTGGCGGCGCTGAGGACGCAGGTACCCGTTGCGTACGCCGGGTCGGAAGGTGACGAGTACCGTTGCCTCCGCGTCTCAATCTCCAGGGATGAGGGGAAGACGTGGACCGAGCCCAAGCCGTTGGCCGACGGACGGATGCACCCCAACCTGCTGCGAATGCCCAACGGTGACCTCGTGATGACGCTGGTCGTGCGTCACGATCTCAAGGACGGTCGGCGGGTCAGTCATCGCAAGGGCTGCGAAGCGGTCATCAGCCGCGACAACGGGCTGACCTGGGACCTGGGCCGTAAGATCATCCTCGACGAGTGGCAGTTCTACGACCACCACATCCCCGGTCACGGGCAGACCGGCCACCTGTTCTCGGCACTGCTCGATGACGGGTCGATCCTGACCGTCCACAACAACTACCTGACGATGGGCCTGACGCTGATCCGCTGGAAGCCGTGACGGCCTTCTCAGATCACCTGCACGTTTGTGGCGCAGGGGCCACGCGCGCTTTGTCCGACGTTGAACGACACCTGCTGACCCTGCGTGAGGTCTTCGAAGCGGATGCCCTCGACGGCCGAACGGTGAAAGAACAGGTCCTTGGTGCCGCCGTTGCCGATGAAGCCGAACCCCTTGTGAGTGATCAGCTTGATCTGACCCTGCTCGGCGCCGTGCTGGTGGCTGGTTGTTGTTTGGCGATCCGGTTTCCGATCTCGCTTCTGCCCATTTTTCTGGTTCTGCCCTGATCGGAACCGAGGATTCGGATCGGGTTGGCCGGAGCGGGCTGGCTGTCTGCGAGCGTGGCGGGCTCCGGGGCCACCGCTGCCGGGAGCCCGCGAGTTGTCTGGCGTGACGGCCGGGTGCTGTCCGTCGGGTCCAGCCTGTGGGTGAGAATTGGCCGGGGCCACTTTCTGTCCAATCAGTTTTTCGATGGCTCTCAGTTCGTTTCGCTCCTCGGGACTGCAGAACGACAGGGCCACGCCGTCAGCACCGGCCCGGCCGGTCCGTCCGATCCGGTGCACGTAGGCCTCGGGCTCGATCGGAATGTCCAGGTTGATCACGTGGGTGATTCCGTCGATGTCGATGCCGCGAGCCGCGACATCTGTCGCCACCAACACGCGGACCCGACCGGAGCGGAAATCCTCCAGTGCTCTCATGCGGGCGCCCTGTGACTTGTTGCCGTGGATCACTGTTGCCCCGACTCCCTTGCGGATCAACTGCTTGGTGACAACGTTGGCTCGCCGTTTGGTCTTGGTGAAGACCAGGGCCCGGACGACGTCGGGTGACTGCAGGATCTCTCGCAACAATTCCTGCTTGCTGCTTCGGTCGACGAAGTGGACCTGTTGCTCGATCTTCTCGACACTGACCTGTTCGGGAGTGACATCGACACTGACCGGGTTGGACAGCAGGCTCTGGGACAACTCGATGATGTTGGGCGGCATGGTGGCCGAGAAGAACAGCGATTGCCGTCTGGTCGGCAGTTGGCTGATGATCCGTTTCAGGTCCGGCAGGAAGCCCATGTCGAGCATCCGGTCAGCCTCGTCCAGCACGAAGACTTCAAGCAGGTCGAGATGAATGTGGCCCTGGTTCATCAGGTCAATCAGCCGGCCTGGAGTGGCGACCAGGATATGGGCGCCTCGCTTCAGCTTTCGCACCTGGCCCGTCTGGTTCACCCCGCCGTAGATCACTGTCTGGCGAAGCTTCAGGTGGGATCCGTAGGTCGAGAAACTTTGGTCGATCTGGATCGCCAGTTCCCGGGTTGGTGCCAGCGCCAGCACGAATGGGCGATGGGGCGGCGCCTTGCGGTTGTGTGATCCAAGGCGATTGAGGATCGGTACGGCGAACGCGGCGGTCTTGCCCGTTCCGGTCTGGGCAGACCCCAGGACATCCCGACCGCGAAGTGCAGGTGGAATGGTCTGCACCTGGATGGGTGTCGGGGTCTCGTAGTTTACGTCGGCCAGTGCCCGTTGCACGGGGTCGATCAGGTCCAGTTCAGCAAACGTCTTCAAGGGTCTTCTTTCGTTTTGTCACGATCGAGGGATCGTATGAACAGGGCGGCGAATCATCGGGCCTTGGCGGCACCGTGAGTGTCAGTATCGCCCCGTTGCCCGGAGTCATCAGGACCACGGGCTGGCAACTGAGAATGGCGGCGAACTTGGCAGCGTGTGTTCACGGGGGGGAAGCGAACTGGTGATGTGGCCAGTTGTGCCCCGCTCGGACGAACAGCGCTCTCAACTCAAAAGAAACAGCGCTACTCGCTGAATTCCGACCGCTCGACTCGGACTCAACATCGAATCCGAAGGTCTAACTGAAGTGTAGGCCGCAAAAGGAACTTCGCCAAGAGCTACCTGGGGTTCGATGAGGATTCGGACCCTACACGAGCTTTTCTCCAGATGTTCCAATGGTCTCGATTGTGATCTCACGACGACAACTTGGCCACTCGCAGGAATCAACATGACCGACTCGACATCCCTCCGCTCGATCCCGTGGCGTCCGGGTTTGGAGATCTGGATGCTCACGGCCGCTGTGGCACTGGTCCAGGGGAGCTGGGGCGTGTCGGCGGCCCAGCCCGCCGAACCGAACGCGGCCGTGCGTCCCTTCAGGATCCGAGTGGGCCAGGCCGTGCTCGCGGATCTGGACCGTCGGCTGGATCTCACCCGTTTCCCCAACCGGATCGAGGGTTCCAACTGGGCCTACGGCACCGACCGGAAATACCTCAAGCAACTCGTCAAGTACTGGAGGACGACTTTCGACTGGCGTTTGCAGGAGAAGATGCTCAACAAGTGGTCGCACTTCAAGACGAACATCGACGGCCTGGACCTGCACTTCATCCACCAGCGTTCCCGACACAAAGATGCTCTGCCGCTGATGCTGGTTCATGGCTGGCCGGGGTCGTTCGTGGAGTTCCAGAAAGTGATCGGGCCACTGACCGATCCGACGGCCCATGGGGGCAAGGCGGAAGACGCCTTCCATGTCGTGATTCCGTCACTGCCAGGTTTCGGATTTTCGGACGCTCCCCGGACCAGGGGCTGGAACAACGACCGGATGGCCGAGATGTTCGGCAAGTTGATGACACGGCTGGGTTACAGGCGGTATGGCACGCAGGGAGGAGATTGGGGGGCATCGATCTCGGCGTGGCTGGGGCGGAATCACCCCGACCAATGCGTGGGCGTGCACCTGAACTTCGTCACCGCTGGCCCGCCTCGAGGAGGAGACCGGCAGTTCGAAGGCCTCAAGCCACAGGAGATCGCCCGGATCCGTGAACGTCGCGCGTTCATGGCTAACGAGACCGGATACAACCGGATCCAGAGCACCAAGCCACAGACCCTCGGGTACGGATTGAACGACTCGCCGGCCGGCCTGGCCGCCTGGATCATCGAGAAGTTCCGCACCTGGAGCGACTGCGAAGGCGACGTCGAGAAGAAGTTCACCAAGGACGAGTTGTTGACCAACGTGATGGTCTACTGGGTGACGGGCTCGATCACGTCATCGACACGGATCTACTACGAGACGCGGCACTCGCGGGGACGCGGTAAGCGGGGTCGGGTCGAGGTGCCGGTTGGGTGTGCGATCTTTCCCAAGGAACTGGTTTACGCCCCGCGACGCTGGGCCGAAACGCGATTCAACGTGACGCACTGGACCGATATGCCTCGCGGGGGGCACTTCGCGGCGATGGAGGAGCCGAAACTGTTGGTCGAGGACATCCGTACCTTCTTTGCCACGGTTCGTTGAATCGTTCCCTGGCTTGAGTTGCGTTGCCGACACTCGCATAGTGCCAGTGGATTCTGCATTGGGCCCACGACACGAATTCGGATGGAATGATCATGCGAAATGATCTGAGGAACTTCGATGGTTTCCTGGTGGCGCTGACTGCCTGCCTGCTGTTGGTCGGTTCTACGTCGACCGCGGTCGAGCCCGATCCGGTCGAGCGGTCGGTGAAGGTGATGATCAACTGGGACGAGCAGAGCATGTGGCGGTCGCAGTTGATGATGCGAAAGCGGATGAAGCTGTCGCTGGACGCGGCAACGGTCCGCAAGGTGATCGAGGATGGTGTCGACGAGCACGCACGGGCCGGCATTGATCGGTTCGTCTACTGCGCGTGGGCCCGGTTCGATTCTCCGGCTCCGGGATTCCAGGCAGCTGGCTACGACGCACGGATCCGCGAGATTTCTCCCGGTTTCGGTGCCTTGCATGAAGCCGGATTTGACCAGGTCAAGATCCTGCGAGATCGGTGCCGCAAGCACGGCATGCAGTTCCTGGTCTGCTTGCGGATGAACGACCGTCACGGGATCGCACGGAAGGCCACGTTCTACGTCGAGAATCCCGAGTTGCGGCTCGACGGGTATCCCGGCGCACTGGACTACAAGCACGCCAGGGTGCGGGACAAGGTCGTGGCTTTCGTTGCCGAGGTGCTCCAGCGGTATGACGTCGACGGAATCGAACTGGACTACATGCGATGGTGTCACATGTTTGACAGCAACGAAGCGGTCAAGAACGCGCCGTTGTTGACCGACATGACCCGCAAGATTCGGTCGTTGGTCGATGGGGCGGCGAAGAAACGCGGCCGTAAGAAGTTGCTGTTGTCGGCGCGGATTCCCCAGACGCTGACCGAATGCCGCCGCCTGGGATTCGACGTGAAAGCTTGGATCCAGGAGCGTCTGGTCGACTACATCTGTCCGTCGGACTTCTTCTTCTCGGACTTCAACATCGCCGTCGACCAGTACGTGGCCCTTTGCCAGGGGACCGGCTGCAAGGTCTACCCGACGATTCACCCGTTGATCCAGGTGAATCATCCCGAAAACATCACCCGGCCGCATTACCGGGCGTTGGCCCGTGGGTTCTATGCCAGTGGTGCGGCCGGACTCTCGACCTACAACTACCAGTACAACTGGCGGCGATGGACTGACGGCGGAGACTCACGAGGCCTGGCCGACGGTTGGCCCAAAACGCTGGGCTGGTTGACCGAGTTGAAGAATCCCGACGGTTTGGATGCCCGGTCGCGACAGTATCTCTTCTATCCCCTCTGGCAGATCTATTCTGAAAGCGGTGTGGCGAAGGCCCAGCGGATCGCTTTCGAACGCAAGGACGGAGCCAAGGGGGATGTCACCGGCATCCGTCTGTTCGAGACCAGCCCGAAACCCGCCCGTACCCTGACAATGCAGTTCAAGTCACGGGGCCAGTCTGACGGCGACCGCTTGGCTCTTGAAATCAACGGGAACGTGATTCCCTCGGCCACCGTCAAGCGAACGTTCGATGCGGATGGCCAGAACCCCAGGGAGGGACGTCCCTGCGGCCCCTTCCACCGATACGTCTTCCGCTTGAAGCACTCATGGCTCAAGCCCGGGGTCAACCTGCTGAAGGTCGTCCTGGCTCACGATTCGGGCCAAGGGGACAAGTTGATAACCGGTTTCGACTTCGTGGTGTCGGTGAAGCACGCTGCGGCGGGTCGCTAGTCCAGTACCGCGATCGCATCGATTTCCAGCAGCACGTTGGGTGTCAGGAATTCGACGCCGACGATCGTGTTGACCGGGTAGTCCTCGCCGAAGTGCTTGTGGAAGATCTCGACCTGGTCTCCGTCGAAGGGGAACCAGTCACCGGGATTGGCCACGTAAGTGCTCAGCTTGACGATGTCAGCGGCTCGTCCCCCCTCGGCTTCGACCATCCGGACCAGCCGATCGAGGATCGCGTCGAGTTGTTCCATCGAGCTGCCGTTCTCGGCTGGTGAACTGTTGGCAGTGCAGCCGGCGAGGTAGAGCGTGTTGCCGGCACGGACTCCGCGACTGTAGTGAGGTCCGGACGGGTAGATGTCTTCGAAGCCGAGTCGTTGCGGGGCCATGGTTGCCTCTGGCGGTCGGGTGGTAGAGAGAATCGGACTGCTCCCGATTAGACTGGGGTCGAGGACGCAGGCAAACCGTCAGCCTGGCCTCGCCCACATGAAAGTCGAGATTTCCGATGGTGGACAAGCTCGCCGATGTGATCGATCTCTCGGCTGGAGAAGAAACCGCGAGCCGAAGGATCCCGAACGGTTTTCACTGAGGTTCGGCACGTGAGAGTCCTGGTTCTGTTGCTGCTAGGGGTGGTGCCGGCGATCGGATGGGCTGAAGAGTCCGTGCCGAAGACCGTGGCCGAGATGGCCGCGGACTTCGATCCGACGGCTGATCCGCTCGAGACCCGCGTGGTCCGCGAATGGGAAGAAGACGGCCTCCGTCTTCGCTACGTCACTTTCCACGTCGGCACGTTCAAGAATCGCAAGGCCCGGTTGGCGGGGTTTTATGCCTTTCCGAAATCGGGCCGAGATCTGCCCGGGTTGCTGCATCTTCATGGTGGTGGTCAGCGGGCTTTTCTGCACGAGGTGAAGTACTACGCGGGACGGGGTTACGCCTGCCTGTCGATCAACTGGGGTGGGCGCGAGATGGAGCAGGCCCGGCCGGGCGATCCGAACACCGACTGGGGAGCCGTCGACCCCACGCAAAAGAACGTGCCGGGGTATTTCAACCTGAAACCCGGTGAGAAGTTCCTGGATCCGGTCGAATCGCCTCGCAACAACAACTGGTACCTGCTGACCCTGGCGGCCCGACGTGGGCTGACGTTTCTCGAGCGTCAACCCGAGGTCAATGCGAACCGACTGGGGGTTTATGGACACTCGATGGGCGGCAACCTGACGGTCTACGTTGCCGGGACCGATCGGCGGGTCCGGGTTGCGGTGCCCTCGGCCGGCGGACAGGGGTTTCGCACGATGCGGTGGGCGTTGCTTCCCCAGCAGCGGCCTCGGGTTCCCAGGGGGGACGTCGGACTGTTTCGTGCCACGCTGGGATTTCAGTCGTACGCATCGCACATCAAGGCTCCCCTGCTCTGGCTGGGGGCCACCAACGATTTCCACGGCATTATGGACGACACGTTCCGCACCGGTCGGCTGATCCCCTCGTCCCAGGTCCGTTACGCCTTTGCCGTTCACCTGAATCACCGGTTCACGCCCGCGTTTGCCGTTGCCTGTCCGTTGTGGATCGACCAGCACCTGAAGGGGACGTTTCGCTTTCCGGACACGCCGGTTTCGCGGCTGAGCGTGAAGGGGGTTCCCCGCCTGTCGGTCACGCCCGATCCGTCTCATCCGATCGATCGTGTGCACATCCTCTACTCGGTCGACCCCGACCCGCAGGCTCGCTTCTGGCGAACGGCATCGGTGGGAAGAAACGGCAACAGGTGGACGGCGGAATTGCCGATCCTGTCTGCCGAACAGCCCCTGTTCGCCGTGGCCAACGTGCACTACCGGCTAAAGCGGCCTGAAGCGGTCCAGTTTGCACGGCCGACATCGACCCTCGGCATCACGGGGATGCTGCACACGGCCGCGCCCGAGGATCTGTCTGTCGGAGGCGCCTCGGCAACCGACCGGGTGTCGTCACAGATCGATGACTTCTCGCGGGGTTTCCAGGACTGGTATCTGCTTTCGGCCGACAATCCCCATCACTGGCAGTTCTGGACAAGGAAGATCACCGATCCCAAGTGGCGAGGACCGACGGGGGCCCGGTTGACGTTTGATGTGAAGGTGAGCCGGGCGAACAGGCTGGTGGTGGTCGTCAATGAGAACGTCTTTCGCGGATATCGCGGTCGTCAGCGTGACACGGTGGCCGTGGTCGATCTGGACGGTGGTGATCGCTGGCAACCCGTGATATTGCCGGTGTCGGCGTTCAACACCCCGGACGGCAAGTCGACATTGGCTTCGTGGGACCATGCTGACCAGTTGGGCTTCCGAGCCTATTTCGACAGCCGCGACGGCCGTTTGGTTGGCAGCAAGAGGTGGTCGGGGTCACGGCCACGATTCCGCGATCTTCGCTGGACGTTGCCGGATCCGTAGCGAAGTCCTCCGGTCGTCACGGCCATCGGCGGTTGATGAGACTAGGCCGCAGAAACCTGACATACTGTTGCGGTCGCTGCGACCGGGATCCTCGTTGTGGCGTCGACTCGGTTTCACGGAATGACCGCCGGGACATCACCTCGATCCACATCCTCCACGGACACAACCGATCATCATGAACACCGTCCGCAGCATCCTGTTGTCTGTCCTGTTCTCCGGAGTTCTTCTTCTGAACGCGTCGGCGGCGCTGGCGGAGAAGGCCGTCTCCAAGACCGCGGCTGGTCACAACTCCGAAGCGGGCCTGAAGCCGCACCTGGGCAAGGCCCGGCTGGAGATGGGCAGGGTCTTCACCGGCGAACGATTTCCCAACGTGGTGGTGGCTGTCGACGGCACCGTGGTGGCCAGTTGGGGCAGTCGGAGCCTGCGGGTGAAGCGAAGCGAGGACGGTGGTAAAACGTGGGGCAAAGAGATCACGATCGCCAATCCGGCACTCCAGAGCGGCGGACTGACCGTCGATGAGTCCACCGGTCACATCATCGCCTTTGCCGAGAAACAACACCCCCCCGCCCCGTTGGAAGTGTTCCGCAGTAAGGACCACGGAAAAACCTGGTCGAAGGTCCAGGCGGTGATCAAGCCCGATCCCAAGGGGAATGTGCCGGCGATGCACATGAACGAGCATGGAATCACTCTGCGTCGAGGCAAGCACAAGGGGCGTTTGCTGAGGCCGTCTCGCTGGTACGCCGGAAAGAACGAGCGGGCACGGTGGCCCAACCACTACACCAACGCGGTCTTCAGCGACGATGGTGGCAAGACCTGGCAGACGAGTGCTCCCTTCCCGGCCATGGGGACCGGCGAAGCGACGGTCGCCGAACTCTCCGACGGACGGATCTACTACAACTCGCGGCGTCATTGGGCTCCCGAGGGTAAGAATCCGCGTCGTCGATGGTCGGCCTTGAGCGACGATGGAGGGGCGACCTGGAAGGGGCTGACATTCGTCAAGATCCTCCCCGACGGGCCGCAGAACTCCAATTACGGTTGCATGGCTGGGCTGGTCCGGTTGCCGGTGGTCGGACGGGACATCCTGCTCTACACCAACTGCGACAGCCCGACCGGGCGGGATCACGGGACGGTGTGGGCGAGTTTCGACGGAGGGAAGAGATGGCCGATCAAGCGGCAGGTCGAAGCCGGCCGTTTCGCCTATTCGTCGGTCACCGCCGGCAGGCCCGGGACCTCAACCGAGGGGACCGCCTTCCTGCATTTCGAGGGCAACGGGGGGTCGACCATGGCACGGTTCAATCTGGCCTGGGTCCTCGAAGGCAAAAGCACCGGTGACGGCGAGGTGCCGGCGTGGGTCAAATAGAGACCGGCCAGGACGGTCGGCGATTGTCGCGTCGTCGGTGGCTGCACGCGACCGCCGGAGCGGTTGTTGGCGGGGTCACCGGGTTTCCACCTGTCGGGGCTGATGCCGCCGAGGGGACATCGGCGTGGTCGTGGAAGCAACTGGTGGCCCATGCGCCCGGGAGTGCCGGGGTGCCCGTGCCGCGTGATCCGTGGAACGGGATGCTGGCGTACAAGCGGTCGTTGTATCTTTTTGGTGGAGTTTATCCGCGATACGGGCCGCCGAGCGGTCCGGCTGATCTGAGGACGATGGGATCGCTGAATGACCTGTGGCGGTTCGACTTGTCTACAGGTCGGTGGCAGCAACTCGAAGCGGACAACGGCCAGGCCGACTTCGATCCTTCGGCCAGGCGGCCGGGTGGCCGCGTGCTGCCCTGCTGGGCCGAACTCGACGGAACGTTCTACCTTTTCGGCGGCCTGACTTCGCTGGCCAAGGGTTGGAAGATCCGCCTGTTGAACGATCTGTGGAGTTATCAGCCGGACTCGCGGCGATGGACGTTGCTCGAACCCAATGACGGCCGAGTGCTGAACAAGCCGGCCCAGGTCGACGCCGCGCGGCCGGCCGCCGATGCGGCGATGGGAGTCGCGGTCATCGGTCGCAGGATCTTCCTCTTTGGAGGATGGGGAGGCCACCGCAACCGCGTGGTTCTCAGCCCCCAACTCTGGTCTTTCGATGTCGATTCGAAACGCTGGACGATTCACGGCACGGGGGAGGAGGATCGACGCCGGCCATGGCCGGCCAAGAGGTACTGTCCCGCGGTGACCGAGTACGACGGAAGGATCTACCTCTGGGGCGGTCGAGATTCCGAGGACCGTTCGCCCCAGTTCTACAACGACCTCTGGGCGTTTGACCCGAAGACCGGACGCTGGACGGCGTTGGCCAGGCAGGTCAAGCGGATTGAGCCGGGGACTCGACCCTTCGGCCGGTACGGGGTGGGACAGGCCCGCGTCGGGCATCACTGGTACATTTTTGGTGGGTTCGGTGGCGAGACGGGAAACAGCCCCCAGTTGAACGACCTGTGGCAGTTGGATCTGAGAACCCATCGCTGGCGGTTGATCGAACCGCACAACAGCGGCAAGCTGGTCGGGCCGACGGCCGTGCGACCCTGTGTTCGCCGGGTTCCGGCGATGACGGCGGTGAGGGATGCCGTGTACCTGTTCGGTGGACTTGACCTGACCAGTGGCCCGGATGAACGGGGACCCCTGGTCGGCTTCAACGACTTGTGGAGCGGCCGCATGGGCCAGGAGTGAACATGCCTGTTTTCGTGGTTCGCGTGTTCTCGGCATTGCTGCTGATGACATTGGTGTTCGTTGCGGAGGTGTCGGCTGAATCAGCGGTGGTTCCGTTGAGCCAGAAACCTCGAGTGCTGAACAATTTTGTCGTGCAACTGCTGGACGTGAAGGACCTGCCGGATGATCACCGGCAGGCGTTTCGATTCGAGTCGCCTCGCGACGGGTGGCTGTTCTTCCGGGTAACCGCAGGGGTCGGCCGTGGTGGTGTGATCACGGCGACGCTTTCCGGAAAAGGTGCTGCGAAGTTGCAGTCGATGCCTCTGTTCACGTTTTCTTCGAGAGAGCGGAGGACTCGTGAAGTGATGCGGCACCTGCCACGCGGAGAATACACGCTGCAGATCGAGTCGAAGAATGCGGACATCGCGTCGTTGGTCGTCCGCAAGGTCCCGATCATCATGTATCAGCGCGTTCCGGGCAGTTTTCGGTCGATGCCCGGATTTCCCGAGTACAACCGTCGGTTCCTGGCCCGGTGCGGCATGTTGTCCGCCTGCAACACGATCGGGACCTACGATGGGTTTCGATGGATGAAGCAGTGGCTGGACAGCGGTCGGCACACCGTGAGGATCGCCGGCGGGATCGGCGGACTGACGACGACGAAATTGGCCTACGAACACTGGGGGGGCTGCATGGAGCACCCCACCGGCGTCAAGGGGACGATCATCGATGAATTCTATCCGGGGCTCAGTGGCCGGTTCTCGGCCTGGGTGCCTGCGCTGAAGCGGTTACGGGCCGAGAAACCGCACAAGCACTGCTACCTGTACCTGGCCGGAACCGCCAAGGACATCCGGGGCATCGTCGAACCGCTGAAGGACCAGAACTGCTACTTCGTGCTCGAAGAGCAGACCTACGAGGCGAGGACGTTGGCCGAGTTGACCAAGGACGGGTTCGCACGGAACTGGGTGAAGGGTTTTGAGGAGTATTTTCCCGGGTTTCCCGAACGCTGCATTCACTCGATCGGCGTGATGTCCGGGCCCAGTGACAGCAAGTACAACGATGACATCTATCCCGATGTCAGCTACAAGGTGCTCAAGGAACTGCAGTTTCATGCCCTGGCGACCGATCCGGTGTTTGCTCCTGCCGGGGGAGTCGAGATCTACCAGTCGCCAGTGTGTGACGAGGAGTACCTGCGGTGGTGCGCCCGCCTGTTCCGTCATTACGCGATTGAAGGCAGCCGCGAGCGGCTGACCGATGATCCGTACACGTTGACCCATATCAAGAACCCCGACTTTGACGAGGGGTTGAAGGGATGGACGGTCAGCCCGGCCATGGCCGGCAGTATCGCGACGGCGAAACTTGAAGGGTACGGGTTGAATGTGCAGGGGCGGCACGGACGGGTTGGCATCGGTGACCGATTTGCGACGACCACTCGGAACGCCACCAAGCCCAACGAGATTTCACAGGAGATCCAGGACTTGCAACCGGGACGGTATTACTCGGTCCGGGTGTATTCCGGCGATCGGGCGAATCTCCACCGGTGGCAGATCCACAATGTCTCGATCCGAGTTCCCGATGCCAGGGAAGTACCGAACCTGACGATGCACATGCCATGGATGCATCGGCCGGCCGAGAAATTCGGCAACAAGCCGACCTATCCGTGTTACCACCGCATTGTCTTCCAGGCGGTGAAAACCACCGCCAGGCTGATTATCTCCGACTGGCACAGTCCCGGAGTTCCGACCGGACCGGTCGGGCAGGAACTGTTGTTCAATTTTGTCCAGGTCGAACCCTATTTGATGCCCGGCAGTGACGTGGCTGGCATCGGAGACCCGTCGGTTCCCTGAATTGTGTGAACACGAAAGTCTGCTTGTTCCTATCAACCAACACTGATACTATCCGATAACAGTAAAGGACCGGCAGGAGGCCGGATTGTTGAACACCCATCTTCATCACGGGAACATGAAATGAAGCGTCTTGTAGCAGCGACACTTGTCTTCGCGTTGATCCTGGCTCCGGCCGGTCTCCAGGGAGCCGAAAAGGCCAAGGCCAAAGCCAAAGCCAAGCCGGTCAAGAAGACCGTGATTCCGGGTGCCAAGGCTCCGGTGTTTTCTGTGATCAATGCCAAGGGCAAGGTCGTGAAGTTGAAGAGCCTGACCGACAAGGGTCCGGTGCTGGTTCGACTGACCTGCGGATGCTCGGGCTGTGACAAGGAACTGGCCTACTTCCAGGAACTGCACAAGGCGTACAAGGGCCAGGGCCTGACCAGCGTTGCGATCTTCCGTGAGCCGGACAAGAAGGTCGAAGGCTACGTGAAGAAGAAGAACCTGAAGATGCTCTACGCCGTCGACAGCAAGGGCAAGGCGTGGGCGATCTGGCAGACCAAGAAGATGCCGACCAACTTCCTGATCGCCAAGGGCGGAACGATTATCGCCGTGGCCGACGGATGTGATCCCAGCGGATTGTTGGCCAAGAAGCTGTCCGAGAAGGTGGCCAAGCTGCTCAAGACCGATGCGGTCAACGTGCAGCAGGTCGTCAAGCAGCAGGCCAAGAAGACTCCGGCCCCGAAGAAGTAGTCGTTCCAGGTCGGAAACGACGAAGCTGACACTCAAGGCGTCCGGTGGTGAATTTCACCTCCGGACGCTTTTTTTGTTTCCGTCGTTGGCCGGCGATCAGCCAGCGGGTGGCTGGTACCAGTAGGAATACAACTGGGCGCGGCGGAACCGGAGCCGCAACGAGACGGTCTGCCCTGTCAATTTGCCAGGGTCGCCGGTGGCCCACTCCACGGTGCCGCGAAACTGGTTGGTCGTGATCGGTTTGGACCTGGCCAGTGTCTTGTTGTTCTTGTCCAGCAGGTCGATGTCCAGTTGACCGCTCTTCCCCGGGTGGACATTGACCGTCAGTCGGCCGCCGGGCAGTGGGAACGGTCGTGTGGTCAGCGTGCCGGTTGTGTTGCCGGCGTCGAGCGACACGAATCCGTCACGTCGCAGGATGGCCAGGCACACCGCCCCACTGTCTGGACGGTAGTCGTCGTAACCGGGCACGCTGCCGGAGGTGACGAAGGCGTAGCTGCGGACACCGGTGTAGTAGAACCACAGTTCGTCGTCGCGGACCACCGGTGCCGAAGGGCCGATGATCGTCTGCGTGTCGTAGGCTCCGGCTCCCAGCGGCGAGGTTTCCAGGAACGTTGGCCGTTGCCGGTCCCGGGTCCAGGTCTTCAGGTCGCGACTCCAGGCAACCTGGATGTTGTAGAAGCCGGTGTAGTCGCCGTACATGCGGACCAGCTTCAGGATCTCCGGCGAGAGGTTCTGCTTGTCGAAGCCGGACCATGTCTTGGGCACTCGGCCTGTGTGGTGGTAGATCGACGGCAGCCCGATGTAGAGGCCCTCGTAGTGGAACACCCCCATGTTGTAGATCTGGATGCTGTAGGTCGACGGAATGTCGTACTCGGTCTGCTGCAGGCTGGGGTTTTTCTTTCGCTCAAGGATCCGTCGCTTGCCGATCACCTGGTCGGTCTCGTCGGCGTGAAACACCACGCCGAGATCTGTCCAGTTCTTGAAGTTCCGACTGTGGGCGATGGCCACCGATCGACCGTAGGGGCCGGTGCGTTTGACCGTGTGGATGAACAGGCCGTGCGTGGGGTCATAGCTGAAGTTGGCTTCATCGAAGGACTGCACGACCGGCACTTCGAGCCTGGTCCAATTGACGCCGTCCGGCGAGATGGCGAACCCCCGATTGGTCATGGCTGCCTTGAACCGTCGCCGGGGGTCGGGGTCAAGCGGGTCGATGACGACCTGGTCGGTCCTCGTGTTGGGCGATGCCCCGGCGGTCCAGTGCAGACCGTCGGCACTCTGACGCAACGGGGCCTTGGTTCCCAGGGTCCAGAGCCTGTAGACCTTGTCGGCTGGGTCCCATTGTGGGGCCGACCGTGTCTGGATGGTCATGTTGGGGCTGGAACTGCGGATTACCGCGCCCCGCTTGGCCGGTTTGTGCCAGGTCCGGGTGAGGTTCTCGGTGCCGGCGATGCCGTGGTCGTCGAGGAACAACTGTCGTTGACCCGGGGCGACCGAGAACGCGGGCTCCCCCGCCGCCGTGGCCGGCAGCGTTGTGGAGAGCAGTCCGATCACCGCCAGCAGGCAGCCCGTGCCCGGGGTCAACTGGCGACGGTTACTCACTTGATCTCCCGGATGCGGACGTTCTTGAACTCGACGAACATCGGGCGTCCGGCGTGGAGTTGGAAGGCGAGGATGCCGTCGAGCAGGGCCCGCTTGGGGTCGTCCTGAAAGTCGAGGATCAGTCGGTTGTTCATGTAGTGCTGGATGTGGGTGCCCTTGGCGATGATCACCACGTCGTTGAACTTGTCCAGCTTGAACAGCTTCTTCCAGCCGGCCTGGTCGATCAGCCTCGCCGTGACCTTCTTCCCTTTCGGGCCCCAGATGGCCTTTTCGCCGACCAGGCAGGTGCGGCCCCGGCCGCCGGTCAGGCCGCCCTCGTCGTAGATGAAGCCCGAGACGCTGGGCAGCTTGTGCTCGTTGCGGATCTCGTGCTGGTAACCGCGGACGACCCACTTGTTTCGGGTCTTGGTCGTGATGTGCTTGGACCGGTACTGGATGCCCGAGTTGTTCGTGGCGTTGCAGCGGAAGGAAAGCCTCAGTTCGAAGTCCTTGGTGTGGCCGCCCTTCCAGATGATGAACGTGTTCCCGTTGGCCTTGGTCTTGGCTGTCGTTTCTCCCCGCAACGCGCCGTCCTTGACCGACCACAGTCGAGGGTCACCGTCCCATCCGGTCAGATCCTTGCCGTTGAAGATCGTCTTCATGCCCTTCGGCTCGGGCGGAGCCTGGACGGGCTCGGCAGCGACGGCCGACAGTACGAGCGAAAAGAACGTCAGCAGAGCGAGGCAACGGATCATCAGGAAGTCTCCATGGTGCGTCGTGATCAGTGATACGGCCCGGACGGACACCCGGAACCGGAGTGGATCAAGCGTGTGTGTCGGACTCGAACGGCAACCCGACCCCAAGCAGTCTAGCCGGTTGGTGGTGATGATCCCAATCCGCAGCAACGGCCAGTTGCAGTTCCGGCGGATCTCAGAATCCCTGTCGTTCGAAGTGAATCTTCATCGCGGCGTTGTACTCGGAACCGCCCTGCTGGTAGCCCCCCTGGAAGAAGTACGGCACCGAACCGCGTCGGACCATCTCGTCGACCCATTGAGCACAGAGCATCTGCTGGATCACGTTGCTGGTCAGGCCGGTGGTCGGGCAGATCGGCCGCTTGCGACCGGGGATCCGGATGACCCCCCGAGACTCGGGCGAGAAGTTGTCGAAGCGGGCGTGGCAATGTGAGAACAGTCCCTTTCCGGGTGTTTTGCCGTCCAGGGTGGTGGGGCCGATACCGATCACCAGGGCCCCTTCCTTGCGAGCCTGTTTCGCGGCTTTCACTTCAGCTGAATTCGACGGGGTGATTGTCGAAACCAGCAACACGTTTTCACGCGGCTTGGCCGACCAGTCACCCCAGTTGACGATCATCGCTCCACTGGCGACGTGTGTCATCTCGCTGGAGAGCCCCGGGTGTTCCTCGGTGCGGACGAACCAGCGGCCGCCACGGCGAATGCGGCGAGTCATCTCGACGGCCGTTTCTCGGATCTGGTCACGGTGCGCGCTGATCTGGCGGATCCGTTTCACGAGAGTCTTCAGGTACTCGACACTCTTCTCGACGGGCTTGGCCCCGGGGTTCTCCAGCTTGTTGGCCAGTTCGGCGTTGAGCATCCAGTGCAGTGCACCCACTCCGGTCTGGCTCGACGGACAAAGCATGAACTCCGGGATCTCCGGCGCACGGACAAGCCCCTGGGTGTAGGGGGTGTGGCTGTGAAGGATGACGTTGGAGACGTCCTTGAGCTTCAGGCCGTCGGGGTTGCTGTGCGATTCGTCAGTGAACCCGGCGGGACGGAACTCGTTGTCGCGGTACGAGATGGTGACCGCAACCACGTAGACACCTCGTTCACGAACTGCCAGCACCTGCTTGTTGCAGTGGTTGGTGAAGAGCATGTCGCCGGCCTTCAGTTTCTTCAGGCCCTGCTCGTCCTTCATGATCTTCGGGCTGCCACGACGGTCGGCTCGCTGTTCCCAGTGTGGCATGTGGCCGTCGTTCATCGAGGTCCAGACGGTCCGGCCGGCACGAATCACTCGGGCGGCCCGCGAGGTCAACTCTCCGACCAGGTCGGTTTCGCCGGCGATCTTGGACAGGATGCCGAGAATGCCCTCGTGGTACTGGTCCATGAACAATTTCGAGTGGCCGAATGTGTACTCGTGATCCCATTTCGATCCAGAAGCGGCCTCGGGTGCCGAGGAGACCGGTTCGGCGGCCGCCAGGCCACCGACGAGGGCTGCACCGCCCAGCAGAAGATCTCGGCGTGACGGGTTTCCGGTTGAAGCTGCGCGGCTGCGGTCGAAATCGGTTGGCTGCGAGGGATTGGCGGACACGGGATCTGTTCCGATTGTGGTTCGATTCGGGTGTTGTGGAGATCGAAGGCCGGGTTCTGGTACAAGGTGGAGTTGCAGTGTGGCCAACATACACTTTCGCCGGCCTCGGTGACGTGGCCGGCGGTTCCAGGACAGGAGAAAGTCATGGTCGGTCCGGTTCGTTGTCTCGGTGCCGTGTTGCTGCTGACATGCCATTTCCATGTCGGACAGGCTGCCGAGAAGCCCTTTGCCATTCTCGCATCCGACGGCAAGGCGCGTTGTGTGGTGGCGACCGGCGACAAGCCCCAGTTGATGGAGCGACGTGCGGCTGCCGAGTTGGCCACTGTGATATCACGGGACAGCGGCGCGAAAGTCCCGGTGGTGAAGTACTCCGAACTGGCACAGCCGACGCCCGACGGGCCGACCGTGCTCCTGGTGGGCACCCCCGGTTCGGTTCGGCTGATCGCAAAGCTCGCCGCAGGGCCCTCGGGTGGCCTGGGCGATCTGCCTCTGCTGGGTGGGGACGGGTACGTTGTCGAGACGGTCACTCGGGACAAGCGGAAGCTGCTGGTGATCGCCGGGCAGACGCCGCGAGCGGTGTTTTACGGAGCGATCCACACCGGTGAGCAGTTGGTGTTGCCCGGCGGCGGCCCGTCGCGTCCGGTGGCCGTGGCTCCCACCCGGAAGGTCCGTACTCCCGCGATGAAGGAGCGGGCCCCCTACCTGTTGAATCTCTCTGGACGCGGACCCGAATTCGGACTCGAGGACTGGAAAACCGTCCTGGACGGGCTGGCTCGCGAGAGTCACAACCGGATCTACTTCTGGTGGCAGAGCCTGTACAAGCCACGCGATTTTCCCGATCGCCGCATTCTTGATGGCGGGGTTGAGCGAATCAGGATGACCAATCAGGACGTCAATGAACTGGCCCGTTATGCACACCAACTGGGCATGGAGTTTCTGGTTGGCGGCGGAGCCTTCAGCTGGGGCGGCGCGGCGGCACTGGTCAAGGAGTTCCCCGCCACCAAGGCGGTCAAGGCCGGGGGCATGTGCCCGTCGCATCCGAAGGCCCGGGAACTGCAGTTGAAGTTCTCGCTGGAAATGCTCGAGGTGATCAACGAGGCGGATGGGATCTGGTTCGAGCCTCGCGATGAGCACGGGGAATGTCGCTGCGAGGTGTGCCAGAAGGCGGTCGATCCCTTCGGGTCGAAGCAGTACGGTCAGTCGGAGATGGAGTTCCTCAAGGACTTTTGCAAGCTCCTGTGGGCCAAGCGGCCCAAGGCCCAGGTGGCGTGGCTGGTCGAGCTCTACAAGCCGAGCAAGATGCACAGCGAGGACCCCGCCTACTTCCAGCGTCTCAAGGAAATCGAGGATCCCCGGTTGCATTGGATCGTCGTCTGGGGAGCCTGGGAGTTTCCCGGACCGGGTGGCAAGTACTTGCCTGCGGCGTATTTTTCGAGGCACAACATCCGCTGGAGCAAGCCGTATGCCGAGCCACTGGAGACGATCCGCAAAGACGTGTTTCGTGCCTCACGGGAGGGGTTCCTGGGATTTTGCCCAACGTTCGAACCCTGTTTCGGTGTCGATTTCCATGGGCTGACGATCCCCTACCCCACCGACAAACTGCCTTACGAACTGACCAGTTACGCGTTCCGAGAATTCTGCTGGCAGCCGACGCTTTCGATAGATGGGTTGAAGCAGCGGATGCGGAACCGCTACTGCGGCCCCCATGGGTCGAAGCAACTGGTCGAGGACGTGATCTTCCTGCGCGCGTTCGCGATTCGCGGCAACTGGACGCAGAACACATCGTCGACCTTGACGAAACTGGCCGGCGAGATGGTCGGATATGACGGGAAGGCGTTCAAGAACACGTCGGTTGCCGGGGCGCTGGCGGCGGCAAAGAACTACAACAAGTCAGACAAGAAGATCACCTACGATCGCCTGGCCAAACAACTCGCCCAACTCCGCAACATCCTGGTCAAGGACATGCCGCGGATCGACCAGATCGAAGCGAGGTGCCTGAAGTTGGCCCGGACCGGCACACCACGTGAACGGAAGACCGCCGCGTTGTGCCTCGATTTCACCCGGACCACCAGGCGGCTGATCAAGAAGTCCGGAATGGACAGCGTGCAGAAGGTCGACCAGCAGGTCGAGGACTTTCGCAAGGCTGTTGAGGCCGACAAAAAAGCCAAGTAGAGGAGCGGGCTGATCAGTCGACTGGTTTCAGGGGGCGGTCGAATTGGCTGCCGTCGGCGAACTGAACGTCAAGGTGCTTGGCGTTGAGCCGGAAGCCGGTGACCTGTTCAATCAGTTCGCCCGCCAACCCTCCGGAGGCCGGGGCGTCTTCGGGACCCACGGCCTTGGCCCAACGTTGCTCGACGGTGTGGCAAAAGCACAGCCGCGTGCCGTCATCGAGTGTGAGCACCGCCTCGGAGAACTCGGGAGTTGTCTCTGAGGAAGTGAAGTGCTGATCGAGTCGTTCGGCCGCATTCATCGACGGATCCACGAAGACAGGCTGGTGGCTTCCGAGTGTCATCACTGGAGAGACCCGTCGCCAGTCTCCGGGGGTGGAGTTGCCCACCGGGGGGCCAGACGGCAAGATGCGTTCTCGCTCTCGGAGTGGTTCTCTCCCTCGCAGATCCTCCACAAAAGGAACAGC
>DLVV01000180.1:3546-5523 GCA_003445035.1 Planctomycetaceae bacterium | reverse complement strand
CCGCTCAAGGCGAAAGCGTCAGCCAACGTGAGAGACGCTACGAACGTGGATGGAGCAGACGCAATGGCGGTATGCGGCGTTTCCGCGGCCCCGCGATAACCGGAGTCACGCCGCTAGCGAGGGGCTGGGGCGTGGTTCGGATCTGGCGGTTACCGCCCCTGAACTGACCGCCGGACCTGGGGTGGGGCGGGTCGCGATATCGCGGGGCTGCTTCCATGAACCACTTGAGTCAGGCCATGATATCGCGGATCGGCGATCCACCGTGACTGATCGACATGGGGCGTCCGAGCTTGTCGTAGACGTGAGTCTTGTGATCGATGCCCAGCGTCTCGTAGATCGTTGAGCAGATGTCGGAAGTGCTGACGGGGTTGATCGCGGGATACGCTGCCTGGCCGTCGCTGGCGCCGTAGACGGTTCCTCCTTTTATCCCCGCCCCCGACAAGAGCATCGAGTAACAGAACGTCCAATGATCGCGGCCGGCGTTTTTGTTGATCTTCGGCGTGCGGCCGAAATCGCTCATCACCAACACCAGCGTTTCGTCGAGCAGGCCACTCTCGTCGAGATCCTGCATCAGCGCGGAATACACGGCGTCGAGATATGGCAGGTTGTAGTCACGCATCAGATTGAAGTTCTGCGAATGCGTGTCCCAGCAGTGCAGTTGCAACTTCAGCCGTTCCCAGTAGCAGTCCCAGGTGACGTTGATGAATCGCACTCCGGTCTCGACCAGGCGGCGGGCGATCAATGCGCTTTGTCCGAACAACGTCGGCGTGTAGCGTTCGCGAACCTTCGGGTCGACCTGGTCGAGGTCGAACGCGTCGCGGACCTGCGACGACGTGAGTAGACCCCAAGCTCGTTCCTGCTGACGGTTGAACCCATCCAGAGTTCCCTGCCGCTCGAGACGGAACTGCTCGGCGTCGAGTTGTTGCAACAGGCTTTGACGAGCGTTCAGGCGGTCGACCGTTATCCCGTCCTTCAGTGCGGTATTGGGAATCTGCGGCATGCCGCGGAGCGGTTGTGGTTTGTAGGCTTGTTCGGGTGGCTTGCTGACGTATGGAGAACACTCGGTGTACAGCGGATTGAACCGCGTTCCCAGGAAACCGGCCTCGGGTCCGGGACGGCGGAACAACTGTCCCCATCCCAGATAGCAAGGCATGTAAACGTACGCGGGAGAATCGGCCTTGCCGCCGCTCAGGTACTCGCAGACCGATCCCATACTCGGCGGAATTCCGTCGCTCACTTCCAAAAGGTTCGTCTGTGGCACTTCCCAACCGGTGTAACTCGGAATGCAGTTGTGACATCCCGCCTTGTGGTTGATGGACCGCACGATTGCCGAGCGGTCCATCCACTGGGCATGCTTGGGCAACAACTCGCAGATATCCATCCCCGGCACGTTGGTGGGGATGGGGTTGAACTCGCCCCGCACGTCGGCACTGGCGTCCGGTTTCAGGTCGTACATGTCCTGTGACGGCGCACCGCCCAACAGGTAAAGACAGATGACGCTCTTGGCTTTACCGTTCCAGGGTTGGTCGGGGCGCGACTGCTCCGCTTGCAACAACTGTGGCAGGCCGAACCCACCCAGAGCCGCGATCGATCCCGCTTGAAGCGTTGCCCGTCGAGTGATCCCGTCACAAAACTGCCGAGGACTGCCGAGCATGGTCAGCATGATTGCTTTCCAAAATGAGTTAGGAGCACAAGCGGGATTTCAGCAAGCTCGCGAAATGTCACCGGGAAAGTCGACCGACCTTGTTGTGGCGCGGCACTCACCTCGATGGTCATCATCCTCAATGGCGGATCATCATGGAATACCGAGGACACGTGGTCAGGGGCACTGGCCGTTGGGCGTAGCGGACCGCATTGTACCGATTCTTGGGTTCCTCACTCATGGAAAAACAATTTGTACCCTTCCGTCGTCAAGCAACAGGAGACACTCGCATTCAAAGGACACACAGGTTTGGTCACCATCGCAAGTTGTAGCCC
>DLVV01000180.1:0-3226 GCA_003445035.1 Planctomycetaceae bacterium | reverse complement strand
GAAACGGATCGTCAGCGGGGGCGTGGTTCGGATCTGGCGGTCAACTGCAGGTCGTGCGTCGACGCAATCGGTTGAGTACCATCAACCGGTGACCATTGGCAGGAAAGCCAACCGGTTCATCACATGGGGGACGCATTGAGCAGGAACAGGTACTACAACCACGAGTCTGCCATTGGATCGCGGCAAACCGGCCCGAGGGGGAATCATCGCCGCAAACCGACGAACCACTCGCGGAACTCTGCAAAATCGGCTGGCTCCTCAATCGGTTCCCGCCGCGATTGTCTGCGGATGGCCGGTCTGGGATTGCCGTTCCCTTTGTTGAGTGACCTGCTGGCACAACAGGTGATTGGGGCACCCCGGTCTGCCCGAATCAAATCCTGCCTGGTTCTGTTTCAGGCCGGTGGTGTGAGCCAGACAGACACATTCGACATGCGGCCCAACGCGTCGGAGAACATCCGCGGCGAATTTCGTCCCATCTCGTCTAACGTTGCCGGCATGAATGTCTGCGAGCATCTGCCTCTGGTCTCGCAGCAGATGGATAAGCTCTGCGTTGTCCGTTCGATGCACCACCGCATGTTGTGCCACAACCCGGCCTGCTATTGCGCGTTGGCCGGCCGAGCTGTGGGGGAATCGAAAGCCGTCTCGAACCAGACGCCTGCCCAACAGAACGACTACCCCAATTTTGGGTCTGCAGTAGCCAGGTTCACCGATCACCCCGATGACGTTCCCGCCTTCGTCTCGTTGCCCTTCACGCTGTACAACGGGGCGGCCAGGACACCAGGCCAGGATGCCGGGATGCTCGGCAGCCAATATGATCCATTCCTGATTGCACAGGACCCCAGTGCCCCTGATTTCTCCATCGATGCTTTGAACACACGAGCCGAAATGAACGGCCGCCGCTTTGCACAAAGGCGAGGATTGCTGGCAGCGTTGGACAACCAGCAGCGACAGTTGGATACCACGCAACGGGTGGCACAAGTCCAAACATACTACAAGCGTGCGTTCTCAATGCTGTCCACGCCTCGAGCAAAAGCCGCTTTTGACCTTTCGGCTGAACCCGACAGCGTCCGCGACCGTTATGGTCGGCACCTCGTGGGACAGTCCACGCTACTGGCGCGACGTCTCATCGAAGCCGGGGTCCTGTTTGTTACGGCATACGCTCCCGTGGACCACATCGAAAAGGTCAGCTGGGACACACACAGCAATAATTTTCCTCTGCTACGGAAGACACTGTTGCCCGCAGCCGACCAGAGTCTGTCCGCGCTGCTGGAAGACATGCACCAGCGAGGCCTGCTGGAAGAAACGCTCGTTGTCTGGATGGGCGAGTTTGGGCGGACCCCAAAAATTGGATACACGCAGTCCAACAACACGAACAATGCCACAGGTCGCGACCATCACCCCCACTGCTACTCCATCCTGCTGGCCGGCGGTGGGGTTCGGGGAGGGACGTACTTTGGACGTAGCGATAGAGACGGATGGTACCCGGCCGAGCAACCCGTGCATCCAGGGGATCTGGGCGCGACGATCTACGACGCCTTCGGCATCAATCCGCACCAGGACATCCGCGATCCTCTGGGACGGCCGCACCGGCTGATCGAAGGCCAGGTCATTGAGGGCCTGTTGTAATCGGCGGTGTCCAGTCATCACGGAAAATGCCGCGCCACTGAGTAGTGACGCCGCGGCACCGGTACAGCCAGTACGTAACTGGCCGCCAACTCTTCCGTCCGCACCGATTACCATCCACGGTACGCATTTAGTCGCTTTTCGCTGTGGTTCGTCTCATCCCGTTCTTGTCCTTGACGACGTTCTTCAAAGCAGATCCCTCCGACAGCGTCTTTCCTGCGAGAACGTCTTCGTCGCGAAATCTGGCGAACAGGATCTCTGCGTGAGTCGTCCGGCCGTGGTCGTAGTGCACGTAGATGGTCCCGTCAGGGGCCTGTGCAATATCCGGATAGGAGACCCCCGTGCCGTCTCGTCGTTCGTCCAGCAACAGGCCACCTTTCCACGTCTTCCCGTCATCCTCGGAAAGAAACGCGGTTAAGTCCCAGCGGCCGGTCCTGTTCTCGAAGTCCTTGCCGTGTTTGATCAGCAGGATGCGGCCGGACTTCAGTCGTCGTGCGACGCATTTTGCGTTGGCATGTGGGAAGGCTGTCGACTGAGGTCCCCAGGCCCGCCCCCCATTCGTAGAAAAACTCTGTGCGATTTCCTTGTGACAACGTGACAACATCCACAGGCGACCATCGGTCAGTTCGACCACCGAGTGCTCGTTGAAGCAGCTGTCCTTGAAGATGTGGCCGCCGCAATACCGCCAGTGGACGCCGTCGTCATCCGACACGAACACATTCGCACCCCGGACGGCATCGAGTTCGTGGTAGCAATACTGGAACGGCTTGCCAATGTGCCAACGTTCCCAGAGCGAAACCGGCAGAAGCCACTCGCCGTTCTTTCGCACAATGGGCTTCGTAATGGACGCACCAAAACTGACATATGTTGGATCGGACCATACCGGTGTTTTTGCGTCGGGATCATCACATCGGATGTACCAGTTGCTGCAGCTTCCGTCAAAATGTGAACACGATTGCTTGAAGAACAGCCACAATCGTCCCAGCGGATCGCACCAGAAACACCCCACGCGCGTGCCCATCGGAAGGCCGTACGCGGCGGGATCAATCACCAGCACCGGTTGGCGCCAGTTTTTGCCCCGATCGTCACTGTAGGACGCCAGCAGGTAGGCGATCGGCCCATCCTGCCCACCGATCCAAGCCGTCCAGACACGCCCGCTGCGGGTGACTTCGTTGCTCTGCGCCATGGCAAACGGCAAGTAACTGTCCGCGTAAGCGGGGAACGGATCATGGTTGACACGCGGCGTGATCCGAATGGCATTGAGTAGTTCTTGTGACAACTTGTCCGGCTTGATGGTCAGCGGAGGCCGTATGCTGCCTTTTCGCCCGTCCTGGTTTGCCCGGGCACTGGGGGGAACCGACAGCAGTCCGGCGGCGGCAACCGTGCCAGTGGCTTTCAGGAGTTCTCGCCGATCAACTTTCGGCTCATGCTCGCTCATGACTCGCTCCGGTCTTCAAACAAGTATTTCACGGACGACACGAGGCTCGAAGACACCGGTCAAGCGTTCGTCTAAACCGTTACGTGGGAACACAAGCTGCTCGTGGTCCAGCCCCAGCAAGTGCAAAATCGTAGCGTGCCAGTCGGGGACGCTGACTCGATCCTC
>DLVV01000306.1:3456-6930 GCA_003445035.1 Planctomycetaceae bacterium | reverse complement strand
CCACCATGTGGCGTAGGTCGAGAACTTGTAGCCTCGTCGGTATTCGTACTTGTCAACAGCTCGCATCAACCCGGTGTTGCCTTCCTGAATCAGGTCCAGGAAACTCAGGCCACGATTTCGGTATTTCTTGGCAATCGAGACCACCAGTCTCAGGTTGCCCCCCGAAAGTTCCCTCATGGCCTGCTCGTAGTCGGCGAACCGCTTCTCGATGATCTCCATCCGCACCCGAAGAGTCTCGGGAGATTCGAGTGTCAGCAGGACCAGGTCCTGCAGTTCTCGTTGAAGGTTGGCCCGCTCGTCCTTGGCCGACTTCAATCTCCGAATGCGCTTCAGGTGGCGCTGGATCTCGACCATCCGTTCGTTGATCTGCTCGAGCCGTTTCATCACCGGCTGCATTTTTTGCGTACGAACACTGAGTTCCTCCACCAGCGTCACCATCTTCCGACGCCGCCGGTCGATCTCGGGAACCAGTTTCTCCCTGGTCCCATCCGAAACGCGGGGATTGACCATCTTCTCGGCGTCAGGCAGATACTCCTGCCTCAGCAAGTCAATCGTTTTGAGATTGTGAGGCATCCGCCCGAGAATCTGCGTCTTCTCAAGCCCCTCCGTAACCGAGACCTTGATCGTCCGGTCGAACGGAAGTTCGCTGTGGTGGACCTTCCGGAGAATCTCGATCGCGGTCCTCAAGGGAAAATCACTCTCCAGCAGCGAACGCCGGAACCGCTTGCGAGTCACTTCGATCTTCTTGGCAAGGGAGATTTCTTCGGCGCGTGTCAGAAGCGGAATCTCACCCATCTGGGTCAAGTACATCCGCACCGGATCGTCAATACGCCGCGAACGATCTTCGCCAATCACGGACTTCTGACGCGAATTGCGAGACTTGCGCTTAGATAACTCCTCGGGGACAATCTTGTCAGCCACAACATCGAGACCCAGTTCCTCGGCACACATTAGCAGTGCGTCAAGCTTCTCTGGTGTCGCTGCTTCGTCCGGCAGGTAGGCATTGACCTGCGAGTACGTCAGGTACCCCTGGGTCTGCCCCTGTTCGATCACGGCCCTGAGTTCTTCAATCAAGCGATACACGATACCATCCTCCCACTAAATCAACGAATCACGCCTTGCCGTGTCCGTTTCTGGTGGTGTTCAAAAGCCCGTCGCAATCGAGTCTTGTCTTCGTCATGCAGCCCGCCGTCCGCCTGCTCGTCAGTCGTTCGGGAACCCCGCTCCGCTTCAAAGTTTTCGCGCTCACGACGCCACTTCAACACTTGCACGGTCTCCTCGACGAGATCGATTTCGGAATCCGACATCCGTTCCGACGTCTCCTTCAACCTGGCCTCTTCGTCGATTTTGACCAGCACTCGCTTCAATTCCGGATCTTCCAACGCCGAAGCCACTCGTTCGAACGTGGGCAGGTCTCCGTTGTCGTGAATCTGGTAGCAGACTTCCAGTAACCGCCTGAGAAAGGTGTCACGAATTTCCTCGGTTCTCACCTGTTCTCGTATCCGTCGGATTGATTCGGGTGAAGAGACCAGGATCGCAATCAACTCGCGTTCGGCCCTATCCACCCTTGTCGAGGCTTCCCGTTCCCCCAAAGCGGACACCGGTTGTCCGTCGGTTTCCCCGCTCCCAGCAGACCTTCCGGCCGGGCCGGCTCCACCACCGTCGAAACGTGTCGAGACTCGGCCAGCCTCGCCACCTGTGACCTGTCCACGTTCACGCTGTTGGTCATGACTGGCTTTGCGACGCTGCTGCAGGGCTGTCCGTAATTCGGATTCGGCAACACCCAATCGCTGGCTGACCATTCCGAGGATCACTGCCTCACGAGGAGTATTGCTCAACTTCGGGGCGGAGACAATCAACTCCAGCATTTCAGAGAGCAACCGCTGTCGGGAGTCGACCGTCGCGGTGCCGATTCGAGCTACCGCCGCCTGCCACTTGAAGTCGAGCGCCTCCGGAGCGGCCGCGGACAATTCCCGAAAGGCCGTTTCTCCGTGTCGTTCCAGAAACTCCGCCGGATCCAACCCCTCGGGCAACGTCAAAACCCGCAAGTCGACATCCTGGGCGAGGAAACGGGGTAGAGCCCGCTCTGCGGCCATCTGGCCCGCCTGATCACCGTCGTAGACCAGCACCACTCGCTGGGACATCCGTTTCAAGGCGGTGACGTGTTCGTCCGTCAGTGCCGTCCCGAGTGTCCCAACCACATTGTCGACGCCGTATTGGTGAGCCGTCACACAGTCGGTGTACCCTTCCACGACCACCGCCGCCTTCTCACGACGGATCCCCTCCCGCGACAGCCCCAGTCCATACAGGAGGCTTTTTTTCGAGAACACCGGATTTTCTGCACTGTTGAGATATTTGGGAGCATCGGGATAGGAGTGATCCGGAAGGATCCGTCCACCAAACCCTACAGTTCGGCCACTCAGGTCGTGAATCGGAAACAGCACACGGTCAACGAAGTCATCTCGAAGACCCGAACCATCCTGCCGCTGTCGAACCAACCCGGCCGACTCGAGTTCGGCGGAGCGATAGCGTCCTTCTGCCCTTTTCTGCAACCAGTCCCAGACGGGCGGATGAAACCCAATTCGGAACACGGACACCGTTTCTGTGCCCAACCGCCGCTGGTCGAGGTAGTCTCGCGCACGCACCGCCGCTGGATCTTCAACAAGAAATCTGTGGAACTGCTCTTCGGCCCATCCCAGGATCTCGTAAAGTCGAGCCTTCTCGTCTCTTCCCGATCCTGCGGTCCTCCGCTGGCGCGGTATTTCGAGGTTGGCCCGTTCGGCCAACTGCTCCAATGCTTCGCGAAATCCCACATTTTCGAAGTGCATCACCCACGAGAAGCAATCACCGCCGGCATCGCAGACCCAGCATCGGTACGTCTGACGATCAGAGTAGACGTGCAAAGAAGGGTTGTGATCCTCGTGAAACGGGCAAAGCGCGACGTGATCACCTCGGCCGCCCCGGGCCGTCAGCGAGACCGTTTCACCAATCAACGAGACAAGATCCGTCTGAGAACGGACCTGCTCCTTGAAATCGCCAGCGTAGCCGCCTGTCACAGGACGCTCCTGCGATGCCTGGTTCCAGCTCCTCCTGCCATGAGATTCACGACAAGAACTACCGGCCCCCGCTCGCCGTGCCCAGGAGATCCAACGACCCCCAAATCCACGCGAGACACGACAATTCTACCTGACAAAGGGAACGGGTCAAGTAACCGAGAAAGCTCCCCCGGTGTCTTTGAACCGTATAACCGGCACAAGCTGTCGTGACGGTCACTACCGGACCGCCAACCCGCTACGTGGCGAACTCAACCACCCATCATGGTGCGGGCCGCGACTCACTCGTCGATTTCGGCCGAATCACGGTCCGCGTCCGTATCGGATTCCGGATCGCTCGTCTCTGCCATCTCGTCGCCGGACGGTTCACCGGCACTCTCACCCGGTTCAGATTCGACAGCCTCCGGATCAGCTTCCTCAG
>DLVV01000306.1:0-3138 GCA_003445035.1 Planctomycetaceae bacterium | reverse complement strand
CCTCAGTAGCCTCAGTGGCCACTGACTCGAGATCCTGGTCATCGGCACCGGTGCGAGAAATTTCGAACAAGGGGTTGTCGCCAAACCGGCGCTTGCACTTCGGGCAGACCGCCTTGGCGATCCCCTTGCCCGATTTGCCACCGATCTTCTCTTTCTTGCGAGCATCCTCGCTGACAATCAATCCACAACCCTCGCAGCGACATCCAACCCGGGTGACCTCGAAAGTCTCGTCGGCCTCGTAGTAGGCCACATTCTCGACAACCGTCATGGTTGTCTCTTCGTTGTAATGACATGTCACTTTGTTGAGCGTGTCTTTCAGCGGCACTCCAACATCCGCTCCAAACGCCGAAATTCCGAACAACTCTTCGAGTCGTCCCGACAGCCGCCGAAATTCGCTCAAAGAAAACGACAGGAAATCGATCGTTTTCGATTCCGAATCATCGGGCAGACGCACGGCGATCCGACCGACGCCAAAGACGTCGATACCGGCAAACATGGATTCGTGAGCATACGGGGCTGGCTGGACAACCCGCAGCGTCTCGCACACCTCGCCGGGCAGAACAACGAACTCCGAAGCCGGAAGTCCATCGGTCGACCGAACGTCTTCGAGGTGCTCCCGAACCTGTTCCCGAATTTCCGGCAATTTCTTTGCCGCGGCCCCACCGAACAACCCGCCACCTTTGGCCAGTTTAACCAGAAGCAGGTTGTCCACGGAGAACCCCAAATCAACCGTCTCGAACTTCGCCGCCAGGCTGTCAACCTTGAGTTTCAGCGAACCGGGATCTACCTGGTGCATCCGCACGTCGTCGAACCACTCGACGTACAACAGTTCGACTTGTTGCTCTTCGCTTTCGCCCGAGGACTCATCCTCGCCCTGACCCGGATCCCAGTTCTGATGCGGCACGTGAAACGGCGACTGGCACTTGGGACATCGCCCCGACTTGCCCCGATGCCGTTCCTGCACCTCGATGGGATGTCCATTGGGACAAAAGACAATGAAACCGGTCTTGGCGGTCGCTCTCGCGCCGCCCCGGGTGACCGATGACGCCCCTTTCTTGCGACGCGTGTCGGACTCCTCCTCCTCCCGCATGGCGATGTCCAACAAGGCATCCCCGCTGGCCGCCACAGGGTGGGATGTGTCGTCGTCAGCCCCTTCTGAATCGGCCTCACCATCCGCAGACGAGTCTCCGGACACCTCGCCCGATTCGCCAGACTCCGCTTCCCCCTCGGCCTGTTCGTCGACGCCTTCTCCGGATTCGGAATCCTCCCCGCGGCCATCCGTTGCCTGCAATTCGTCATCGAGTTCGAAATCGGCGCCTTCCGACATACTCACTCCCTCGGCGAGTTCGAAACCCCCTTCGTCCAACACGGCCCCAGTCAAAGCACTGGATTGCTGCAACGACCCCAGAGCGGTATCCTCCAACTCGCCGGAGCCGCCTTCCTGGCTGTACATCACGGGGGAGGGATTGCGTTGCATCTCTTGAAACCGGGCAGCGATTTCCGGCCTCAAAAATGCCCCGCATCGCCAGCAACGGACCAGCTCGGGCCGAACCACCTCTCCGCAGTCGCCGCACTCGACACCCTCGCGCTCTGCGGAAATGGTGTCAACCGTCAACTCCTCGACTATCTCCCCCACGACCTCGGGGTTGACGACGTGCTGACACAACGGACATTGCACCGTATCGGTCAGCAGCAGAGTCCGACAGGACGGACAGGATTGGACAGATTCGCTCATGGCAAAAACGCACAGGTGACCGGAGTCATCAGACCGAGTTCTCGGTTCCTGCCTCCACAATAACACACGTCTGGACCCCTTGGCAGTGTTTCCCGCCTCTTCGTTGAGTTCAGATTCAGCGAAGACACGACGTGCCGCCACATTGTCGATTATCGGCATTCACGACACCCGCTCTGAACCCGCCAGTTCACCTCCGCTAACAACATCACCCCAGCCCCCGATTCCCCCATGAACTCACCCAATTCCGCCATTTTTTCCGCGTCCGCCGACCTCCAGGCCATGGAGGTTCCTGAGGTGATCGACGAACTGCTTGAAACAGCTCGCATCCGGGGCGCCAGTGACCTTCATTTGGTCCCGACCGAAACGGCTCTGGAGTTGTCGTGGCGGGTCGACGGAGTGCTGCACCACGTCGGTCATTTGCCTCGAGCACTCTCGAGCAACGTGGTGGCTCGCCTGAAAGTACTGGCCGAACTGTTGACCTACCGCACTGACATACCTCAGGAAGGTCGAATCCGTTCCGGCGACAACACACTCGACATGCGAGTCAGCACCTTTCCGACGCTGTTCGGAGAAAAGACCGTGGTTCGACTGCTGCGTACCAGCGACCAGTTCTCGAGGGTCGATGACCTCGGCCTTCCCGACGATGTCGGACACCTGTTGCACCAGTCGCTGAACTGCCGCGGCGGTGTCGTGCTGGTGACCGGCTCGGCTGGCAGCGGCAAGACCACGACGCTGTACGCCTGTCTCCGCGAACTGGCCACCGCCAAGGGGCGCCCCCTGAGCCTGGTCAGTCTCGAGGACCCGATCGAATCGGTGGTCACCGGCGTCGCCCAGTCCCAGGTCAACCCCGCCGCCGGTTTCGACTACGCCACAGGCCTGAGATCGCTGATGAGACAGGACCCGGAAGTGATCATGGTGGGTGAGATCCGAGATCGTGAAACTGCCGAAACCGTGCTGCAGGCTTCATTGACCGGTCACCTGGTGCTGACGACTTTTCACGCCGGAAGCGGTGCGGAGGCGATCGGACGCCTGGCCGACATGGGCATCGAACCTTATCTGCTCCGCAGCGGCCTGCTGGCAATCCTCTGCCAACGCCTGTTAAGACGACTCTGCCACTGCAATCAACCAGCCCCGAAAGACACTCCGCAATCGCCGTGGTCAACCGGTTCTCACCACGTTGCCGCCGGATGCCCCGACTGCCACGAGACGGGATACGCCGGTCGTGGTGTGATCGCCGAATGGCTGGACCCTTCCGTGCCGGCAATCGCCGATGCCATCTTGAGACGAAACGACAGCCGCTCGCTTCACGCCGCGGCAGTCTCGGTCGGCCACGTCGATCTTGCCACCCGCAGCATCGCGGCGATCACCGCGGGCTGGACCACACCCCAGGAGGTCACTCGCGT
>DLVV01000432.1 GCA_003445035.1 Planctomycetaceae bacterium | reverse complement strand
GAGGACTTCAGAGAACCGTGCGAGTCCCAGCCCATGTCGTAGAGCTGGACGAAGCGGATGCCCGATTCGACCATCCGTCGGGCCATCAGGCAGTTCCGGGCGAACGACGGCTTCGCCGGATCGGCCCCGTACATCTTCAGCGTGGTCGCTGTCTCCCCGCTGATGTTGACCAGGCCCGGAGCACGTGCCTGCATGCGGAAGGCCAGTTCGTACTGCTGGATCCGGGTCAGGGTTTCCGGGTCCCCGGACTGCTGGAACCGTCGTCGGTTCATCAACCGGACGAGGTCGAGTTGCCTGCGTCGTCCGGCGGTATCGACCGATTCGGGATTCGACAGAAACAGGATCGGGTCGCCGCTGTTGCGGAATTCGACTCCCTGGTGCCGGGTGGGCAGGAATCCGCTGGACCAGTAGCTGGTCAGCAGGGGTTGCACCTTGACGCCGGAGGTCAGCACGACATAGGCCGGGAAATTCCGGGAGGGGCTGCCCAGCCCGTAACTCAGCCAGGCTCCCATCGTCGGCCGACCCACCCGGCCGTCGCCGGTGTTGAGCAGGTTGACGGCCGGATCGTGGTTGAAGATCGGGCTGTGCAGCGACCGGATCACCGCCAGGTGATCGGCGACACCGGCGATGTGAGGAAAGAGGCTCGAAATTTCCAGCCCCGACTCCCCGTGTCGGCGGAACCGCCAGGGGCTGCCCTGCAGCCTGGGCCGCCGGGTCGAGTCGGGGATCATCGCGAAATGCACGTCCTTGACGAACGACTCGGGAATCGGTTCTCCGTGGCGACGGGTCAACTCGGGCTTGGGGTCAAAGGTGTCCACGTGCGATGGGCCGCCGGACATGAACAGGTAGATCACGTGTCTGGCCCGCGGGGGGATGTGGCATCCGAGATCCGATGCCGGGGCTGACCGCAGGCTCTCCAGCGCGGCGAAGCTCAACAGTCCCGAGGCGTTGGCCAGGACCTGTCGACGAGTGGTGTCGGGGGTGGCGATCGGGTCACTCACGTGTGATTGTCTCGTCGAGATTGAGCAGCACCTGGGCGAGGCCGAACCAGGTGTCGGGATCTTCGCCGTCACCGACGAACCGCCGGAACGCGGCCAGTTCGACGGCGTCGGGTGGCCGCGAGACCGTTGCCAGGAATCCCGTGTGGATCCGCTCGCTGATGTTGTCTCCGGTCGCCAGCATTCGGCGGCCCAGGCCGCGGGCCAGGTCGACGAAGTGCGGATCGTTGAGCAGGACCAGGGCCTGCAGTGGGGTATTGGTCGTGGGACGAGCGACGGTGCAGCGTTCGCGACTGGGCGCGTCGAAGAGCACCAGCGACGGGTAGGGCGACATCCGCTGCCAGAACGTGTAGAGCGAACGCCGGTAGCGGTCGGGTCCCGTGCTGTTGGTCCAGGTTCCGGCCGTCTTGTCGCGGAACTGACCGATCGAGGCCGGTTGCGGTGGAAAGACACTGGGGCCCCCGATGCGTTCGACCAGCCTGCCGCTGGCTGCCAGCGCGAGGTCGCGAATCTGTTCGGCCTCCAGCCGCCGACGCGGGAATCGTCCCAGCCAGCGGTTCTGCGGATCGACCGATCGTGACACGGGTCCGATCTGCGAGTTCTGCTGGTAGGTGGCGGAGGTGAGGATCAACTGCTGGATGTGACGGATGTTCCAGCCGCTCTCGACCAGCTCGACGGCGAGCCAGTCGAGCAGTTGGGGGTGCGAGGGAGGTTCCCCGGTGCTGCCGAAGTCGTCGGGGGTGCTGACCAGGCCGGCACCGAAGTGGTGTTGCCACAGCCGGTTCACCGCGACACGTGCCACCAGGGGATGGCTGCCCTCGACCAGTGTGCGGGCCAGCGTCAGACGCGTCGCCGGGGAGACGGGCTTGTCCCGGTGCGAGAGCAGGGCCGGGATGGCCGGTGCAACCTGTTCGCCCGGATTCTCGAAGTCACCCCGTACGTGGACGAACGTGTTCCGGGGTGGGGAGAGTTCGTCCATGACCTGGGCGGTGACCAGCTTCCGCTTCAACCTCTTGATTTGGTTTGCCAATCCGCGTTGCCGATCGGAACGGCCGTGGAAACTCGCCACCAGTCGAGCATGCAGTGAGCGAAGCGGCGGTGGAATTTTGAGGGTTCGTGACCGGACGAACATGTCGAGTTGACTTGCTGTTGTTGCCGGCAGTCCGCCCAGCTGGATTCCGTCCAGTGGACGATCGAAGAGGCGGACGTCGGCCATCTGGCCGTTGACGAAGAAGTCGTTGGGACGACCGCTGTTGTTGAAGCCGCCCCCAAGAACCAGCGGCAGTGTCGGATTGGCCAGCCGGGGAGGGACCCGTCCGGTGAGTGTGGCCCCGGTGTCGCGTCGGCCATCGACGAACAGCTCGACTGACGAACCGGCGGTGTAGGACATGGCGACATGGTGCCAGCGGCCATCGTTGACCGGGATCGATCCGTAAACCACGGCCCCGTCGAAGGGATTGCTGGTTCGTGACAGCCAGGTGAACAGCCGGCCCGGGCGGCTGTCCTTGTCGGACTCTCCGCCGATCCCGAACACGTGGGCACGGCGTCCGGATCTCCAGTCGTACTGGCTGACGAGGTCGGCGACGGGTTGGGTCGTGCGGACCCAGAGCCCGATCGAAAGGTCCCCGGTGAACGACGGCACCCGGCTCTCTTCGAAGACGATCGACCGCCCGGGGCCCAGCCTGATTGCGGGGATGCCACGGCGAGGGCCGTCGGCGGCAAAAGCGGTTTTCGGCAAACGGGGTGAATCGGTCGAGACCCCGGTCGAACGGCCGTCACGGCTGAGGGCCCGGACCGAACCGGCGAAGCGGATTCTCAACGACGGGGCTTGAAGCTTGTCCAGGGCCTGGGGCTGGAGTGACCAGGCCCGCAGGTCCGCGGCGATCTGCCTGTCCGGGAATGGCCCGGTGACTTTTGCTGTCGCCTCGATGGCGTCCAGTTCTCGTTGCAGCTGGGCGATGGTGGCGCGGGTGGTGGCTGGCAGCACCTGGATTCGTGGGCCGTGCACATCGAATTTCTCTCCGAGGTGCGGCACGTTGTTGAAGATTGCGAAGAACCGGTAGTACTCGGCCTGGGAGAACTCCTCGTACTTGTGGTCGTGACATTCCGCGCACGCCACGGTCAGCCCCAGCCAGACCCGGCCGGTGGTCTCCACGCGGTCGACGATTCCCTTGACCCGGAACTCCTCCTTGCGGGGGTTGTTCCCCAGCGCCTGGATCGAATTGCGGTGGAACCCGGTGGCGATGAGCTGGTCGACCGTCGGATCGGGCAGCATGTCTCCGGCCAGTTGTTCGATCGTGAACTGGTCAAACGGCTGATTGCGGTTGAAGGCGTCGATGACCCAGTCGCGGTACAGCCACATCGTGCGGGGCTTGTCGGCAGCGTGCCCGGTGGTGTCGGCGTAGCGGGCGGCGTCCAGCCAGGGGCCGGCCATGCGTTCGCCGTAGCGGGGCGAGGCCAGCAGCCGGGCGACAGACCGCTGCCAGGCACCCGGTCGCCTGTCGGACAGGAAGGCCTGGATCTCGGGCGGACTCGGCGGCAGGCCAGACAGGTCGAGGGTCAACCGACGCAGACGGGTGAATCGGTTGGCGCGGTCGGATGGGGCCAGTTGCCCGGCCTCCAGCCGACTGAGAATGAAACGGTCGATCGGGTTTCTCGGCCAATCGTGCTGACGGACAGACGGAACAGATGGCCGGTTCGGCGGTCGGTAGGCCCAGTGTGCGTCTTCGGCGGTGCTGGTGGAAACCGGGGCCAACCCGATCAACAGCGCCAATACCACGGACCGGTGTCGGCGTCCGGGGAACATCGTCGCGGCCGAGGCGGCGATTGCGGATCTTGAGAACTCACGTCGGCGAGTTGTTCCCGGTCGGGACATGTCAGCAGGATCCGAAGCCTCGTTTGTTTGTCTCGATCCAGAATAACCGGAACGGCCATAGAGGGAGATGTGTTGTGCGGTGCCGCCGGATAAAGCCGCTGGACCTTTTGGACGATAAGCGGATTTGCCGAGATCGCCGCGCCCGTGACAGGACCATCTTTATCTTTGTGGTTTACTACCGGCCGCAAAAGCCGTGATCGTTGAATGGGGGGCGACGACAAACGGTCCCGATCGGCACTTCCTGCCCGAAGGCAAAGAAAAGCAGCTCGCCGCATAATGAATGCGACGAGCTGCTTTTTACGTCGAGTCGGGATGACAGGATTTGAACCTGCGACCTCTGCGTCCCGAACGCAGCGCTCTGCCAGGCTGAGCTACATCCCGAGGACAGGTCACGATTCTAGCAACGCCGTTGAGCCGGTCAACATTCGGTGCGGTTTCCAGTCCGCCCGGAGATCGATTACTGGCGACGGTCTTCGGGGACGGTGGTCGTCGGGTCGCTGAGGATTGGTGCTGATCGGCCTTCGGATCGGTCGCTGTGGCAGACGAGTTCCCAAGACTGCCAACATGGCAGTTTTCCGGCTCTTCGCGGTGACTTGACAGTTTGGGCCTAACCTCTCTCAATAGAGGGTCTTGCGTCGTCGTGGTCTCTTTTGGCACGACGATTGCAAAACCTCCACGTGTGATTTGCATTCTGAAGAGCCTGACAGCGGAAGCGTGAGGAACAAACCGTGCCGAAGTTGTTGACATTTGATGAGGACGCTCGCAAGAGCCTGCTGGCTGGAGTGTCGAAGTTGTCCCGTGCCGTCAAGAGCACCCTGGGGCCTCGCGGCCGCAACGCCGTGCTCGACAAGGGCTGGGGCGCCCCCAAGGTGACCAAGGACGGCGTGACCGTCGCCGAGGACATCGAGATGGAGGACCCCTTCGAAAACATGGGGGTCCAACTGGTCAAGGAGGTCGCTTCGAAGACCAGCGACGTCGCTGGTGACGGGACCACCACGGCCACGGTGCTCGCCGAGGCCATCTACAAGTCGGGGCTGAAGTACATCGCCGCCGGCGCCGACCCCATGGCGATGTCTCGCGGCGTCCACAAGGCCGTCGCAGTTTGCCTCGAGCAACTCGGCAAGATGGCCACCCCGGTGAAATCCAACGACAAGAAGGCGATCGCCACCGTGGCTACGATCGCCGGAAACAACGATCCTGAGATCGGTGCGATCCTGGCCGACGCTCTGCTGAAAGTCGGCAACGACGGCGTGATCACCGTCGAGGAAGGCCGGCAGATCAACACCGAGGTCGACCTGGTCGAGGGTATGCAGTTCGAACGCGGGTATCTCTCGCCTCACTTCGTCACCGACGAAGACGCGCAGATCTGCGAACTGGAGAACTGCCGGGTCCTGATCTGGGAAGAGAAGATCAGCAATGCCAAGGACCTGGTACCGCTGCTGGAAGTGGTCTCCGAATCGGGACAACCCCTGCTGATCATTGCCGAGGACGTCGATGGCGAGGCGCTGGCGACACTGGTCGTCAACAAGCTCCGCGGCATCCTTAAGATCGCCGCCGTCAAGGCCCCCGGCTACGGCGACCGCCGCAAGGCCCAGATGGAAGACATCGCCGTGTTGACCGGCGGGCAGGCCATCTTCAAGGACCTCGGCATCAAGCTCGAAAACGTCACCGTCGATCAACTGGGCACCGTCGGCAAGATCATCATCGACGCCGAGAACACCACGGTGGTCAAGGGGGCCGGCAACAAGACGGCGATCGACGGCCGGGCCGAGCAGATCCGGCAGGAGATCGAGGTCACCGAGAGCGAGTACGACGTCGAGAAACTGCAGGAGCGACTGGCCAAGCTGGCCGGCGGCGTGGCCCAGATCAACGTCGGGGCTGCCACCGAGACAGCCATGAAGGAACGTAAGGACCTGGTCGACGACGCCCTGTCCGCCACCCGTGCGGCGATCGACGAGGGCATCGTGCCCGGCGGAGGGGTCGCGTTGCTGAGGTGTAACAAGGCGGTCGAGAAACTCGAGCTCGACGGCGACGAACAGTACGGCGCCCAGTTGATCCTCGACGTGCTCTCGATGCCCGTTCGCACCATTTCCGAAAACGCCGGACAGGACGGAGCCGTTGTTGCCAGCCGTATCCTCAAGAGCAAGCAGGTCAACTACGGTTACGACGCCCTGAACGACAAGTACGGCGACATGATCGAGTTCGGGGTCATCGACCCGACAAAGGTCGTTCGCTCGGCTCTCCAGAACGCCGCCAGCGTTGCCGGATTGCTGCTGACGACCGATTCGATTGTTGTCGAAGAACCGGCCGAAGAGGATGACGACCATCACCACGACGACCATCACCACGACATGGGTGGCGGCGGCATGGGCGG
>DLVV01000401.1:4599-12582 GCA_003445035.1 Planctomycetaceae bacterium | reverse complement strand
GGTTCGGGCAATCCGTCGAGCGCTTCTCGGATCCGAGGCAGCCGCTCGGCGAGACCGCGGTCGTCCGGGCGGACCGCGGCCAGCAGTGCGGTCCAGGCATAGTGCTCCCACGGCAGGGCCAGTTCGTCGGCACGACGAGCTACGTCGGCGATGTCATCGGGAGTCTTGGCCACCTTGGCCGCCTGCACATAGGCTTCGACCTGCCGGGCCCGCTCGAGAAACTCGGCAGCATCGGAGGAACGACCCAGCCGGACCAGGATCCGGCCCAGGCGATAACACGCCTCGGGACGATTCGGGTCCAGTCGAACCGCCTCGTGGTAGCAACGCGCCGCCAGGGGCAATCGCCCGGCCAGGCGGAAAATGTCACCCAGGACGACCTGGCCACCGGGATGGATACCCAGGGAGACGGACATGTGAGATTCGTGCCAGGCCACCAGCGCTGGCCCATCGCGAGCATCGACCAGTAACTGGCCCAGACGAACCACCGGCTGCACCAGTTCGCCATCGGCCGCGATCGCTGACTCGAGCCACTCCCGAGCTTGTGGAATCTCGCCGGCCTGTTCCGCAACGCGGGCCAGGGCGATCAACGGATGGGCATCACCGGGAGCAGCCGCACGGAACTTCTCGAGCACCTCGGCGTCGTCGATCGTCTCCTCGCCCAGAACCAGCAGCAACAACTGAAGATGCGAGATGTTCCCGAGCCGAACCAGGGCGACCAGGTGGGGCTCGGCTTCGTGATTGCGGGTGGCCAAGCCCAGCAACTGTGCCAGGCGGCGGCGTGCCAGAAGGCTGTCGGGGTCCAGGTCATGAAGGACGGTGAAGCGTTGGATCGCATCGCCGAGGCGATCGAGCCGATCGGCGTAAAGGGACCCGGCTGAGGCGCGGGCGTCGGTTTCCTCGGAAACCCCGTCGGGAACGCGGTCGTACCATCCGGCCGCCACATCCCATTGCTCACCGGCCTCGGCCACCCGGGCCCGGAGCATCGCCGCTCGGCCACGTGTCGACCCGTCGTGCTCGGACCGCTCGAAAACCGCCTCGGACAGGTGGATGGCTCGATCCAGATCCCCGTCGTCCAGGGCGGATCGGGCTTCGGCCAGTTGGCTCGCCACGTCGGGACCGGGCCACAGCAACCATGCGAATCCGGCGACGGAAACCGAAAGAACCGCTAAAACAGCCCAGCCCGGTACCGCTCGCCCGCGACCACTCGCGGGGGGATCAAAATCCGCTCCGGACCTGATTGGCTTTGACATTATGTTCGCCTTGGCGGCACAATAGTGGGTGAACGTTCTTTTGTGGGATGGAGGATTCTCTCCATCCCGGGCACTCACTCAACACAATCCGGTCTGATCGAAAGGAGAGTACCGCCACCTCCGGGTGCGGCGTGATCTGCTCGTCGGCGTTCTTTTCGCCGAATCGGATTGATCACGCGGCAACAGAGCGACCCTCGGACACCATTCTGACATGTCATCGGCGTCCCGGGTGGTTTTGGGCACAAGAAATCAGTTGACCGCCTGTCAGTACAACCCACGGCAGCAGTTCGGTTCGGCCCGTTTTTCATTCGATTTCATTCCGTGAGAATCTCACGATCATCGGCCGACACCACAAGCGACGTGGCCTGACGACTTCACGATATCTCCATCATAATCTTGTTCATCGCTCAAGTTGATGACGTCAATTCTCCCCTCGCGGGAGCGCGGGTGTGACAAGCTCGCTCACAGGCACAGGAGTTGGTCTTCTCGGATCCCAATGACCCCGGGAAGACTGAAATGGACTTCATCGTCTGATCAGATTTTTTTTTGCGACTCTCTGCGGTCTCCTTGTGAGACCAGGAAAGGACTTGTCCAAATGTCGAAACAGCAATCGAGAAAGCGTGGTTTCACGCTCATCGAGTTGTTGGTGGTGATTGCGATCATCGCCATTCTCATTGCGTTGCTGCTACCGGCTGTGCAGCAGGCCCGCGAGGCCGCTCGCCGCAGCCAGTGCCGCAACAACATGAAGCAACTTGGTCTGGCTTTGATGAACTATCACGAGTCATACAACGTGTTCCCGGCGTCGTACGTCAACGGTGGCGAGGTCCGCAGCTACGTATATCTGCCTTACGGGCAGATCAAGAACCACACTGGTTACCTGCTTCTGTTGCCCTACATCGACCAACAGCCGTTGTACAACGCCATCGACTTCAATTTCGCGACCGGCCAGGCCGACTGGCGAAGTCGAGGGGGTGGCCAAAGGCAGCTCCAGATCGAGGGCAAGAAGCTTGACGTGCTTCGTTGCCCGTCGGACGCGAACTTCGATGACCCGCACTCGTACGGATGGCAGAACATGTACACCATCCACAATTCGAGCCGCGTCAGCTACGGGTTCGTGCACCGTCACCACGAGTACGCCATCTACAACTGCTACGGGATGGACTACGCGTGGTACAAGACCGCCTTCGGCAAGAACGGGGCGGCGAAGCTCAGCGACATCAACGATGGGGCCTCCCAGACGATGTTGTTGATCGAAACCCCGTTCCGGAAGTGGTCGCGTGCGTATGGCCCGTATCTGCAGGCCTACACGCACACCCACAACATCCTGCCACGGCAGTACGGTATCAACTATGACTACCGTGGTTCAGGTCGTCCCTACGCGTGGGGCCCCGGCAGCCGTCACAACGGCGGATGCCATATTCTCTTCGGAGATGGTCGTGTCACATTCGTCAACGAATCGACCGACCGAGGCCTGACCAACGCGTTGACGACCATCGAAGGACGTGAAGCGGTCGAGATTCCGAATTCGTTCTAGACTCCGGATCTCGTCGCACCATCTGAGATGGATGATGACTGCTACCGCCGGGCACGGGTCGCACGCGGCCCGTGCCCGGCGTCTTTGATTTGTTGTGTCCGTTGTGACGCACCACCGGCTCGCGATCTCGGAGCATTCCCCGATGGCTCAATTCTCGTTCCGACTGCTGGTCACACCGCTCCTGCTGGCACTGGTCGCTGGTCTCGCCGGCTGCGGTGACGACGGCCCGCGTCGGCTCAAGGCTCCGGATGGCCGCGCCCTGGGACGGGTCGTCGGCTGGGTCACCCTCGACGGACAACCCCTGGCCGGCGCCCAGATCGACTTCAACAACAAGATGTCGCGCACCTGCTCGGCCGGAACCGACGAGAACGGGTACTACAAACTGAAGTTCAACCGCCGGATCGCTGGTGCCCCCGTCGGTGAACACTCGGTCAGCGTCGGTTTGTTCGGAAACAACTCCGAGGATCCCACCGAAGAGCCCCTGCCTTCGATCTACAACACCAAGTCAATCCTGAAGACGACCGTTCACGAGGGCCACAACGTGATCAGCTTTCACCTGACCACGCCCAAGGGAATCGGTGAAGTGGCTGAGCTGGCTGAAGTGACCGGATTGGTGCTGTTCAACGGCAACCCGCTGGTCGGAGCGAAGATCGAGTTCCAGGCCGAGAGAAGCGGGACGGCCCGGGGCGTCACCGATCCGAACGGACGCTACCAACTGGTCTTCACCGAAACGCGGCCCGGAGCCGTGGTTGGCCCCAATCGCGTGGTGATCTCCAGGACCGACGCTGACGGTGAGGAAACGATTCGCGAGGTCTACAACGTCAGCTCGACCCTGCACCATTTCGTCAAGCCCGGAGAAAACGACTTCAATTTCAGCCTCTCGTCAAAACTCCCCTCATCCAAAGACAAGCCGCCAGCAAAACCCCCGGCCAATCCCAAACCGTCCGGTGACGGCTGTTGACGATCTGTCGATCGAATTGGGAAGATGGTGGCAGGCGGCCTGGGGGTTCCGGTCGGTCGCCGACCCTCCCGGCAATTCCAGGAATTCTCTCGATGTCACGCCGCCCCTCCCGAGCCCTCCGTGGCTTCACCATGGTCGAGTTGCTCGTCGTGATCGCGATCATCGCGATCCTGATCGCCCTGTTGCTACCGGCGGTCCAACTGGCCCGCGAGGCGGCTCGCAAGACACAGTGCCGCGCCAACCTGAAGAACATCGGCCTCGCCCTGTTCAACTACAACGACACCAACAAGGTCCTGCCCCCTTCCTACATCAACGGTGGTGAGTGGCACTCCAGGAGTTATGTCGCAACGGGCCAGGTCCGCAATTTCACCGGTTACCTGATGCTGCTTCCTCACGTCGAAGAGGGCGCACTCTCACAGAAAATTGACTGGAACCGGGCGACAGGAAAAGCCGACTGGCACTCGGTCGGCGGCGGGGACAGCCAGCCGGTACTCGAAGGGCTGGCGGTGCCGATCTTTCGCTGCCCTTCGGATCCCAATTTCGATGACCCGCACACGAAAGAATTCCACGTGGCAGGAGGCAGCTCGGTCCTGACCGGGAACATGTACGCCATCACCGGTGGCACCCGGGTCAGTTACGGGTTCGTGCACCGCAACCACGAATACGCCGAGGTCAACACCTACCGGGCCGATCGAGCCAACAACAAGACCGCGTTCGGCAAGAATGGTGCAGCCCGGATGAAGGATATCCTGGATCCTCACACCACCACATTGCTGCTGATTGAAACACCTTTTCGGAAGACCCACGCGGCCTACGGCCCCTACCTCCAGGCGTACGTGCACACGCACCCGATCCTGCCGATGCAGTACGGAATCAACTACGACTACCATGGACAGGGCGTCCCCTACGCCTGGGGAGCCGGAAGCCGCCACGATGGAGGAGTTCACGCGGTGTTCGCCGACGGAAGCGTCCGATTTCTCAACGAGAACGTCGATCAGTCGATCCTCAAGTCGTTGTGCACCATCTCCATGAACGATCTGGCCGAAACTCCGTTCTAGCCCGACCTCGCATTTTTCCCTGAAACAGGGAATACACGCTGGCCGAAGCGAATCGGAGTTGTTGCAATAGGTGGCTGGTTTGCTCCTTGGAACGACTTCGGTCAATGACATCACTGAGAGGACGCACGATGAAGAGGTTTACGACGTGGATGACGATCGCCGCATTGGCCGCAGTTCCGATCGGCTGCGACTCGGGCCCCGGCAGCAGCGGTGAAAACCCCGGCGGTGACGGAAGCCCGATCCAGCAGGACGACAACACCGGCGACACGGAAGGCGGAATGGGCAGTGACGACGTGATGAAAATGCAGGGAGAAGGCGGCGAAGCCGATCCGCTGGCCCCGACCAAGGGTGGTGGTCCTCCTCCCGGTGGTGGACCCGGAGGCAACTAGCTCTCGGTCCTGTTCTGCTGCGGTCTTTTTTTTCACATTGAATGGTGACACGGAAAATGAAGAAGTTGTTTCTAACGATGTTGTGCGGTGCCTTGCTGACCACATTCAGCCTCGGCTGCGGGGGAAACCCCACCGAATCCGGTGACAACATGCCTGCGCCGACAGCCGACCCATCTGCCGACGAAGTCGTCGATGAGAACGCCAAGCCTTCTCTCGAGAAGGCTGCCAAGGGCGACGAATCGGGTGGCAAGAAGGCTCCCGGCACCAAGTAGCCGCGGACACTGATTCCCACTGCGGAATGCGCAGGACCGGCTCACAGCCTTTGGTGAGCCGGTCCTGTTTTCTTGGTGGACCCCGAAACCGGTTCTGTCATTGCCTCGGCCGTGTCCAGCCGTGACAATCGACTTCGGTGCGTTCTCGCGCTCTCATTCTCCCTCTCAACGCGTATTCCGCGGACGCGTCTCATGGTGAAATCCGCGGTGCAGTCGAACAGACAACCCGCAACGGCTTTCGGCCATTGAATGCTGCCGGGCGGGGTCCGGATCGGACTCCCATCGGCCCACCCGCCGCTGAACCCCCATCACTCACCTGCGAACCACACCGAGGCAACCCCGTTCCGTCCCACCTGCTGATCGCCACACAACGAAGTGAGCAGCACACACGACGGGGCCGGACAACTCGGCCGTCGCGATTCTGACACGGACTTTTGGATGATCGGCCTGCCCACCCGACTCTGCCTGGCCTTCGCAGTGATCGCCTGCCCGGCAGCCGCCGACGACGGACCGGCGTTGTCACCCCGGGACATCTCGTTCTTCGAGAAGAAGATCCGCCCGGTCCTCGTGGCTCAATGTTACGCCTGCCATTCATCCAAGGCTGCCAGGGTGAAGAAACTGCGTGGCGGCCTCTGGCTGGACAACCGCGAGGGTGTCCGCAAGGGGGGCGAAACTGGTGCGGCAATCGTCCCGGGCAAACCGGACGAGAGCCTGCTGCTGAAAGCCCTGAACTACGATTCCCTGGAGATGCCCCCCAAGGGGAAGCTGCCCGGGGCGGTCATCGCCGATTTCCGCGAGTGGATCATTCGCGGAGCACCCGATCCCCGTCGGGGCCGCGCGGCAACCATCTCGAAAATCGACATCGAGGTGGGACGCAATCACTGGGCTTACCGGCCCCTGAAGAAGCCGCCCGTCCCAGGCCACGGCGGCCCGGTCAGCTCGTCGGCCGTCGACGCCTTCCTGCTGGCCCGTCTCAAGACGGCCCGGCTGCAGCAGGTCGCCGAAGCGGACCGTCATATCCTGATCCGGCGGTTGTCCTTCGATCTGATCGGCCTGCCGCCGACACCCGCCCAGATCGAGACGTTCGTGAATGATGATTCGCCCGAGGCCTACACTCGCCTCGTCGACCGCCTGCTGGCTTCACCCCACTTTGGCGAACGCTGGGGACGACACTGGCTGGATGTCGTTCGTTTTGCCGAATCGATCACCTTGCGAGGGTTCCTGTTCCCCGAGGCCTGGAGATATCGGGATTACGTGGTCAAGACCTTCAATGACGATCGGTCTCTTGGCCGCTTCGTGCAGGAACAGGTGGCCGGAGACCTGTTGCCCGCGACGTCGTTGCCGCAGCGACAGCAAAACCTCGTCGCCACCACTTTCCTGGCACTGGGAAACAACAACCTCGAGGACCAGGACAAGGCCAAGCTGCGGATGGATGTCGTCGATGAGCAGCTCGAGACCATCTCACGTGCCTTCCTGGCTCAGACGATCGGCTGTGCTCGCTGCCACGACCACAAGTTTGACCCGATCCCCACCAGCGACTATTACGCCCTGGCCGGAATTCTTCGCAACACCAAGACGCTCAACCACGCCAACGTCTCCAAGTGGATCGAGCTGCCGCTGCCGGTCATTCCGGCCCGGACGGCACAGATCCAGGAGCACAACCAGGCCGTGGCCGCACTGAAGGCCCGGATCAAGACACTCCAGGGCACCACGAACAAGAAGGGCCTGTCCCCGCTGCCGGTGGCGAAACTGGCCGGTATCGTCGTGGACGATCTCCAGGCGGTGACCACCGGCGTCTGGATGAAATCCCAGTACACCAAGAGTTACGTCGGCACCGGTTACCAACATGACAAGGGTGAACAGAAAGGCGAAAAGACCGCCCGCTTTCGCCCCCGAATTCCTCGAGACGGCGAATACGAGGTGCGGTTTGCCTACACGCCGGGTGGCAATCGCAGCCCCGATGTCCCGGTCACGGTCATCAGCGCCAATGGCCGCAGGACGGTCACAATCAACCAGAAGCTGACTCCGCCACTCGACGGTCGCTTCATCTCGCTGGGACGCCACCGTTTCCTGCAAGGTGGTTCTCACGAAGTCGTGGTCACCAACTCCGGTACCACCGGAGTGGTGATCATCGACGCGGTTCAGTTCCTGCCGGCCGAGGTCGCCGGGAAGAAGCCGGTTGCCACGAAGACGCCAGCGGGGAACCCGCAGCGACTTCGCGACCTGAAACAACAACTGAAAGTCCTACAACAGCGAGCTCCCGGCCAGCCGAAGTACATGTCCGTCGAGGAAGAGAAGGCGATCGCGGACACTCGAATCCACGTTCGTGGAAACGTCCACAACCTGGGCCCCGTTGCACCCCGCGGGTTCCTGCAGGTGATCTCGCTGGACTACCGTCCGGCGTTCTCGTCCAAGCAGAGTGGGCGTCGGGAACTGGGACGGTGGATCGCCCACCACGACAACCCGTTGACGGCCCGTGTCCTGGCCAACCGGTTGTGGCACTGGCTGTTCGGCGCGGG
>DLVV01000401.1:0-4275 GCA_003445035.1 Planctomycetaceae bacterium | reverse complement strand
CTGGTCCGCACGACCGACAACTTCGGGACGACAGGCGAATCGCCCTCGCACCCCCGGTTGCTCGATTACCTGGCGGCGAGGCTGATCCAGCAGAACTGGTCGGTCAAAAGCCTGCTCCGCGAACTGGTCCTCACCCGCACCTACCGGCTCGACTCCAGCCACGACCAGCTCGGCTCGGACCGCGATCCGGACAATCGCCTGCTCTGGCGGATGAACCGAAGGCGTCTTGACGCCGAGAGCCTGCTTGACGCCATGCTCTCTGTCAGCGGACGCCTGCAGACGGATCTCGGTGGCCCGCAGATTCGCTCCGGCACGACCAACGACTACAACTATCGCCACGACAGCAACCGGCGGGCCCTCTACTGGCCGGTCCTCCGCAATTCGCTGCCGGAGCTCTTCAGGGTTTTTGACTTCGCCAACCCGAGCATGGTCACGGGGCGGCGTGAAAACTCCAGCACGACTCCCCAGGCCCTGTTCCTGATGAACAACCCATGGGTCCTACAGCAGGCCGACCATTCCGCCCAACGACTCCTCGGTCATCGACTGGACGGCGACCACGGCAGAATCCAGCTGATCGTTCGCGCCACGCTGGGTCGCCCACCGACCCCGGAGGAATTGCAGTCGATGCTGGCATTCGTGGGCTCTGAGAACGACGATAAGACATTGAGACTGAAAAAATGGGCGCAGGTGATCCAGGTCCTGTTTGCCTCGATCGACTTCCGATACCTTCGATGACCGTGCCAACTCGGCAGCGACACGAACACACGCAGAAACATGTCACAGCCCATCTTCACTCGTCGAGATGCTCTCGGGGCCGCAGCCTGTGGCTTCGGCCAGCTGGCACTCACCGGGCTGCTGAACACGTCCGCCTCGGCCGCACCGTCCAACCCGCTGCGTCCCCGGCAACCCCACCTCCCCCCGCGGGCCAAGCGGATCATCTTCCTGTTCATGCAGGGAGGACCGAGCCACGTCGATTCGTTCGACTACAAGCCGGTGCTGGAGAAACGGGACGGTGAGACCCTGCCCTTTGATGATGCGCGGGCCATCGCCAAGTCAGGAAAACGGGGCAGCCAGCAGCTGCTGAAGAAACCGCTCTGGAAATTCCGGCAATACGGAGAATCCGGCCGTTGGGTGTCGGACCTGTTTCCGGAAACGGCCCGACACTCCGACAAGCTCTGCCTGCTGCACTCGATGCACACCGAGGGTGTGGCACACGGTCCGGCCACGTTGTTCCTCCACTGCGGATCCACCAACTTCGTTCGACCATCGATGGGGGCCTGGATCAATTACGGGCTGGGGAGCGAAAACGAGAACCTGCCCGGTTTCGTTTCGATCTGCCCATCCCCCGGGAACGGGGGTGCCCGCAATTATGGCAGCGCCTTCCTGCCTCCGGTTTTCCAGGGAACGACCATGGGCACAGCAGGTGGTCCGGCCGCTGACGCAAAGATCCGCGACCTGGTCAATTCCCGGCTGCCCCGGCAACAACAACGGCAACAGTTCAACCTGCTGCGGTCGCTCAACAATGGACAACTGCCATCCAACACGAGGGACACCGAACTGGAAGCGGTGATCAACTCCTTCGAACTGGCCTGGCGGATGCAGAGCCACGCGCCGGATATCCTGGACTTGTCGGGGGAAACCGCCGCGACCCAGGCCCTGTACGGAATCAACCAGCCCCAAACCGACAATTTCGGTCGCCAGTGCCTGATGGCTCGACGGCTCAGCGAAGCCGGCGTGCGTTTCATCCAGGTCACCTACGGTGACGGATCACCCAATCCGGCCTGGGACCAGCACTCGAACCTGCCCAAGCATGCCGAGCACGCCCGCCGTGTCGACAGGCCGGTCGCAGGATTGCTCGAGGACCTCGACCAACGAGGTCTCCTGGACGACACGATCGTCTGGTGGGGTGCCGAGTTCGGCCGTACGCCCTACGCACAGGATCGGGGGACCGGTCGAGACCACAACCCCGATGGCTTCACGGTCTGGCTGGCCGGCGGTGGGCTGAAACCGGCTTTTGCCTACGGAAGCACCGACGAGTTCGGTCACGTTGCCGTGGAGAAGAAGATGCACATGCACGATCTCCACGCCACCCTGCTGCACCTGCTGGGAATCGACCACCTGAGACTGACCTATCGTCACTCCGGGCGGGATTTCCGTCTGACAGACGTTCACGGCGAAGTGGTCAACGAACTGTTCAGCTAAGAGACTGAAGGACTCCCTACGGGATCATGCTGAAACTGCTGGCCCTGTTCATTGTGCTTCCGCTGCTGGACCTCTGGCTGCTGTCCGCACTGGCCGGAGACAGTTTCCTGGGCTTCGGTTTCGCCGTGGGCCTGGTGATCTGCACAGGGCTCATCGGTGCCTCGCTGGCCAAGCGACAGGGACTGACAGCCTGGCGAAACTTCAACCGCGAGGTCGGCCAGGGGGCGCTTCCGGCCAACGCGATGCTCGACGGGGTGCTGATCCTGCTGGCCGGGGCGGTGTTGATCACGCCGGGATTAATCACCGACGTGGTGGGTCTGGCCCTGCTGACGCCACCGATCCGGTTCCTGGTTCGAAGACGGCTGGTCAAGAAACTCACTTCACAGATCGAGGTTCGTCAGGTCGGACCATCGACCGGAACGCACCAGGACGCGGCGGTGATCGACGCCGAGTTCCAGCGACGAGAGGACGACCCGGAATCCGACCGTCGTTGAAACACCCCGTCGATCGTGCGAGGCTGGACCAAACCCCAAGGAGATTGATGACATGGACCACGATTGCTCGCGACGCGGTTTCCTGGCCGGAGCCTCGACCACGGCGATGACCGGCACGTTGTTGGCCAACCGGGCTGCTCCGTCCGATACGATCCGCATCGGACTGATCGGTTGCGGCGGGATCATGAACGCCCACTCCCGCAGCCTCAGCCACTTCGCCCCCCATGTCCACGTCGGGTGGCTCTGCGATGTTGATCCGCGGCAGATGGACCGGATTGCCGGAGTCGTCTCGAGATATCAGAAGGCCGCCCCGCGACGAACCGGCCGTTTCGAGGATGTCGTTGAAGATGACAACATCGATGTTGTCATCATCGGGACACCCCACCACTGGCACGCCCGGATCGCGTTGCTGGCCCTGGCCGCCGGCAAGGACATCTACGTCGAAAAGCCGATGTCTCACGTCTTCAACGAAGGGCCGGCGATCATCGCGGCGGCCAAGAAATACAAGCGGGTCGTGCAGCATGGTTCCCAGATGAGATCGAGCCCGGTGACCGCAGCGGCCGGTAAGCTCCTGGCCGAAGGCCTGCTCGGCGAGGTCCGCATCACCAAGGCCTGGAACGTCCAGCGACGGGGGACCCGCAAGGTCGTCGCCGACGCCAAGCCGCCGGCCGACGTCGACTACGATCGCTGGCTGGGACCGGCCCCGGTCCGGGGCTTCAACGTCAACCGCTTCCACCGCAACTGGCGGGTCTACCGGGATTACGGAAACGGAGACATCGGAGACGACGGGATCCACGACCTCGACATGGCCCGCTGGGGACTCGGTGTTACGACCCAGCCGATTCGCATCACCGCCCACGGCAGCCACTCGGTCTACCGCGGAGACAATCGCGGCGACCGCGAGTACCCCGACAACATGATGGTCAACTACGAATACGAGGACGGCCGGGTGCTGATCTACGAGGACCGGCTGTTCACCCCCTACGGCCTGCATGGGTATGACAGCGGCAACGCCTTCTATGGAACCGACGGCTACATGATCTTCTCGCGCCGCGGAGCCTTCAGCACATTCCTCGGCCCCAAGGGCAAACCCGGGCCAACCGAGCCGAAGGAAACACGAACCCAACGGGGCTACGCGCCCCACATGGCCAACTTCCTCGAATCGGTCCGCTCGCGAAACTTCAAGACGCGCGCCAGTGCCGAGATCGGACACCTCTCCTGCAGCCTCGTCCACCTCGGCGAAGTCGCCTACCGCAGCCGTGGACGACTCGACTTCGACCCGAAGACCCAGACCTTCAAAAATGCACCGGAGGCGACGGCGATGCTCACCAAAAACTATCGCCAGGGCTACGAATTGCCCGAGGTCTAGGCGGTTTCCGGTCCGCGTACGTGCCTGGAGTGGGTCGGTGTTGAGCCAACCGGTCATGAAAGGATAAACTGATAGATCAGTCGGACCCGATGGATTAAGCTGGGGTCTGGTTCGAGGACCTGTTGCCCATTCGATCACGCGTGGGAATCACCCGATGACCTTGCATCACTCACCCGTCCCCGCCGCGCACCCCCGGTTTTCGCGCCGCAC
>DLVV01000399.1:10609-18090 GCA_003445035.1 Planctomycetaceae bacterium | reverse complement strand
GCGGCGTCGGTCGACGTGGCTGTCAGGTTGTGGACTGTTTCGGCGAGAGCTCCGGTCGTAATCGACCAGTTCCCGGAAACGTCGGCCGTCGTGGTGCCCAGTGACGTGGAACCGGAAAGCAGTTCTATTGACGTGTCGGCCTCGGCCGTTCCGTTGATCGTTGGTGTGTCGTCGCTGGTGATATTGTCGCTGTCGTTGCCGGTGTCACTGGCCGTGGCCAGGTCCGGGATTGCCGGAGCGGCTGGTGAGGTCGCATCGATCGTCACCACAAGTGCCGCTGATGCCGTGCTGGTATTGCCCGCGATATCTTTTGCCGTAGCTGTCAGCGAATGATCGTCCTCGGACAGGGCACTGGTGGTGATCGACCAGTTGCCCGAACCGTCGGCACTTGCCGTGCCAACCAGGCCGTCTTCGTCGGATGTCAATTCCACATGGATACCGGCTTCGGAGGTCCCGGACAGCGTCGGCGTGGTGTCATTGGTGAGGTCGTCGGTGTCGGCCGTTCCGGAATCGCTGGCCGACGACAGGTCCGGTACACTCGGAACGTTCGGGGCCACGGTATCGATTGTCAGTGCCAGGGCCGACGATGGGTCGCTGACGCCGGATACACCGTCGTCAGCCGTCGCGGTGATGTCATAGCTTCCGTCGGCAAGAGTGGACGATGAGATGACATAGGTGCCGCTTGGTGAAAGCGCGACTGTCGTACCAACCGAAACACCGTTGGCGAAGATTTCGACCGTGCTGCCGGCTGCAGCATCTCCGATGAACGCGGGTGTCGATTTGTTGGTGACGTTGTCGTCGGCCGAATCGCCCGTGTCGAATGCACCGATCAGGTCGGGGACTGTCGGGATGGCTGTCGTCAGCAGGGTCCGGTCTTCAAGGATTTCGGCCGATGCACGAAGGGTGCGACGGTGGCTCCGTTGCGATCGGGATGTGTTTCCAGGCCGGCTCGTGATCCGGCTGGAACGACTGGACCGCAACAACGTCTTCAACCAGTTAGCGAGCAACATGGCAGATTCCTCGAGCGCGTGGCGAAGCGAGTTCGCTTCCCCAGTGGAAATGGACTATCCAGCTGTCTGTGTTCCGTGATCAGCCGGTCCCTGTTCGCACACCCGATTCCGCTCAACCGATGGTTGACGAACCGGTCAGGCAACTGCTGAGACCCGCATCGGTTTCAACTGCAAATGAGCGTCCATAGTACACAAGAGAACCGACACCAAAAGGAAACAATGCGACATTTTCCGGAAACCACAGAGGTTCATTCCGGGGTCGTTTTCTGGTCGAGCAAAGCCAACTGGTCCCACGCCAATTCCACTCCGTGTCCGGGCCGGTCCGGGACCACGGCCCGGCCGTCACCAATCGCCAGGGGGGCGGCGATGAACCGCTCGAGGCCAAAGCCGTGGACCTCGAGAAAACTGGCGTGATCGATCGCCGCCAGCAGGTGCACGTGCAGATCGTGGACGCCGTGGGTGGTCGTCGGCAGTCCGTTTTCGGCGGAGATACGGGCCACCTCCAGCCACGGCGTGATGCCGCCGACGGTGGCCACGTCGGGTTCGGGGTAGGCGATGCCCCCACGGGTGATCAACTCGCGGAACTCGGCCACCGAGTGCAGGTTCTCACCGGCGGCGATCGGCAGGCCGCCCTCGGCAGCGATGCGGGCGTGCCCGTCCCAGTCCTCGGGAGCCGTCGGCTCTTCCAGCCAGACCAGGTCCAGGCCGTCGAGTGCCCGGGCTGCGGTGATCGCTTCGTCGATCGACCACCTCATGTTGGCGTCGACCATCAGCGGGATGTCCGGACCCAGCAACTCGCGCATCGCCGTCACGCGTTCGACGTCTTCGGCCAGTTGTGGACGACCGACCTTCATCTTGATGGCCCGGAAGCCCGATGCGAGTCGGTCTCGTGTCCGCTCCAACAGCACGTCGATGGGGTCATCGAGATCGATGCCGCCGGCGTACGGGATGACGGCTGGTGGAGAGTCGACTGGGACGAGCCAGTCGATTGTTTCTCGAAGGTGCTGCCACAACGGCTGTCCGGCCCGGCGAGCCTGCAGGTCCCACAGCGCGATGTCCACGGCCGCCATCGCGAAACTGGCCACCCCGCCACGTCCCACCCAGTGCAGCCGCCACCACATCCTTTGCCACAACTCGGCAATATCGTCGCACGGTTGCCCGGCCAGCCACCCGGCCAGGTCGTCTCGCAGCAGCGATCTCACTGCGGTGCCGCCGTGGCCGACGGTGAAGGTGTAACCGACCCCGGTTCCGCCGTCGGAATCGGTGAGCCGGACGGTGATCAACTGGAAGGCGTCCATCGTCCCGTGCGTCGAATCGGCGACCGCCGTCGGCAGCGGGATGCGGAAGCAGTCGGCCCGGACAGACTCGATCTGCGTCACCGGGCCGTCACCTGCACGAAGTGACGATCGAGATCGATGGGGCGGTCGAGGATCTGTCGCTTGGCCCGCTTGAGGATCTGCTTCAAACGGGTACGCGTCGTGTTGTTGGCCGGGTAGATCATCGGGATCGATCGGGTTTTTTCCTTGTCGAGAAAACGGCAGCCGGGCACGACCCAGTTCCCGTCACCGCCGGGCGAGAGCGGCACCAGGCAACTTCCGTTGAGCTCCAGCGTGTCGATGACCTCGGCGAGGTTCGAGACGGTGAGAGTCTCCGGGGGTGGGTCCAGCCGATCGGAGGCAAAGACCCGTACCACCTGGAGCTGGTCGCCGGCGTCGAGCTTGCGGGCCTCGATGACCAGCCGGGCTTCGAGCACCTGGGTGACGTTGAGGACAGTCGGGTTGGATGTCAGGGCGGCCATCAGCCCGAGGCTGATCCACCAAGCCGACGCGGCAATGATCACCACGATCACGCGACGCCTGGCAGGGGGCGACATCAGGAGGCCTGGTCAGAGAACGCCGGAGACGTGTCGATCTCGTAGTCGCCGTCGAACGCCCGTTCGAATGAATAGACCTCGGCGAAGTCGCTGAGCTGGTCGTGCTCGGTCTTGTACATTTCACCGCGGTCGATCAGCTCGAAGACCATCCGGCCCCAGTCCTCGGTGTTGCTGATGCCCCAGCGGTCAAAGACCATCACTGTCATCAGGCCGAACTGTTCGAGGGCGTATCGTCGGATCCCCTCGAGCAATTCCTGCCCGGTCACGTGCTGAGACTCATCCGGCACACCGGGTTCGACCGGAGCCTGTTGCTGGCGACTGCTGTTCTCCACCCGGGGCGTGTGATGCACCGTGAAGCGCAACGCCACCTTCAGGAATTCGTAGGCGTCCGGATGGAAAAGCGGACGAAGCGAGATGTCACGACGCGTACGACTCATTGAAAACCCATGGACGTCACAAGGATTGCGTTTCCCGGACTTCTGTTGTCAGGCTTCCGATCCCGGCTCCCGGATGGGTTGACCAGGGACACAAGCTTTCCGACTGGAACCGATTATACACTCCGATCCGACCGGCCTGTAGTATCAGTTGTCTCCGTTCTCCTCACCGGTCGTCCCCGGGGCCTCTTCCGGCACGTTCTCCCCGGCGTCGGTTTCTGCCGCTGCCTCCGGAATCTTGTCGTCTGACTCGACACTCGAGGCACTCGCCTGTGGGGTGTCCGGTTCGGCGGTGTTCTCCTGGTCCTGCTCGGCCGGCGGCGTGTTGCCCTGTTGACTGTCACCCGACCCGCCCTTACCACCACCTCCACTCTTGGAGATCACGGTGACGATGTCGGCCAGGTCGACGATGGCTCGTCGCTTGTCTTCGAAGGCGACCACGACCTTTTTCGAGAGAATTTCCTGTGCCAGCACCCGGCCCTGGCCGTCCCGCGTGACCACCGTTGATCCCACCCGAGGCAATTCGCGGCGGTACTCCTCGTAGGTGTCGAATTCGTACCTCAGGCAGCACTTCAGTCGGCCACAGCGACCGGAGATCTTGTTCGGGTCGAGGGTGGCCTTTTGCAGCTTGGCCATCTTCATCGAGACCGGCGGCATGGTCTTCAGGTGCGTGTTGCAGCAGACCGGCTTGCCGCAATCGCCGTAGTCGGCGAGCATCTTCGCCTCGTCGCGGACGCCGATCTGGCGCATCTCGATCCGCGTCTTGTACCTCTGTGCGAGTGCCTTGACCAGTTCCCGGAAGTCGACACGTTTCTCGGCGAGGTAATAGAAGACGACCCGTTCGCCGCCGAAGAGGTGTTCGACGTCGACCAGCTGCATCTGCAGCTTCCGTTCCTTGATCAGTTCGTTGCACCCCTCGAACTCGACCCGCTCGCGACGTCTCACGTCGTCGAGGTGTCGGAAGTCGTCGTCGGAGGCCTTTCGGAGGATCCGGCCTCGAGATTCCCGGTGGCCCATGATCTTGCGGGCCCGGTCTGACGAGGGGCCCAGCACCTCGCCCCACTCCATCCCGCGGTCGCTTTTGACCACGACCTGAGTCGACCGCTGGTGATCCTTACCGTCGTGGACGGTGAATTCGGCAACATTCCGGTTCGAGCCGAAACGAACGATGTAGCGGTTGCTCATGGTACTGGGACCACTCCGTTGTCACTTGCGGCCATTATACCCTTGTTGGTTCAATCCGTGCCAATTCGGGACCGTCGTGCGAGGTCATCGAAGAACGCCTCGAGGGCCAGGGGCAGCATCACATTGGCCATCGGGTCGCGTTCGGCATCGAGGCAGCGGTCGAGCATCGAGCCGATGCGGTCGAGCGTTGCCGGGTCACCGGAGGCGAGTTGAGAGCAGAGCGAGGCGGCTTCGGGGATCGTCGAAGTCTCATCGGCGCCGGCCAGCACCCGCAACACCGACCGGTAGTATTCGATCGCGAACCGTGCCACCCAGGTGGCGTTGACCCGCTTGCTGTGCGAGTCGCTGCCCAGGCTCTCCCAGGCCTCGACCACCTCCTCGGCCATTTTCAGCGGGTCCATCGGCAAACGGGCGAGGTGGCGGAAGAGCGTCTCGCGAAGAGTCCGCATGTTCGGGTCGAGCATCAGTGCCGCGGTGGCCACGCTGCCGTCGGCCAGTCCCGCCGCTTCGTCGGCTTCGGCCCGGTCGTCGGTTGCCCCGGTTTCGATCAGCAGGTCGGCGACATCGGTTGTCGGGAGTGACGAGAAACGAACCAGCTGGCACCGGGACCTGATGGTGTCGCGGATGTCGGCTTCGGATCCTGCGACGAGGATCATCACCGAGCGAGCGGGAGGTTCCTCGAGCGTCTTCAGCAGGGCACTGTATCCGTCGCGTTCGAGGTGATCGGCGTCGTCGAGAATTGCCACGCGACGATCACTCTCCATCGGCGACAGCGACAGGTCGTAGCACAGCCCGGCCCGGCCCCGGGACTCGCCGTCGCCGACCAGCACGCTGATGGGCACCACGTTCTTCCCCTCGGGCAACCCCACCTCGAGCAGGTCGGGGTGCGAGCCGGCGGCGATCTGCTTGCACGAGCGGCACTCGCCGCACGCCTCGAGTGTCGAGCCGTCGGTTTTCGGGCACAGCAGGCAGGCGGCCAGGCAGCGGGCGAAGGCCAGCTTGCCGATACCCTCGGGTCCGACCAGCAGGTAGGCGTGTCCGAGTCGACCGGCGGCGAGGATTCCCTCGAAGTGTTCGCGCTGGGCGTTGTGCCCGCGGAGCCGAGACCAGTTGGTGGCCTGTCCGATGCTCACGTCCCGGGCTCCGGTTCGATCCATCCCAGGATGTCGCCCACCGCGACGTCGGTGTCGAGCGGCTTGTCGATGCGAGACAACCGGCCGGCGACCGGAGCGGGGACGTCGAACGTCGAGCTGGCGGTGACGAGCTCGACGACGCGATCCCCGCGGTCGACCAGGTCCCCGGTGTCGACCAGCCAGCAACTGACCGACAGCGGGGCCTGTCCCGCACCGATTTCAGGCAGCCGGATGGGAGCCGTCATCGGGTCGTCTCGCCGGCCAGCTCGTCGGCCATCTCTCCGGCGTGGTAGCTCGAGCGGACAAACGGGCCGCTGGCGACCATGCCGAATCCGATCGTTCGCACCAGTCGCCCGATCTCGTCGAACTCCTCCGGCGGCACGTACCGTTCGACCGGCAAGTGCTCGGGCGACGGCTGCAGGTACTGGCCGATCGTGATCATCTCGCAGCCGACCGACCTCAGGTCGGCACACACCTCGAGAACCTCCTCGACCGTCTCGCCCAGGCCCAGCATCAGGCCGCTTTTTGTCGGGATCTCAGGACGCCGGTCCTTGACCCGTTTGAGCAGATCGAGCGTTCTCTGGTAGCGGGCGTTGCGTCGGACGCGGTCGTAGAGTCGCGGCACGGTCTCGGTGTTGTGGTTGAAGACGTCGGGGCTGGATTCCAGCACCCGATCGATGGCGTCGGTGTTGCCGAGGAAATCGGGTGTGAGCACCTCGACGGCGGCACCGGTCCGCCGTCGGACGGCCAGCACGCAGTGATAAAAGTGGTCGGCTCCGCCGTCGGGCATGTCGTCGCGAGTGACCGAGGTGATGACGACGTGCGAGAGCCCCAGCCGTTCGGCCGCTTCGGCCACCCGCTCGGGCTCGTCCAGCTCAACCGTCTCGGTCTTCCCCTTCGGCACGCTGCAGAACCCGCACGGACGGGTGCAGACGTTGCCCAGGATCATGAAGGTCGCCGTCTGCTGGCTCCAGCACTCGGTCCGGTTCGGGCAGCGGGCACTCTCGCAGACCGTCTGGAGTCCCAGGTCGGTCAGGATCCCCTCGGTCTTCAGCATCCCCGGCTCGGGCATCGGCCGTTTCAGCCATCTGGGCAGCCGTCGCCTGGGACGTTCGACGACCGGCAGCGATTCAGGCGGGGGCATGGACCATCCTCCTGGTGCGTTCCAGCAGTGGGTGGCCCGTGTAGAGATGCCAGCGGTCGTAGCCGAGTTGTTCGGCGAGATGACGGATGAGGTGTTCGCGGGCGGCGTGCATCGAGACGGGCCGGGTCCGCTGGGCGGCCAGTGACGTTGGAGGTGCTCCGCCGGGGGTTGAGGCCACCAGTCGCAGCAGGTGCATCGCGGGAGCCACGTTGAGGAACAGCCCCTGGTGAGTGACCCAGTTGCGGACGGCCGAGGCGATCCAGGCCAGTTGTCCGGTGCGGCAGAAGACTCCCGGAGCCTCCCGGCCACCGGTGGCGGCGACTTTCAATTCGCTGCAGGCTCCGATCACCGCCCGTTCCAGGGCCGCCCGGTAGTCGGCCAGTCCGAGTCCGAGCCGATCGAGCGGGACGATCGGGTAGACGGCCAGTTGACCCGGTGCGTGGACCAGGGCGCCGCCGCCGCGATTGAGCCAATGGACTTCCATCAGGCGGGACCGGAGGTCTTGTTCGTCGGTCAGCAACTGGGACCGGCTCCCCTTGCGGCCGATCGTCACCACCGGCGGGTGCTCGCACAGAAACAGGGCACCCAGGCGGTCTCTCCGTCCCGAGATCTCGTAGACCCAGCGTTCCTGCAGCTCGATTGCCGAGGCGAAGTCGACGCGGCCGAGCAGGTAGACCTCGAGCGAATCGGACCGGCGGGCCC
>DLVV01000399.1:0-10247 GCA_003445035.1 Planctomycetaceae bacterium | reverse complement strand
GTGGATATCGGGTGGAAGGAATCGGGTCTGTTGAGACCGATTCTACCAGTGGCCGATCGGTGTGGGGAGAGTGCAGGCGAGAAACCGACGACTCTAGCTCTCGGCCGGGACCGGCACGCGGCCGAAGGCGTTGAACCGCGTGTACTCCCAGTGCCGGTACAACTCGCTGCTTTGCACCAGTTCCTCGTGCCGGCCCGTCTCGGCCACCTGCCCATCGTGCAGCACCACGACCCGGTCAGCACGTCGGACGGTTGAGAGCCGGGTTGGCAGAAACATGACGGTCCGTCCCGAGACGATGCGGTCGTAGGTGTCACCCAGCAGCGACTTGGTGTCGTCATCGAGAGGCTCGGCGGGTTCCTCGATCACCAGGAACGCCGGGTCCCGCATCAGCGCCCGAGCCAACCCGATCCGGAATCTCTGCCCGATGTCCAGCCGGGCGGTCTCGTCGTCGACCTGCGTTTCGTAGCCCCGGGGCAGCTTGGTGATGAAGTGGTGCGCGTGGACGGCCTTGGCCGCTTCGGTTGCCCGGCTCAATCCCTGCTCGGATCGTCCGCAGCAGATGTTCTCGAGCACGGTGCCCGGGAAGCAGTCGCCGTCACCGGACACCGTCAGCACTTCGGCCCGCAACGATTCGAGCGTGCCGGTGGCGATGTCCTGGTCGTCGATCAGGATCCGGCCACCGTGTGGGTCGATGAACCTCGCCACCATCCACACCACCGCACGGGCCTCGCGAGGATCGACCGACAGCAGGGCCGTCGTTTCGCCGGCGGGGATCACCAGCTCGAGACGATTGAGCACCGGGTCAGTCGGGCCGGCCTGCCAGGTCACCGACTCGAACCGCAGTTCATCGGCCAGGGGCTGCAGGAACCGGGCCCCGACGGCCTGGGATACCGGCGGCACCCGGTCGAGGTACTCGTGGATCCGTTCGGCGGCGAGTCCCCCTCGTTCGGCGATGAACGGGAGTCGTTCTCGTCGATCCACCGCCCGCAGCAGACCGGCGATGGATGCCAGCAGGACAACAGCCGAGGGGAGATCGAGCGGGATGGGGTTGGTCGAGGCGAGCAGGACACGGCGACTGACCAGGAACAGGATTGCGGCGGCGGTGGCCACGGCCAGTCCCTGGCGGATCGTTCGGCCGAGCGAGTGGCTGCGGTTGCGCTGTGCTGCCCGTTGCCCGTTCTCGGCCAGGATCGCATCGAAACGGTCGCGGGCCAGGTCCTCGAAGCCGTAACCACTGGCCAGGCGGACGCCTGTCATGGATTCGGTGGTGCCACGATCGGCGGTTCGGTGATCGTCGCCCAGGTTCTGCAGGTGCCGCCGTTTCGAGGAACGGTCCCGGATCACCAGCCACGCCAGCACCGCTGCCGGAAGCAGCAGGCATTGCAGGGCCAGCTGTGGGTCGACCAGCAAGGCCAGCACCAGGCAACCGGCCATGACCTGCGTGTCGCGGCTGATCCGAACCAGCGTGTCGGTCGTGGAGTCGACCACGGTGTCGACGTCGGCCGTGGCGCGTTGGCGGATCGAGCCGGTGATGCCACCGTCGAGATCTCCGGGTCCGATCCGGGTGTGCTGGCGGAGGAGTGCTCGCCGGAGGCGATCTCCGATCGAGCGAGCGAACGTGGCGGCCGCGTCGGTGGCCAGGAATCCGCACAGGCGGTGCCCGACGATCAGCGCCGTGACGGCGGCCAGCAGGGCCATGGAGGCCTGGGAGGTCGAGGTGAAGGGGTCCCGGATCCGGTCGATGGCGGTGCGGACGATCGAGGACGGGGAGCCGGAGGCCGATGGGTTGCCCAGCCACACGTCAAGCAGCGAGGCGGCGGTCAGCAGCGAGGCCAGGCCGAACGCCGTGGACAGCCCCCACAGCAGGTGGCAGCCGATGGCCGGACGCTGGAACAGTTCGCGGCGCGAGACCGCACGTCGAAACGCCTCGTCAGGTCGAACAGACACGGGTGCACCTCTTCCCCCGCCTTGGCCCGCCCCCGGAACTCACAGCTTCATGCTATCCGGGCCGCTGGACCTCTTCCTAGTCCAAGTCCTAGGCCAGGTCGCGATCCTCGAACAGGATGAACGCCAGCAGAATGGCCATCGTCGAATAGCACGCGCAGTACAGCACGGCGGTGCCCAGGTAGACCGGGGCCACGATCGTATCGGTCGAAACCGCCGTCTGCGTATTGAAGAACTCGAGTCCCGGCAGCGCAATCGCGATCAGGTTGGCCACGAAACGAACGGGCTCGAGCCCGCCGGATTCCTGTTGGACCAGCACCGGCGCGATGTGGGCGATGACGAAGATGGTGAAGCAACTGGTCATGTTGATGACCAGGGGGACCCGGGTCGAGATCGCCACGCTGACGGCCGCCAGCACCGCGATCTCGCAGAACACCAGGAACATCGGTGGAATCGCCTGGAGCATCGGCAGCAGCCGATCCATGTTGGGCCGCATGTTCTCGAGATCGAAGAACTCGGGGATCTCCTTGGACTGCTCGCGGGCGTCGTAGCCGATCTTGTAATAGATCAGCGCGCAGAAGGCGATCACCAGCGGCAGCATCAGCAGCAGCACCGCCTGCAGGATGCCCAGGTACTTGCCGACGATGAATTGCCGGCGGTTGATCGGCTTAGACAACAGCGTCATCGCCGTCCGTCCTTCGATCTCCTGGGAAATGCTCGTGCTGGCCGTCCAGACGGCCAGCAGGATTCCCGAGGTGAGGATGGTTGCCAGTCCGTTGGCCTTGAACATCTTGATGTCCTCGCCGAACGTGAAGAACGGCACGAACCCCAGGATCAGCATCAACGCGATGGCCAGGCACATCAGCAGAAGGAACAGCGGCTGACGGGTTGCCTCCATCGTCGTCGAACGAGCGATGATGCCGGTACGGGTGAAGTAACTGACCGATATCAGCGCCGTCAGCAACACCAGGGCCACGCCCAGCACCAGCCCCCATTCGTAATTGTTGCCCATGGCCGCCTGTGGCGGGACGGCGACCGGAGGAGCCTGGGCGAGCAGGTGTCCGAGGTTAAGGATGTTGCCCATCATGTCTGTCTCGTCGCTTACCCGGCTGGAACAGTGTACGAACCAGCCTTCCAGTTCGTTGGTTCCGGTGGCTCCTAGGTTACTCTAGGTTTTGCATCCGCCGAGGGAAAGACGATCGCGGGGGCTTCTGCCCAGGCCGGGGGCGACATGATCGGCACAACCGTCGCGATCCGGTGCGATGGGCCCGTCAGTGGCGGATCGAGAACCCCGACAGCGGTTCGTCGCCGGGAGACAGGTCGTCGGTCGAATCGATGTGGCCCTCGAACCGGCCGGCGACGTCCTCGAGAAACCCCGCCATCTCGGCCGCCTCGGCATCGACGACCAACTCGACGGTTCCCTCGGGCAGGTTCTTCACCCAGCCGATGACCGCGTGGCGGCGTGCGATCGAGCGGACGGTGTACCGGAACCCGACGCCCTGGACCCGTCCGTGGTAGATCAGCCGCCGTCGCATCACTTGCTCTTGGCTGCAGCGGGTTTCCGGATCCGTACCGCGAATGGCAGCGGTCTCGACGCCTGCCGACCCTCCTCCCGCGAGACCGCGTGGATCGACCGCTCGGTTTCCGGGACCCAGTCGGCGGCGGTGATGAAGATCTGCCGCTCGGTTTCCTTGGCTCGAACCAGGATGCCCGAGAGACCGATGTTGTCGACGATGATGCCGTGTGGCAGGTTGTCGACGTCGAATTTCAGGTCGCCGTCATAACCGTTCCGGTTCACCCGGAGCATCGCCGTGATCGTCTCTCCCGGAGCGATCACCAGGACCGGGTTCTTCTTCTCGTCGGTTTGCCCGTCCGGACCGCCGGGCTTGTCCAGCAGCAGCGACACGATCACCTTGGGAGCCTTGCCGATTTTCAGCGTGCCGAGGTTTCCGACCTGTTGTTCGATTGGCTTGCCGTGGATTTCGGCGCGAGCCACGACCTGGACCTTCTTCCAGGCCTCCTTGGCCGGAGCCTTGGTTCCGGCGGCAACGTTGATGACACCCTGGGCCGAGAGGTGTCCGGCCTGGACGACGACGGGGGTAGTTGTCGAGAACCCCTCGGGCAGCCCCTCGATCGAGAACCGCACCGGTCCGGTGTATCCGTCGATGCGGTCGACGTTGACGGTGAACCTCTGTCCGCTGCCGACGGGGATCGTCGCGTCACGACCTCCGATGGATGCCTTGAAGCTGGGCCGAGGCTCGCGGATGGTCAACCGGTACTTGTACTTGTCGCCGCCGAAGCCCCGCACGTCGGTCACCCGGACCAGGTAGTCACCGTTGGCCGGAGCGGTGAAGGTCACCCGCGAGTCGCTGCCGATTTTCCTTCGACCGTCGTCGTCATTGGCGAAGTACAGCGGGAAAATCGGCAGGCCGTTGTTGGGCAACCGGCTGCCCGGGCGGTGCGGCTCGACGACGTAGACCCGGGAGTCGAGCGCGTGGGCGATGGCGCTGGTGTCGAAGAAGCAGTGTCGCTGGCCGTTGATGGTGTAGAACTGCATCGCCGAATCGGGCCCCTGCGGCATGCGGAAGTTCTTGACCACCTCGCCGCTCATGTAGACGAACTGGTTGAGCCCCATCTCCTCCCAGTTCTCCAGCCGGGCCTGGTTGCTGCGGGAGTCGATCGGGCGGAAGGTAATGGACGAGTCGCGGACGGCCCGCAGCAGCAACCGGAGCACCGGGCGGCCGTCCTTGTGCAGGATCTCGATCCTGGTGTCGGCCGGGGACTTGTCGCGGCGGGCCCGGGTCTGGATCACCCAGCTCTCGTCCTTCTTGCTCGTGAAACGGAAGAGATCAGCGTCAGAGCCACCGGCCAGGACTCCGGTCGCCACGCCGGGCACCATGACAGCGGTCGCCTGGTCCGGCTTGTTGTTCGGCTCGGCCTCGGCCGTCTCGGGCAGTTTCCCGGCTACCGCTTTGTTGCGGGGGCGGGGAATCGCCAATCCGGCCAGCGGAACGGGCTTCTCGGCTGCCTTGCCCCTGTCGGCCAGTGACAGGGCCGAGGTCGTGCCGTCGAGTCGACCGACAAGCAGGCTCTTGCCGTCCCGGGTCAGGGCGACAGTGGCCGGCCAGTCGGACTGGCCGGGGAAGTGACGGTCCTGTCCGAGCCCGTCCGTGATCCAGATCTTGATCGACAGGTCCTCGCTGGCACTGACCAGGTGGCGTCCGTCGGTCGAGAAATGCAGGTCGAGCAGGGGGGCCTGGTGAGCGAAGCGGGAGTGGCGGACCGGGTTGGTTCCCTCGCGACCGTCCCGGGTGATCTCCCAGGCCCGGATGCGGTTGTCGATGCCGCCGGCGACGACGAATCGTCCGTCGGGCGAGACCGCCACGGTGTTCTGGCCCTTGGTCGGTTCGTTGAACGTGTCGAGCCGCTCTCCGGTCTTGAGATTCCAGAGTTTGACGGTGCGATCGCCGCTGGCCGAGGCCAGGAAGCGGTTCCTGGGGTCAAAGGCCACATCGGTGACCGGACCGTTGTGGCCGCTCATCTCCACTCGCCGTTTTCCGCTGGCCGTTTCCCAGATGACGATCGTGCGGTCGTAGGATCCGGTGGCCAGCAGGGAGGCGTCGGCGGAGAGCGCCACGGTGTTGAGGCTGTCGGCGTGTCCGCGGATGGTGCGGGCGAGTTTTGCGGCCTGTTTCGGCCCGGCCTTGCGAGGGTCAACGGCGATGTCGTAGATCCTCGCCTCGCCGAACAGGCCCGGTTCGCCCGCGGCGGCCACCAGGCGGCGACCGTCGGCCGAAAGCACCAGGTCGCTGACCTGCCCGGGCAGTCCCGACAGCGACACCAGTGGCTTGGCCGCGGGGTCGGGAGGCAGGCTCAGCAGGTCCACCCGGCCGGTCCGGGCCACGGCGTACCAGCTGCCGTCGGGCGAGACGACCAGGGCGTTGACCGGTTGGCGGACCTGTCCTCGGGTCGGAACGCGGGGCACTGTCAGCGATGGGGGCGTGTCGGAGGACGGAAACGGCTTGGCACCGCCGGCGATCCAGGCCTTGAGCACCGCGATCTCCGACGGACGCGGACCACGTTTGCCCTTCGGTGGCATGAACGGCTTGCCGCGACGTTCGACCAGCTTCATCAGCAGGCTGGCCTCGACCTTGCCCGCCACCACGGCCGGACCCGTCTCGCCACCCTTGATCAGGCCGGCATGGGTCGCCAGCACCAACCCGCCCTCGGCGTCCTTGGCGTTGTGACAACCGACACAGTACTTCTTGAGAATCGACTGGGCCTGGGTGGCGGACCTGTCGGCCGACTCTGCCGACCGCACACCGATCACCAGCACGACAGCGATCACGAAGATCGCGACCCGGGGCAGGTGGAGGAAACGGGTCATGGGAGAATCTCGATCGGGTCGATCGGAACGGCGGACCGGATCAGTGGTTGAACAGGAATTCCTTGCAGCTGATGACGCTCCAGAAAACATCCTCGATCAACGCTCGCCTCTGGTCGCCCGGCGTTTCGGCGAAGATCTTCAGTGTTGCGGACATCTCGCGGTTGGTCGGATAACGCGACAACGAGCACAGGTAGATCGACTCGACGATCCGGTAGTCGGGCATGTCGGCCTTCAGCCAGGCTTCGATCCGATTGGTCTTGGACTGCAGCTTGTTGTTGAGCGTGTCGCCGTTGACGATGTGCAGCACCTGCACCATGCTCGGTTCGTCCGACCGTTCGCACTCGCAGGTGATCACCCGTTCGGGGCGGCCGAAGGTGCTCAGAAATCGTGAGGCGATGTTGCTGTCGGGGAGTTGCAGGGACCGGGTGCCGGCGGGATACCCCTTGAAGACGGTGGGTTGGCCGGTTGCGGCCGAGATGGCATCGAGCAGGACTTCGGCCTTCAGTCGGCGGGGGTAGTACCGCGCGTAGAACCTCAGGTCCGCCTCGTTCCCGGCCGTGATCCGCGAGGACCGCTGGTAGGTCTGCGAGTTCATGACCAGCCGGATCAGGGCCTTGAGGTCGAAGCGGTTCTTGACAAGAAATTCGCTGAGCCGGCCCAGCAGTTTCTCGTTGCTCGGCGGGTTGGTCAGTCGCAGGTCGTCCACCTTCTCGACGATGCCGGTGCCGAGGTAATTGGCCCAGACGCGATTGACGATCGCACGGGTGAAGTAGGGGTTCTCGGGGGCGACGAGCCAGCCGGCCAGGTGGTTGCGTCGATCGCCGGGGGCATCCAGGGGGATCGTGGTGCCGTCGAGCGGCTTGGGGAGCTGCGGTTTGCCGGTTCGCGGCTGGATCAGTTCGCCGGAGGTGGTGGTGAAGATCGACTGGTTGCCGTCGCCACCTTCGGGTGCGGTCTTGAAGCGAACACGAGAGAAGAGGTTGGCCATGCCGTAGAATTCGTCGTTGGTCCACTTCTCCAGCGGGTGGTCATGGCACTTTGCACACTGGATGGACATTCCCAGGAAGGCCATCGAGACGGTTTCGGCCATGTCGGCCGGGTCCCGGTGAAGCACGAAGAAGTTGGCGGCTCCGTTGGCGTGAGTGGTTCCACGGGCGGTGACCAGGTCGCGGGCGAACTTGTCCCACGGCGTGTTGGCCGACACGTGGTCGCGGATCCACTTCGAGTACGACTTCATCGCCGGAGGTTTGAGTTTCGAGCTGTTGACCAGCAGCAGGTCGGACCACTTGTAGGTCCAGAAGTCGACGTACTCGGGCCGCGCCAGCAGTTTCTCGATCAGCCGCGACCGGCGGTCGGGGGCGGTGTCGCCCAGGAACGCCCTGGCCTCCTCGGAGGTGGGCAACACGCCGAGCGTGTCGAGCGTGGCGCGGCGGAGGAATTCGGCATCGCCGGCCCGGGGCGAGGGGGGGAGGCGGAGTCCCTTGAGTTTCTCCAGGACCAGCCCGTCGATGAAATTGCTGCGGGGGGCCTTGTTGAAGACCTCGTCAGCGACCGCGTTGGCGTACGGAACGCTCAGCGAGGCCACGACGTTGTTGCTGAGGTACCAGGCGACGATCGCCGTTTCGCCGTGGCCGGTGACCGCCACATGGCCAACATCATCGATGTCGGCCACGGTGGTGTTGTTCGAAGTGAACTTGGCCCAGCGGGTCACGTCTTCGCTGTGACCGTCGGAGAAGTGTGCTCGCACGACCATCTGCTGGTTGGTGCCTGGCTTGAGCACCGCGTCGGCCGGGAGGATCTCGAGTCGGCGGATGCGGGGGCCGTCGTCAGCGGGTGCCGGGTGCCCGGCGGCAATCCACTCGGAAATCACGCGGTACTCGAGCGTCCCCTCTTCGAACCGCAGGCCGCCCTTGTGAGGCACCGCGCCGGTTGGCTTGGTCAGAAGCAGGCTGCGGCCAGGGTCGTTGGGAATCACGCGGCGGCCGCGGTTCTGACGGGTGATTGTCCGGACATCGGAGACCGGGTCGTACCCGCGGAGCGACAGCTTGAAGCCGTTCTTGCCGGCCAGGGCACCGTGACAGGCGCCCGAGTTACAGCCGGACTTGGTCAGCACCGACTGGACGTGGATCCGGAAGTCCCACGTCACCGGCTGGGCGAAATCGGCAACGGTGACCCGGGCCTGGGCCGTGAGCTTCCCGTGGCGGACGGTGATCGTGGCCTGGCCATCGCCGGCCGGCCGGGCCGTTCCGTCGGTGATGGTGACCACCTTGGGGTTGGACGAGGACCAGGCGAGTTTTCCGGGCGGGGTGCCGGCGAAGCGGCCGTCGTGCATCAACCCCGGCAACAGTCTCTGGAACGACACGGGACCCGACAGGGTGAACTCGCCGGGCAACACCACCAGCGTGTCCGCGGCCGGCTTGGCCTTGTCGGCGGCCGTCGCGTCGATCGAAACGACCGGCGCGGCCAACAGCAGCAGCATCGCAAGTCGTGGGGCGAAACGGTGGTCGAGCGGCATGGCGGCGGACCCGGTCTCTAGAACAACTCGTTGATCGCCTCGGTACCCTGGTCGACCAGGGGGAAGGGCCGTCCGGACGGTCCTGGCAGTTCCTGCTCGAGATCGTAGCCCAGGCTTTTGAAGATCGTTGCCACGACGTTGCCGGGTACCACGGGCTGCTCGGCCGGGTACGCCCCGATCGGGTCGCTCTTGCCGATGACCCGGCCGCCCTGAACTCCGCCACCGGCGAAGTAGACGCTCCAGCACTGCGGCCAGTGGTCGCGTCCGCCGGCGGGATTGACCCGGGGCGTGCGACCGAATTCCGAGAGGTTGCAGATGAGGGTGTCTTCGAGCAGTCCCCGTTCGGTCAGGTCCTCGAGCAACGCGCTGTAGGCCTGGTCGTACATCGGTGCGACGATGTCCCGCATGCCCTCGATCGAGGTGAACGGTTTGGTGCCGTGGATGTCCCAGGTGATCTCGTTGAAAACCGTCAGGAAGGTGTTGACCGTCACGCAGCGGACACCCGCTTCGACCAGCCGGCGGGCCATCAGGCAGCACTGGCCGAACCGGGACATGCCGTAACGATCACGGACCTTCTTGGGTTCCTTGGAGAGGTCGAAGGCGGCGCGGGCCTTTTCGCTGGTGATGATCCGGAAGGCTGCCTGGAAACTGCTGTCGAGCAGCTTGGCGTTTTCGCTCGCCTCAAAGTCCTTGACCGTGCTGTCGACGATCTGCCGCAGACGGCGTCGGCGGTCGAGACGGGCCTCGCCGATCGACTTGGGGGGCAACAGGTCGGGAACCCGGAAGTTCTTCTTCGAGGGATCGGCCATCAGCACGAACGGGTCGTGGGCCTTTCCGAGAAAACCGGCGTCCTGGCCGTGTGGCAGGTTGCCGCCGGTCGAGCCCATCGATTCGGGGAGGACCACGTGAGAGGGCAGATCGGTGCGGCGACCCTGCAGGAACCCGGCAACGCAACCCGCGTGGGGCGTGTTGACGCCTCCGGTGAACAGTCGGCCGGTCTGCATCATCTGGTGACCGGTGTCGTGGACGGCCGCGGCGGTGTGGTGGCAACTGCGGACGACCGAGAACTTGTCTCCGTGCTGGGCGTGCCGCGGAAGGATCTCGCTGATCTGGAAACCGCCTCCGGTGACCGGGATCGGTTTGAACGGCCCGCGGATCTCGGCGGGAGCCTCCGGCTTGGGATCGAAGGTCTCGAACTGACTGGGAGCCCCGAGATTGAAGATCATGATGACCGACTTGCGGTCACTTCCGGGATCGGTCTTGCCCTCGGCCCGAGCCTGCTCGAGCTCGGCCAGGCTGACGCCTGCGGCACCCAGCGTGCCGACCTGAAGAAAATCGCGACGCGAGATCCCGTCGCAGGTGTGTGCGGTACCCTGGCCGGTGATGTTGAGCATCGTGTCC
>DLVV01000393.1:2078-3928 GCA_003445035.1 Planctomycetaceae bacterium | reverse complement strand
CGGAACTCACATCATCCGGTCCGAGCAAAACGGCTGATCTTCCTGTTCATGGCGGGCGGCCCCTCTCACGTGGATCTCTTCGACCCGAAACCCAGGCTCGAAGAATTCGATGGCAAGCCCGCTCCCTTCAAACTGCCCAATCTCGAACGGACTCCGCCCGGCAAGATCCGCAAGTCGCCGTTCACCTTCCGCAAGTACGGAGAATCGGGGATCGATGTCAGCGAGATGTTTCCGCATGTCGCCCGGCACGTCGACGATCTGTGTGTGATCCGATCGATGGTGGCTGACAACATCAATCACAACGGTGCCTGCCTGCAGATGAACACCGGCGAGCAGACCTTCTCTCGCCCCAGCATGGGATCGTGGCTGCTGTACGGACTGGGCACAGAAAACCAGAACCTGCCCGGATTTGTGGTGGTGGCCCCGAACCAGCCAGCCCAGGGAGCACCACTCTGGGATTCCAGTTTTCTGCCCGCCGCCTACCAGGGCACCTGCGTCACCGATCTCAAGCGACCCATTTCCAACCTGTCCAACAATTCGCTGGATTCGAATTCCCAGCGGAGGCAGTTGGACCTGCTCACCCGGCTCAACCGGTTCCATCGCGACCACGCCGTGAATGTCGACGAACTGGACGCGCGAATCGCGTCGTTCGAACTCGCATTCCGCATGCAATCGGCAGCTCCCGAGGCATTCGATCTCAGCGGCGAATCAAAGACCACCCAGGAGCTCTACGGGATCGACGACACCGTCACGCAGACGTTCGGAGAACAGTGCCTGCTGGCTCGCCGGCTGGTGGAACGAGGCGTCCGCGTTGTGCAGCTCTACCACAACCGGTCCTCAACCGCTTCCGGCTGCCAGATCTGGGACCAGCACAGCAATCTCAAGATGGGGCTGACCAACAACTGTGCCGCCAGCGACCGGCCAATCGCCGGACTACTGACCGACCTGAAAGCCCGCGGTCTCCTCGACGATACGCTGGTCGTCTGGGGCGGTGAATTCGGCAGGACGCCGACCGCCGAGGGAAAAAACGGTCGTGAGCACCACCCCTTCGGTTTCACCATGTGGCTGGCCGGAGGTGGTATCAGGGGGGGAACGATTCACGGATCCACCGACGAGTTCGGCTGGTATTCCCAGGACGACAAGGTCCACGTCCATGACCTGCATGCGACGATTCTCCATCTCATGGGACTCGATCACGAACGGCTGACCTGGCGACATGCCGGACGTGACTTCCGGCTGACCGATGTGCACGGACGGGTCGTCCACGAGATTCTCAGCCACAGCTGAAGTGCCGGGCCTTGCCCCGCCAGCCAGCAGGCTGGTGAACGCATACCGGTTGTGATCTCGTCCCAGCCCGGTCTGTGACACCGGGAACCACCACAGTAGGACACTGACACCGGGAACCGTTACAGTCTTCGGTGCATGAAGATCGAACGACCCTCGCCGCTGTTCATCGTTTGCGTCCTGGCTCTCTGCAATTGGTCGTCCGACCGCGGAATCGCCGGCGAGCCGTTCCATTCGTGGGTGATCGAGCGTCCGCAGTTCCGGTCCCTGCTCAGCAGTGAACCGCCGGGCCTCCGCCGCCAGGGTGGGCTGATCTGGCAGCACCTGCTCGACGTACCAGTGGGTCGAGCCACAGCGGTCCGCTGGGGCGTCCGCTTCGTTAGCGAGGAAATGTATCGCCTGCATGGAGAGCTCGGATTCAAGCTGATTGCCAGTGGCCCCAACCGCACCGACGACCTGGAGATGGCCAAAAAGCACAAGTTGCAGACCATCCCCGAATGCCCTCGCCAAAAACGACTGCCCAACGGAGACCGCCTCCACATCCTGCATCCGGACTCGATCGAACA
>DLVV01000393.1:0-1652 GCA_003445035.1 Planctomycetaceae bacterium | reverse complement strand
AAACGTCAGCCGGCCGGCCACACCTACATTCATGAATTCGATCGCCAGGTCCGCGACCAGTTCGGCGGTGGCCAATGGGGAATCCCGGCAGGCATCAAGAACCGTGATCCCAACCCGTTCCGCTGGATCGCCCTGTATCGTTTCGTGGCCGACCGGTTACGAGATCGACAACGCAGGCTGTACGAACTCGTCAAAGGCAGGAACCCGAATCTCGTCGTCACCTCGTTCGATTCACCTGGCGGTGTTTATCCGACCGAATGGAGCCTGCTGGCCCCGTACGCGGACCTGTTCACGCTGCAGATGGGCTACCCCGGTGGATCAACCCGTTGGCGCGCTTCGGCGGGATTTCACAGCAAGCTCGTCAGCGACCTGACCGGCAAGGACTTCTGGCCCTGCACCCACTTCGAACACTACAACTACCCCCATTCTCGGCCCGCAGAGGTGCTGGAAGAAGTCAGCCAGATCTTCCGCAACGGCGGCACGGGCATCCACATCTACCTGCCCGACACGTTGAACATCTCGAAAACAAAAGGGGATCTGCGGACCTCCTATTTCAGCTCGCCCCGACGCTTTCACACCGTCATGAACATCGCCCGGTTCATCCGGACAATGCCCAGGCTGAAACTCCCCAACTACAACAAGACCGCCATACTTCATAACGACGACACGATCGCCAGCCGCCCACACGACAACCCGGACATTTATGGACAAGCGACCGAGGCCTGCTACACGTTTCTTGGCCCCGTCGCCACGTCCTGGTTCAAGTTCATCGACAGTGCGCAGGTGCTGAAGTGGTCGAAGCTCCGTGATCGGTTCGACGTCATCTACCTTCCCGCCGCCAAGTACCAGAGAAAACAGATCACCTCCAGGCTGCGACAGTTTGTCGAAGACGGTGGAACCCTGGTCTGTGGTGACCCCGAGGCATTTGAGACCGACCTGCTCGGCAACGACACCTCCGCTTTGCGGACCGAAATCTTCGGCGTCACGCTGGGTGACCGGTCACGAGCCAAGGCGGCCAGGGTCCGAAAGTTCGGATGGACCGGTGAACTGCCCATTCACTCGCCGGCATTCACGCTGAAACCCGGACCGAACGTCGAAGTGCTGGCAACCCTCGATGACGGAACCCCGGCGATCACCTCGCACAAGCTGGGACGGGGTCGCGCGGTGTTGTTCGGTGCCAACGTCCTTTTGACCCGGAACGTCGCTGATCAGCGGTGGCGCGAGTTCTTCCAGGCGTTCGTCAAGAGCATGGGGACCCCGACCGGCTTCGACATCTGGAACTTCAAGCTTCCCGAGAACCTGGCATGGCACGAGCCACGCCAGCCGGGGGTCTGCCTGACAAATAACCGGATCATCTGGCGTGAGGAGGTGCCGCTTTTCCACCAGAACATCGAGACCGGGGGCACGTACAGCTATTCCATCTCTCCGGACTCGCTGCCCGAGAACCTCAACCCAGACGCGATCCCGTTCTCGGCCGGACGACTCACCGATCGCCGTCGCGCCATCCACGCCGTAAAGGAATCCGCTCGCCCCTACATCGGGTTCAAACTGCCGGAAAGCCACTGGGTGGCCAGTTGGTCGAACCCTCAGCCGGTTGCAATCACCTTTGACCTGAAACGGCCACGTGTCCTGACCCGGGTCAAGCTCTGGCA
>DLVV01000145.1:13654-28343 GCA_003445035.1 Planctomycetaceae bacterium | reverse complement strand
GATCTCGGCAGACCCAGCATCGACAGGGTGTTAGAATACAGGCTCGTACCACAGGGGGCGCTTGGGAAGCTCCACCGGAAGGACCGTGATGTTTCGCATTCTGGGCAACCGACGACAACTCTGCGACGGGTTATCACGCCGTGACTGGCTGCATGTTGGTGGGCTGGGATTCCTGGGAATGGGAATGGCCGACGTGCTGCGGCTGCAGGATGTTTCCTCGCAGTCGGCTCACGGGGCTCCGGCCTCCGGTGACCGCAGTTCCCTGGACTCGACGTTCGGCCGAGCCAAGCGGTGCATTCTGTTGTTGCCCTACGGGTCACCGCCTCAGCACGAAACCTTCGACCCCAAGCCGGGGGCTCCCGAGGAGATCCAGGGCGAGTTGAAGGCGATCCCGACGTCGGTGCCGGGATACCAGGTTGGCGAGTACCTGCCGAAGATCTCTCGAGTGGCCGATCGCCTGACGGTGATCCGGTCGATGACTCATCCCTTTCCGGTGCACTGCACCGCCTACGTCACCAGCGGCATCCCCGATTACTCGCCGGCGCTCGAGTCGCGGCCCCGTGACCCCAAGCTCTGGCCCTACATCGGTTCGGTGGTCGATTACGTGACCAGTCGTCGCGAGTCAGGTGCGTTGCCCCGGGTGCCGCGGAACATGGCCCTGCCCTGGAAGATGAACTCGCGTGGCGGACCCAAGTCCGCGGCCGTCCAGGCCGGTCCCTACGCCGCGTTTCTCGGACCCGCCTACGACCCGGTGTTGACCGACTTCGACGGAGAAGGCAGTCGCAAGTCGATCAAGATCAGTCCCGCCGGGGGCAAGAAACACGAGGTCTACGATCCCTACGCCGGGATGAAACCGGATGGTCGATTCACCCTGGCTGGTGCCAAGCGTCGTGACAGCGTGACGCTGGAACGTCAGAACCGTCGCAACAGCCTGCTGAGCCGTTTCGGGCAGGCGAGGCGACAACTGGATCGCAACGCCGAGTCGCAGAGCTTCGACCGTTACCAGCAGTTGGCGCTCTCGCTGCTCTCGACCACCCATGTTCACCAGGCGCTGGACATTCACCAGGAATCCGACGCGATGCGGAACGGCTACGGCATGAACCTGTTCGGCCAGTCGTGCCTGGCCGCGCGGAGGTTGGTCGAGGCCGGCAGCCGGTTCGTGACCGTGTTCTGGGACGAGTACGCGTTCCTGAACACCGACTGGGACACGCACTGGAATCACTTCTACCGGCTCAAGGACCGACTGCTGCCCGGTTTCGACCAGGGTTTCTCGAAGCTGATCCTGGATCTCGAAGACCGTGGCCTGCTCGACGACACGCTGGTGGTCTGGATGAGCGAGCATGGGCGGACGCCGAAGTTCAACAAGAACGCCGGACGTGACCACTGGTCGCGGGTCTACTCGATCGCGATGGCCGGGGCGGGGGTCGGCCGAGGCAACATCATCGGCGAGAGCGACCGGTTGGCCGGCGACGTGAAGTCGCACCCGGTTTCTCCCAAGGACATCCTGGCCACGATCCTGCACCTGATGGGGATCGACGCGCACACCACGATTCCCGATCGCCAGGACCGGCCGGTGCCGGTTGCCGGCACCGGTGTACTTCGCCCCGAGATCTTCCGGGGAGCCTGAGGATGAACGGTCGTCGGGGCGCCATCCTGCCGTGGAGGGTCGTGCTGTTGCTGGTCGCAACGGCATCGCCGGCGACGGCCCAGAGTTCGGCGGTCCTGATCCACGACATCTCACCCGGTGGGCTGGTACCCGGGACGGTCACCCGTTTGACCGTCAAGGGGGCGGCCCTGGAAACGGCTCGTTCGCTCTGGACCAGCATTCCGGCAACCGTCAAGCGGGTGGCCGGCCCCGGTGATGGAGCCGGCCAGGCGACTTTCGACGTCACCCTTCCGGCGACCAGTGTCGGCCGCGCCGCGATCCGGGTGGTCGCCGACGCCGGCCTCTCCAATGTCCGGCTCGTGTTGCTCGACGCCCTGCCCGGCCTGGACGAATCGCGAGTCGGCGACGACGGGGTGGTCTCGCGGGCCACCGCGGTTGACGGGACCCTCGAGGCGGCCTCGACTGACCGCTTTTCGATCCGGCTGAAGAAAGGCCAGCGGCTGACCGTCGACGCCTGGGCCCGACGGTTGGGATCGTCGTTGGATCCGGTGATCCGATTGGTCGGTCCCGATGGCGGTTCGCTGGGTTCGGCCGATGATTCACCCGGACTCGCCGGAGACGCGCTGGTCTCGACCGTTGCCCCGGCAACCGGTCTCTACACGGTTGCCATCACCGATGTCAGCCGTCGTGGAGGGGCCAAGTTCTTTTATCGCCTGAGGCTGGGTCACTTCGAACCGGTGGCGATGGCGTTCCCCTTCCGGGTCAGGACCGGTCGAGTCAGCCAGCTGCAACTGCTGGGACCCCGGGTGTCTCAGGCACTGTCGCTGGCAGCATCGACACCGGTGGGAATGACCTGGGTCGGTGGGCCGGCCGGTTCCGGTGGGGGCCGGTCGCTTCTGCCCGTACAGGTGGTGGCCGGCGATGTGCTGGTTGAACACGAACCCAACGGGAGCCGGCAGCAGGCCATGACACTGACGGTGGGTGGACGGGTCAGCGGGCGGTTCGGAGAACCCGGCGACCGGGACTGGTATCGCGTCTCGTTGAAAAAGGGCCGCAAGCTGCAGGTCGTCGGCAATACCGCATCGATCGGTGCCGCCGGCCGTTTGTACATGAGACTGGTGGACGCCGAAGGGCGGACAATGGTCGAAGTGCCACCGTCGGTCTCGACTCGTACGATGCTCGAGCACACCACCGGTTCGGACCGGGAGGCCTGGCTGGTTGTCGAGGAATTGCAGCGCCGGGGAGGACCGTCGTTTGGTTATCAACTCGAGTGCCGGTTCGCCGAACGCGGGTTCAGTTTGTCAGCTGCCAGCGAGCGACTGCACGCGAAGCCGGGCGGCAAGGTGACTCTGAAAGTGACCGCCACGAGACGGGACTTCAAGGGGGCGATCAGGCTGGGTGTCGAAGGCCTGGGACCCGATGTCGAGCTGGCTGGACAGGCGATCCCGTCCGGGAAGAACGAAACCACGATGACGATCACGCTCCCCGGGGGACGGAAGTCCGGCGATTTGATCGGCTTGAAGATCATCGGAGAGGGGTTGCTCGAGCCCCCGGCTGAAGGAGTGGCCGTGGTCGAACGATCGTCGCTCGAATACAACCGGGGGGACCTGGGCAAGTACGAGGGATTCATCAGTGACAAGAAGGGCGGGTTGAATTACGCCGAATACGATGTCGAATTGCCCGAGGCGGGCGAGTACCTGGTGCTGCTGAAGTATGCCGCGATGACGGCCCGCGTGGCTGCGATGAAGCTCAACGGACAGACCGTCAACAGTGGCATCATGAGCAAGACCACTGGAAGCTGGGATCCGAAAACGGCGCAATGGTTCAACGAGGGACTGGTGAAGTTCCCCCAGGGCAAGAGCGTTCTGCGTCTCGAGAAGAACGGTGTGTTCTCTCACCTGACGACCATTCGCATCGCCCGGCAGGCGCCCAGGAAAAAGGCTCCCGTCAAATCGATTCGGGCTTCGGTGAGTGTGCTGAATGCCCTGCGGAGCGGCCTGGGAGGTATGACGTTTGTGCCGCAGGAACTGGATGGCACGTTGTTTCTCAGCGTGGGCAAATGAACATGGTGAATTCCCGGTCAAAGATGTTCTGCGTGGTGACACTGGTGGTTGCGGTGATCGCAGCCGGGCCGGTTGGTGCGGCTTCTGCCGAGAAGACGTCCCGGCAGATCAAGGCGCTGGGCCCGTTCGAGAAACTGGATGTGCAGCCGGCCGAGGTCCAGTTGCAAGACAGGTACGACCGGGTGCAGGTGGTCGTGACGGGAGTTCGAGCCGACGGATCGGTTGCCGATCTGACCGGCCTTTCGAGATTCACTGTCGAGACGCCCGATGTTGTCTCGGCCTCCGGCAGCCGCATCAACGCCCTTGGAAATGGTCGGACCAGCCTGAGAATTGATGTCGGTGAACATTCCCGGCGGATTCCCGTGCAGGTGGCCGGGTTCGAGAAGTCACGGGTGGTAAGATTCGAGACCGGACTGCTTGCGGCCCTGTCGAAACAGGGCTGCAATTCCGGCGGATGCCATGGAGCACCCAGTGGCAAGGGCGGGTTTCGGCTCTCGCTGCGGGGATTCAATCCTCCGCTGGACGTGCAGACACTGATTCGCGAACAGTTCGCCCGTCGGACCAATCCGCTGGATCCTTCCGAGAGCCTGCTGTTGCGGAAACCCACGATGCAGGTCGCACACGGTGGCGGACAGCAGTTGCAGGCCGACGATCCCGCCTACGGGTTGATTCACGGCTGGATCGGCGAGGGTTGCCGACCGGACCCCGACGGAGCCGCACGATGTGTTCGCACCGAGGTGTTCCCTCGTGACCGTGTCGTGAAGTCGCCGGCCACGTCGCAGCAATTGCGGGTGGTGGCCCATTTCTCCGACGGCAGTTCACGTGACATCACCCACCTGGCCGTCTACAGCAGTTCCAACGCGGGCCTGGCCACGGTCGATCGTCGTGGCCTGGTGACCGGCGGCGGGACCGGCCAGACCGGGATCCTGGTCCGGTTTCTTGACAAGATGCAGGCTGCCCGCGTGACGCTGATCGAGAATCGGCCCGGTTTTGTCTGGCCAAATCCCGTGTCGGCCAACAAGGTGGACCAGCTGGTGCACGGTCGCTTGCAGGTGCTCCAGGTTCCACCGTCTCCGGCCAGTTCCGACGGCCAGTTCCTGCGTCGTGTCTCGCTGGATCTCACCGGGTTGTTGCCGACGGTCGAATCCACCCGGGCGTTCCTGTCCGACAAGCGGCCCGGCAAGCGGGGCCGCTTGATCGAGCGGTTGCTGGTCAGTGATGAGCACGCCCTGTTCTGGGCCAGCAAGTGGGCCGACATGTTCCGGGTGACTCGCGGACAACTGGGAAGCCGCGGTGTCGACAAGTTTCACCGCTGGCTGGTCGCTTCGATCCAGGACAATCGACCTTACGATCAGTTCGTCACCGACCTGCTGACGTCGCAGGGCGACACGTTCGGCAATCCGGCGGCGAACTACTTCCGCGCCGCCGCCGACACCAGCGACGCCACCGAGACGACCGCGAGGCACTTCCTGGGGATTCGGATCCAGTGCGCGAAGTGTCACAACCACCCCTACGAGCGGTGGACTCAGGCGAATTACTACGGGATCGCCGCGTTCTTCAACCGGATCCAACGGACCAAGCCGGACAAGAGCGGCAACCTGGTCGTGTGGGTGGCCCGGCAGGGCGAGTTGAACGATCCCAACAGCGGTCAACCCGCGGTGCCCTGGTTGCCGATGACCGGCCCGGCTCCGATCAAGGACGGCGAGGCCGATCGACGGGTGGTGTTGGCCCGCTGGCTGGTCGGTGAGGACAACCCGCTGTTTGCCCGGGTCGAGGTCAATCGGTTGTGGGCCTGGGTCTGGGGACGCGGCATCATCGAACCGGCCGACGATTTCCGGGCCTCGAATCCCCCGGCCAATCCCGAATTGCTCAACTGGCTGGAAGCCGAATTTCGCAGGTCGGGATTCGATCGCCGACACGTCCTGAGGTTGATCCTGGCCAGCCGCACCTACCAGCGGGATTCTCTGGCCACCGGAGAGAATCGTCGCGATACCGACTCGTTCTCTCACGCCATGGTCCGGCGGATGACGGCCGAACAGATCCTGGATGCGATTTGCCAGGTGACCGGTGTCCCGGAAACCTACGGCGGCCTGCCGCCGGGTACCCGGGCCACCCAGTTGCCGTCTCCCGAAGGCACCCCGGTCTTCCTGCGGGTCTTCGGCAAGCCGAAGCGAGAGACGTCCTGCGACTGCGAACGTGATTCCGGGTCGAACCTGACCCAGTTCCTGGTCCTGGCCAACGGCGGCCTGGTCAACGGAAAGGTGGCTCACGCCAAGAACCGTTTCCGATTGCAGATCGCCAAGGGATGGTCGGACACCCGGATCGTCGAGGATCTTATCCTGGCCGCCTACAACCGGCTGCCGACTGACCAGGAGATGAAGACGGCACTGGCTCATGTGGCCCAGCGGCCGAAGAACCGGGAGGAAGCCCACGAGGACATCCAGTGGGCGATCCTCAACAGCAAGGAATTCCTGTTCCAGCACTAGATTCTCGGTCGAGGAACACGAATCGTGTCGATGCGTTGCCTGTCACTGGTCTGGTTGGCTGCACTGGTGCTGTTGCACAGTGGTCTCGGCCGGGCGGACGAGAAGGTGGAGTTCGAGCGGCACTGGTCGTTCGTGCCACCGCGTGCCAGCCGGCCGCCGGAGGTCCGTGACACCTCGTGGTCCCGCGGGGCCATTGACCGTTTCGTGTTGGCGAGATTGGATCGGGAGGGGTGGAAGCCGTCGGCCGAGGCCGGGCGGCGGACACTGATCCGACGCCTGTCGCTCGATTTGCTCGGCTTGCCCCCGAGCGTGGAGGAGGTCGAGGCGTACCTGGCTGATCGTCGTCCGGGAGCTTACGGCCGACTGGTTGACAGGCTGCTGGCTTCCCCGCGATTCGGTGAACGGATGGCGATCGAGTGGCTGGACGTGTCGCGGTACGCCGACACGCACGGGTACCACGAGGACTACCACCGTGACATGTGGCCGTGGCGCGACTGGGTGATCCGGTCGCTGAACGACAACATGCCGTTTGACCGGTTCACGATCGAGCAGTTGGCCGGTGACCTGTTGCCGAATCCGACCCAGCAGCAGATCACCGCCACCGGGTTCAACCGCAATCACGGTGTGACCGCATCGGGGATCTCCGAGGAGTACAGGGTCGAGTATGTTCTCGATCGTGTTCGCACCACGGCCACGGCCTGGATGGGGCTCACCCTCGCGTGCGCGCAGTGTCACGACCACAAGTACGATCCGTTCTCCCAGCAGGACTTCTATCGCTTCTTCGCGTACTTCAATTCGGTCACCGACAAGGGAGTCGAGAACAGGGCGGGCAATGTCGATCCGCTGATCCAGGTCGTGCCACTGGACCAGAAGAGCGTGGAGCAGAAACTGGCGACGGCGATCAAGGATCTCGAACGACAGCGGCTCGCGCGGGTGGCCGAGGCCGGTCCACTGGTGGCGCGGTGGGAGAAGTCACTCCCCAAACGGTCGAAGAGAGCGGTGGCGGTTCCGACCGACGGCCTGGCGGTGCATTGTCGACTGGACGAGGCAGCCGGACAGGAGATTTCCGGGGGAGGATCACTGAAGGCGTCCCTGGTGGGGCCGGCACAATGGATCTCGGGCAAACTGGGTGGCGGCCTGCAGCTGGGCGGCAAGACCTACGCCTCGCTGGGAGACACTGCCGGGTTCGACCGCACCGACTCGTTTTCCTATGGCGGCTGGGTGCGGGGTGCCAGTACCGGGGCGATCGTCTCGCGGATGGACGACTCGGCGGACTACCGCGGCTGGGACGCGTACCTGTCGGGCGGCCACGTCGAGATCCACATGATTCACTCGTGGCCGGACAATGCGATGTACGTCAAGTCGACCGGCAAGCTGCCCGCCGACAAGTGGACGCACGTGTTCGTCTCCTACGACGGCTCGAGTCGTGTCGACGGCATCTCGCTGTACTTCAACGGGCAGAAGCAGGAGGTCAGTTCGACGCGTGATACGTTGTCCGGGACGATCAGGACGGACAAGCCGCTGCACCTGGGGCGTCGGAATCCCAGCGGGATTTTGAACGGTGCCGTTGATGACGTGCGGATTTACTCCCGGGCTCTCTCGGCCGTGGAGGTGAAAGCCCTGGCTGGAGGCAACGGTCTCTCGGAGATCCTGGCGATCGCACCAAAGAAGCGGACACCCGCTCAAAGGACGGACCTGGCTCGGGGATACCTCGAGCTGCACGACTCCCGGTACCGGTCCCTGGTCGATCGGCTCGCACGCCGTCGCAGCGAACTGGCTGTCTACAGCAAGAACCGTCCGACGGTGATGGTGATGCAGGACCTGAAGGCTCCCCGGCAGTCGTTCGTGCTGGTGCGGGGTCAGTACGACCAGCACGGTGATGCGGTCGAGCCGGGCGTTCCCGGGGTGCTGCCGCCGCTTCCCGAGGGCGCGCCGGCCAATCGACTGGGCCTGGCACGCTGGCTGGTCGACGATGATCACCCACTGACATCCCGCGTGGCGGTCAATCGCCTGTGGCAGGTGGCCTTCGGCCGGGGGCTGGTGGAATCGAGCGAGGACTTCGGTACCCAGGGCGAGCAGCCCAGCCATCCGAAACTGCTCGACTGGCTGGCTCGCGAATATGTCCGCAGTGGCTGGGACACCAAGGCGTTGCTGCGGCTGATCGTCACGTCCTCCACCTACCGCCAGTCCTCGAGGATGACCCGTCGCCAGTGGCTGCAGGATCCTCACAATCGCCTGTTGGCCCGCGCGTCCAGGTTCCGGCTGCCGGCCGAACTGATCCGCGACGGGGCGCTCGCGGCCGGGGGGCTGCTGGTCGAACGGATCGGCGGTCCCAGCGTCAAGCCATACCAGCCGGCCGGTCTCTGGAAGGAAACGTCCAATCGTCCGTACGTGCAGGACAGTGGCGGCGCGCTCTACCGTCGCAGTCTCTACACCTACTGGAAACGGTCGGTCCCGCCGCCGAACCTGTTCGCACTGGACGCGCCGACGCGCGAGACCTGCATCACGCGACGGCAGCGAACCAACACGCCGTTGATGGCTCTGGTGCTGATGAACGATCCGACATTCGTCGAGGCGGCCCGCAGCCTGGCGGTGCGGACGATGTTGAGAGATGCCGTCGACGATGCGGCCCGTGTCGAGTGGATGTTCACCGCCGTGACCGCCAGGCAGCCGGGGCCGGAGGAACTCGAGACAATGGTCCAGTTGATCGCCGATCAGCGAATCCGTTTTCGTGGCCGGCCCGGCGACGCCGGGAAGCTGTTGTCGGTCGGCCAGTCTCCGCTCGACCAGCGGGTTGACGTGGTCGAACAGGCGGCCTGGACGGCCCTGGCCAGTGTATTGCTCAACACCGACGAAGCGATCACCAGGGAGTAATCAACATGAGTGGATTGCCGCAAATCCCGGTGATGGCCGTCAATCGTCGTACCCTGTTCGGCCGGGCGGCGGGGGGCCTGGCGACGGCGGCCCTGGCGAGCCTGGGCCGGGCCGAGTCGTCGTCGACCGACGGGACGGGGTTTTCCGTGCCCGGTCCGCACTTCGCTCCACGTGCCCGGCGGGTCATCTACCTGTTCCAGTCGGGTGGTCCCTCTCACATCGACCTCTTCGATCACAAGCCACAACTGGCCCGGCACCACGGCAAGGAACTGCCCGACTCCATCCGCAAGGGACAGCGGTTGACCGAGATGACCCACAAGCAGAGCAAGTTCCCCTGTGTCAGCAGCTCGTTGACCTTCAAGCCGTACGGGGAATGTGGCCGGCATCTCAGCGAGGTGTTGCCGCACATCGGTTCGATCGCCGATGAGATCTGCGTCGTCAAGTCGATGCACACCGAGGCGATCAACCACGACCCGGCGATCACGATGATGAACACCGGCACCCAGCAGCTGGGCAAGCCGAGCATGGGGAGCTGGCTGAGTTACGGGCTGGGCAGCGAGAGTCGCGAGTTGCCGTCCTACGTGGTCCTGATTTCCCAGGGAACCGGGCGACCCGGTGGTCAGCCGTTGTTCTCGCGATTGTGGAGCAGCGGGTTCCTGCCGTCGGATCACCAGGGGGTGCGGTTCCGCAGGGGCCGTGACCCGGTGCTGTTCCTGGCCGATCCCCCGGGGATCGACCGGCCCGGTCGCCGCGCGATGCTGGATGGGCTGGCCAGATTGAACCGCCTGAAGCAGCGGCAGGTGGGGGATCCCGAGATCGAGACACGGATCACACAGTACGAGATGGCCTTTCGCATGCAGGCTTCGGTTCCCGACCTGGTCGACGTGTCCGACGAGACCGAGTCGACGTTGGACGGGTACGGATCGGCAGTGAGGACCCCGGGGACGTTCGCCGCCAACTGCCTGTTGGCCCGGCGACTGGCCGAGAGGGGGGTGCGGTTCATCCAGTTGTTCCACCGTGGCTGGGACCAGCATGGCGGCCTGCCCAAGGCGTTGCGCGGGCAGGGACGTGACACCGATCAGCCGGCGGCGGCTCTGGTCAAGGATCTTAAACGCCGCGGGATGCTTGAAGACACGCTGGTGATCTGGGGCGGCGAATTCGGGCGGACCGTTTACGCCCAGGGCAAGGTCTCACCGGGCAACTACGGCCGCGACCACCATGGGCGATGTTACAGCCTGTGGATGGCCGGCGGTGGAATCCGTGGTGGGATCGAATACGGCCGTACGGATGACTTTTGCTACAACGTGGTCGAGAATCCGGTTCACGTGAACGATCTCAACGCCACGATCCTGCACTGCCTGGGGCTGGATCACACGCGGCTGACCTACCCGTTCCAGGGACTGGATCAGCGGCTGACCGGCGTCGACGAGGCACACGTGATCGACGCGTTGCTCGCCTAGCCCCTTCGCCCTACAACAGCCCCGGAATCGGCTGGTAGTTTTCCATGGCGCGGGCGATGTCGCGGGGAACGCCCTGGTTGAGACGCAACTCGCCGATATCGAAGAGCGTGTTGAAGACGGTGCCGACGAGGTTGTTGATGCGGTAGGGGGTGGTCAGAGGTTCGCCGACGTTGCGGGTCGACTGCCCGATCACCTGTCCCATTTCGAGTCCACCACCGGAGAGCAGCAACGGGGCGATGTTGCCCCAGTGGTCGCGGCCACCCTTCTTGTTGATCTTCGGAGTGCGGCCCATCTCGCCGCAACAGACCAGCAGGACCTTGTCTTCCAGGCCACGATCGCGGATGTCTTCGATGAAGGCCGAGACGGCGCGGTCGAACGGTCGGCCCATGTAGTTCATGCCGGTGACCATGTCGGCGTTGTTCACGTCGGCGTGCATGTCCCACACGAAGTTGGTTGTCACGGTGATGAACCCGCAGCCGCGCTCGACCAGTCTCCGGGCCAGCAGCATCAGCTTGCCCAGCGTGTTGCCGTTGTCGCGGTAGTTCTTGCGGTTGTTCCATCTCGGGTCGGTGGCGGCTTCGGGGGACACCGCGCTGGTGTCGTAACGAGCGATGGTCCTGGGGTCTTCCTTGGTCAGGTCAAACGCATCAGCGACTCCGCCGAGAATCGTGCTGAAGGCCTGTTCACGGATCCGGTCGAGTCCCTCGCGGCGACCGTTGCCGTCGAAGGATCTCTTGAGCCTGTCGAGTCGGGTCAGAAGTCCGCGACGGTCGGTCAGGCGGTTCATCGGCAGCGTCAGCTTCATGTCCGCTTTGAGGTCACCTCCACCGCTGGGCGTGAAGGGCTGGAAAGCCGAGCCGATGGTGCCGGTCGAGTCGAACTTGCCGAACGAGGTCACTCCCGGCATGGCCTTGTCATCGACCGCCCTGGGCAGCAGCAGCACGTTGGTCGGCATGCCGTTGTCGGAGCGATTCTGGCCGACGATCCGCGAGTAGATCGAGCCGAGGTTGCCGCCGAAAGTGCTCTTGCCGACGATCGGCTTGATGTCGTGGCGGCCGTCACCAGTGACGAACGAACGGACGATGCTGGTCTGGTCAGCCAGTGCCGCCAGTTTCTCGAAGGTGGACCCGTAGGTCACTCCGGGAATCGCTGTCTTGATCTCACCGGTGGCACTGCGGATGCCCGAAGGCGCCGTCATCTTCGGGTCGAACGTCTCGACCTGAGAGGGCCCACCGTGCATGAACAGGAAGACGACAGCCTTGTCGCGAACAGCCTTCCCACTGGCAGCCGTGGCTTCACGACCGGCGATCAGGTCGGCCAGCGTCAGGCCACCCAGGCCCAGGCTACCGATCTTCAGGAAGTCGCGGCGACCGTAACGGCGATGTCCGTCGTAGACGTTCAGCATCGGCGTCTCACTTCAAAACTGTCGTGGAAACCATCCCCATCCTATCAGGATTTATCGATCCGAGACAGCGCCGGGTTTGAAGGGAAAAGCCAATAGATCGCTCACTCTCCGATTCCGTAGAGATGTGTCTTGGTCCGCAGGATCAAAAGTCCGTTGGTAACGGCCGGTGAGGCCATACAGCCGGCATCCAGGGTGTTTGTGGCCAGTTCGCGGTATTTTGCGGGGTCAGCGGCAAAAACGTGCGCCTTGCCCATTTCTCGCTGGAAACAGTAGATGCGGTCACCGACCAGGACGGGCGAAGCGGTGAACTTGCCGGCGATCCGCTTGGTCCAGCGGGCTTTTCCGGTGGCGGTGTCGATGCAGGAGGCGACGCCGCTATTGTCGACCATGAACATCGAGTCTCCGACGAGCAGTTGTGACGGTCTCGCCGGCACGCCCGTTCTCGCGGTCCACTCGACATGGGTCTTGGTGACATCACCGACGCCGTCGGGTCGGACGGCCAGCAGCTTGGATGGGGAACTGGTGGTGATGTAGAGTTTCCCGTCGCTGAACAGCGGCGGGATGCAGGCGTTCATCCCGCCGTGGATCACCCGCCACAGTTCCTTGCCGCTGTTGGGTTCGTAGGCCATCGTCGCCATCGCGCCGGGCACGATCACCTGGGTGCGGCCCTTGAAGGTGATCACTCTCGCCGTTCCGTAGGCCTTCTTGATGTCGCCGTTGTCCGACTTGTAGTCGACATTGCGATCCTTGCGCCAGACGGTCTTCCCGTTCCGCTTGTCGAAGGCCATCACGAACTGGTGGTCGTGGCCGTCGAATGGCAGGAACAGCAGGTTGCCGTAGATCGAGACGCTCGAGCCGGGGCCTCGCCAGTGGTTGCACACCAGGTCCTCGCGTTTCCAGATCACCCTCAAGGTTTCGGAGTCCAGGCAGGCGGTGCCCAGGGCGCCGAAGGTGATATACAGCCGGCCGTCCTCGATCCACGGGGTGGGTGAAGCGTAACTGTTGAACGGGTGGCAGTACTGCGGCTTCTCGTGCTCGAAGATCGTCTTGTCGTGAAGGATCTTGCCGGTCTTGCGGTCCAGGCACATCACCGCCAGGCGGTGCCCGTCCTCGGTGGCGGTCGTCAACCAGATGCGGTCTTTCCAGGTCACCGGTGATGACCAGCCCTTGCCCCAGATCTCGGTCTTCCAGCGGACGTTCTTCGTTTCGCTCCAGGCGGTCGGGATCCCCTCCGCCTTCGACGTACCGTCACCACGGCCTCCGCGGAACTGGTTCCATTCGGGCTCGGCAGCGAACAGGCTGGTGGTGGCGAAAGACAACAGCAGCAGCGAACGAAGTATCATGGGAGGGCCCGGGAAGTCAGTGGTTTGAACGGGACGGGGAGAATCGGAGGTCAGGATTATACCCGACCGACGCTCAGCGGGCGGCGTTCCTGGCCGCACTGGCCCGGCACGAGGCCTGCCAGGCCTGGATTTTGGCGGAGAGTTCTTCGAGCACCCGGGGATGATCGGCCGCCACGTTGGTGGTCTCGTGGGGATCAGCCAGCAGGTCGAACAACTCGGTCGTGGCCTTCCCGGCGGTCTTGTTCTTCTTGCCGCCGCCCGAGCGATGGACCAGCTTGAAACGGTTGTCGATCGCGGCGGTCTGGCCGGCCGATTCGAAGAGAATCGGTTGTGGTCGCTTTCGGTTCCGCTGGCCCTTGAGCACCGGGAGCAGGCTGATGCCGTCGGGAGTGAACTTCCGGGGTGGCAGGACGCCGAGGACGTCGAGAATGGTCGGCAGGTAGTCGGAGGTCACTCCGGGGCTGTCGGTTGTCTGGCCGGCCTGGACCACCGCCGGCCAGGTCACGATCCCCGGCACGCGGATGCCACCCTCGTAGAGACTCCGCTTGCGACCGCGGAGCCCCCCGGTTCTTCCCGGAGCCTTGTCGTTGCCTTCGGGCCCGTTGTCGGCGCTGTACCACAGCATCGTGTTCCTGGCGATGCCGAGCTTTTTCAGGGTGGCCCGCAGTCGGCCGACCTGTTCGTCCAGCGCCGTGATGCAGCCGTAGTAATGTCGGTGGTAATCCGGGTGGTCGGCGTACAGGGCCGTGTGTTTCGGACCGGCCACAACCGGAAGGTGCGGGGCATGGAACCAGATCACCGCCAGGAAGGGAGACTTGTCGCGGGCGGCGGCTTCGATGAAGGGCACGGCCCGGTCCATGATCACTCGCGAATCGTCACCACGAGTGTTCTCGGTGATCGATTTGCCCAGGTGGTTCCAGTACCGCGTTCCGTATGGCACCGCGTCTTCGGGATCCCGGGCCGGGTTCCACCAGCGTCGGCCCCGTGCCGTCTTGGGTTTCAGCAGGGGGTCCCACGTTGGCACCTTCGCCTCGGTTGAGAAACAGACCTGGAATCCGTTTTTCCAGGGAGGAGAAAAGTGCTTCTTGCCTCGAGGACCTCCGCGATTGGAGTCCTGGATCTCGGTCGTCAATGTGCCGACATGCCATTTGCCGAAGTGCCCGGTGCGGTAACCCCGATATCTCAGCAACTCGGCCAGTGTCCGTTCCCGTCGGGGCAGGTGTCCTCGATTGGCTGTCACGATCCCGTACCGGTAAGGATGTCGGCCGGTCAGGCAACTGCCCCGGGTGGGGCTGCAGACCGGGGCCCCCGCGTACCAGCGACGGAACACCAGGCCATCGGCCGCCATCCGGTCCAGGTGAGGCGTTTTCAGATGTGGATGGCCGTTGTATCCGGTGTCGCCCCAACCCTGGTCGTCGGCCATCACCAGGATCACGTTTGGCCGAGGGGCAG
>DLVV01000145.1:0-13327 GCA_003445035.1 Planctomycetaceae bacterium | reverse complement strand
AGGGGCAGGGGCGGCCAGGACGGGGCCAGTGACCACGAGCAGGTAGGACCACAGCAGACCCAATGTCCTCGCCATCTCGACAGTTCCAGGTGCGGTCATCGACTGTCTCTCGTCAGATGGCTTGGTGTCCGGGGTCTCTTCAGACGTCTCACTTGAGGAACCTGTTGTTTCCCAGCCACAATATTCGGCCCGGCTTCTGTGGCCGTCAACCTGATCGAGGCACTTCGTGATGCGCACGCTCAAGTTCCTTTCTCTCGGCCTGCTCTCCGTGGCAGTTGCCGTATCGAATCTCCAGGCCCAGGGAACGCGGGCGGACTACCGGCGGTCAGCCGAACTGCGGAAGCGGTTTTCGGGCAAGGTGTTCCGGGATCGGATCCGGCTGAGGTGGTTTGCCGACGATCGGGGCGGCTGGTACCAGGTCGACCTGGGCGGTGGGAAACGGGAATTCGTCCTGGTGGACATCCGACGACGAAAGCGGCGGGCGGCTTTCGACCACGAGGACCTGGCCGAGGCGCTCACCGAGGCGACGGGAAAGGAGTTCGATCCCGAGAAGTTGCCGCTGGAAGGCCTGAGATTTTCGGCCGATCGGAAGCACTGCTGGTTCCGCGCCGCGGGCAAGGGCTGGCTGTGTGAACGGGACGACTGCAAGTTGCAGGAAGCCGAGGAACCGAAGGACTTTGACACCGGTTCGGACAGACAGCCGGACGACTGGAAGCGTCCCGGGTTCGAATCTCCGAAAAACCGACGGTCGCCCGACGGTGCGTGGGAGGTCTTTGTCAAGGAGCACGATCTTCACCTGCGGAACCGGGAAACGGGATCCGAGCTGCGTCTTTCGCACGGCGGTGACCAGAAGCGGTCCTGGTCGGACAACGTGTTCTGGGCGCCGGATTCGAAGCGGCTGGTGGCGTACAGGACCCGGCGGGGAGCGGAGCACACGGTGCACATGGTTGAATCCTCACCCGAAAAGCGGCTGCAGCCGAAATTGCACTCGCACCAATATCTCAAGCCCGGTGACGAGATCCCCCTGACCCGGCCGCATCTTTTCGATGTCTCCTCGGGTCGCGAGATCCCCGTTTCGGACAAGCTGTTTTCCAATCCCTGGCGAGTCCGTGAGCTCCGCTGGAACAAGGCCGGTGACCGGTTCACTTTTCGTTACAACCAGCGAGGTCACCAGGTGCTGCGGTTGATCGAGGTGAATGCCCGCAGCGGTGTCGCCCGCGCGGTGATCGAAGAAACCAGCAAGACGTTTCTCGACTACGCCTACAAGCAGTTCCTGTTTTATCTCGATGACACCAACGAACTGCTGTGGATGTCCGAGCGGGACGGATGGAACCACCTCTACCTCTACGATGCCCGTTCCGGCAAGGTGAAGAACCAGGTCACGCGAGGCCATTGGGTCGTTCGTGGAATCGAGAGGATCGACGTGAAGGCCCGGCAATTGTGGTTCCGGGCCAGCGGACTGGTCGAGGGGGAGGACCCCTACCACATCCATTTCTGCCGGATCGATTTTGACGGCAGCAACCTGGTCCGCCTGACCAGCGGTGATGGTACGCACCAGGTCCGCTACTCGCCGGGTGCCGACTACCTGGTGGACAGCTGGTCACGAGTGGACCGGCCGCCGGTCACCGAACTCCGCAGCGCGACAACAGGCCGCCGGGTTTGTCGCCTGGAGCGATCCGATATCTCGGCGCTGGAGGAGGCCGGTTGGCAGCAGCCCGAGCGGTTCAGGGCGGCGGGCCGTGACGGGCGAACCGGGATCTGGGGTGTGATCTATCGCCCGTCCAATTTCGATGACGAGGTGAAGTACCCGGTGATCGAGAAGATCTATGCCGGGCCACATGGGTCGTTTGTCCCCAAGTCGTTCAGGAGCTCATTCGACACGCAGGTGCTGGCCGAACTGGGGTTCATCGTGGTTCAGATTGATGGAATGGGGACCTCCAACCGCTCGAAGGCCTTCCACGATGTCTGCCACAAGAACCTGGGCGACTCGGGATTTCCCGATCGGATTCTCTGGATGCGTGCGGCGGCGAAGACGCGTCCCTGGATGGACCTGTCCCGGGTGGGCATTTTCGGGGGATCGGCCGGTGGCCAGAGTTCGCTGCGGGGCATGCTCGTACACGGCGATTTCTACAAGGTGGCCGTGTCGGTCTGCGGTTGCCATGACAACCGGATGGACAAGATCTGGTGGAACGAGCTGTGGATGGGGTGGCCGATCGGGCCGCATTACGCCGAACAGTCCAACGTCACCCAGGCCCATCGGCTCTCCGGCCAGTTGTTGCTGATTGTCGGAGAACTCGACCGCAACGTCGATCCGGCCTCGACGATGCAGGTGGTCAATGCCCTAATAAAGGCAGACAAGGACTTTGATTTTCTGCTGATTCCCGGAGGTGGCCACGGAATCGGAGGCTCCTACGGGGTCCGTCGCCGACAGGATTACTTCGTACGTCATCTGTGGGGCGTGCAGCCACGACGCGGAGATTCAGAATGAGAACGCTGCTACGCTCCGGCTGTCTGCTGCTGGTGATCCTGGGACTGCAGGGGACCGCGGTCGCGGAGGACCGCGCAGCGGAGCTGTTCAGGAAATGGGATCGGAACAACGACGGCAGGCTCACGCGCCAGGAGCTGCCCGCGGCGGCGCGGCGGAATTTCTCGCGAGTCGACCGGGACCGCAACGGGTTCATCTCGTTGAAGGAACACGCGGCGTTTCTGCGAGGTGGGGCGCGGAAGCGGCCCGCGAAGTTGCCCGCGGGCGTCCGCCTGGTGGCCGACCAGGATTACGTGGGTGACCGCAACCCTCGCCATCGCCTGGACCTGCTGCTTCCGGAGAACCCCGTTGGCCGGAAGCCGTTGCCGGTGGTCGCCTATGTTCACGGGGGCGGCTGGCGGGGGGGTGACAAGTCGAGCGGTCTGCCGCGTGTCTCGGGCCTGGTGGCTAGCGGGCGTTATGTCGGTGTCTCGATCGGTTACCGCCTGACGGGAGAAGCCAGTTGGCCGGCGCAGATCCATGACTGCAAGGCGGCCGTCCGCTGGCTGAAGGCGCACGCGAAAAAATACCGTTTCGATCCGGATCGCATCGCCGTCTTCGGGTCCTCGGCCGGCGGCCACCTGGTTTCGATGCTGGGGGTCAGTGGCGGTGTCGTGGACCTGCAGGGCCGCCTGGGACCACACGAGAAATTCGACAGTCGCGTCGCGGCGGTCGTGGATTTCTTCGGCCCGACGGACTTCCTGAAGATGAACGACCAACCCGGAAAAATCGATCACAATGCGGCAAGGTCCCCGGAAAGCCTGTTGGTGGGAGGGGCCATCCAGCAGCACGCCGATCGTTGTCGCCACGCGTCGCCGTTGACGTATGTCGATTCCCGGGATGCCCCGTTCCTGATTGTCCACGGGGACCGCGACGATGTCGTGATTTTTCCGCAGTCGCAGCTGCTGCAGGCTGCACTGAAGAAGGCCGCCGTGCCGGTGGCGCTGGTGACCGTCAAGGGGGGTGGTCACGGAGTCCGGGGACGGGCCGTCGAGGCACGGGTCCGCGAGTTTCTGGAGTTCCATCTCTACGGTCGAGGTTCGCTGCCGAGCGACCAGGTCCTCAGCAGGACGGCCCGTCGTCGTCAGCCGCGGTAGGCGTCGCCGAGGTCACTCGCCGGGCAGCGGGTTGTCACGACAGTACGCCTCGTATTCGGCGTCAGTCGATTCGTTGGCGGGGTAGGTGCCCGACAGCGGGGCGCCACCCTGGATTTTCGAGAGGATGAAGTCCTCCTTGTGCTCCTGGCAGGCGGCGGCCAGTGCCACCTCGTCGGCCAGGTGACGCGGGATCACGACCACGCCCTCGTCGTCGCCGACCAGAATGTCGCCTGGGAACACCGCGACGCCTCCGCAGGCCACCGGCAACTGGCAGTCGACCGGATGGTGGATCGTCTTGTTGGTGGCCGCGTGGGGCGAGCCGGCGTAGGCCGGGATGTCCATTTCGGCGATCGCCGGTGAGTCCCGGTAACAGCCGTCGGTGACGATTCCCGCCGCTCCGCGTGCCACCATTCGCGTGGCCAGGATGTTGCCCATCGTCCCGGCCCGCTGGTCACCCCGGGCGTCAATCACCAGCACGTCGCGGGGTCCGACCGATTCGATCGCCAGCCGCTGCGGGTCCTTCGAGTTGTCAAAGACCAGGTTGTGGTCCAGGTCTTCGCGGGCCGGCAGGTACCGCAGGGTGTAGGCCTGGCCGACCATCCGGCGGCCCGGTGATAGCGGTCGCGAACCGGTGACGAAGACATTCCACAGACCGTGTTTGGCCAGTACCGTGGCCAGGGTGGCCGTGCTGGGTTGTTCGAGCAGTCCCCAGGTGCGTTCCGCCACTTCAGCCAGCGGCTCGACCGATGCATCGTTCATCATTCGCCTCGTTAGTTCGTCGTACAGTTAGTTCGTCGTACAAGGGAACCGTAGAATAATCGCAGGGCCACGGAAGACAACACAGCCGCCTACCGGCAGGGTGGTCGGACTCTCTTCTGTCGGATCGCGTTCCCGAGAGGACATCAGGCAATGCACAACTTGTTCGGCAGGTTCAGTGGAGGGCTGGTGGCGTGCGTGGTGGCGTGCGTGGTGGCGGGACAGGCGGCCGAGCCTGCCAAGCCGCTGGTGGACCTGAGGTTCGAGTCGGCCAGGTTGCTGCCGCCCGGTTCGGCGTTCCAGCGTCCGAGCCTGGCGACGATGATCGGACCCGATGGCCGGATTCACGGGGTCGGTGCCAACACACCGCGGTTTCAGCGAAAGACCGATGCCGGCGGCATGTCGCTGGTGGGTTACCTCTCCGAAAGTGGCGCGACGAATCTCCTGGCGCATTCGTCGTTCGAGGCTCCCGCGCAAGCTCTTGCGTCGAGATGGGCGAGTCTCGGGAAGCTGAAGGTGACGCCGCGGGCCGGCGGGATTCACGGCAAGGCTTGCCTGGAGCTCAGCGGGGAGGGCCAGTGGCTGCACGCTCCGATCAAGCTGCCCAGCTACGCGGCCCCCGATTTCCGTGGCCACTTTCTGACCCTCTACGTCCGTCTGCCCGATGGCAAGCCACCCGGGGACGGTACGGTCCGGGTCTTTGCCGTCCGCAAGCGGGGCGCGAAGAACGAGATCCCGTCGCGGGTGCGGTTCCAGGACCCTGTCCGCGTGGGCCCGTGGTGGAGAATCGGTGGGCACGTGACCCCGCAATTCGAGAACCAGGAGTGGTCCTGTGGAGTCCAGGTCAACGGCACGGTGCTGGTCGATGCGATCCAACTCGAGCGTCGGCCCCTGAACGGCTGTGAGGCGCCCAGCAGTTACATTCCCACCGCCACCGGCCCGGCCGGTCGGGCGTCCGAACTGCTGACGCTTGTCCCGGAGACGCTGAAGTGGCCGAAGAAGGAGGGGACGCTGGTGGTCTGGTTGAGGACCGGCAGCCCCGTGCACAACGGGTCCACGATCGCTCTCAGGCAGGACTACAAGCTGGGTGATCAGTCGCAGAGCCTGAGCATTATGCACAACGGCGGCGGACTGGACGTGGTTGGCCCGATCGGAGGCAACCGCACGCCACGGTTGGTCCGGCCCGATCACTGGACCCAGGCCGTGCTGACATGGAAGGACGGGCGAGGATGGACGTTCATCGACGGCGTGCAGAACGACCGGGGTGGCCCGGAGGGATACCAGGTTCGGGCCGATTTCGGGTCACCGGTCAACCGGCTGGCGATCGGCGCCCAGTTGGCCAACTATGCGCACCTGGCCGGGTACGTTGCGCGGGTGCAGTTGTTCGGCACCGCCTGGGATCACGACACGGCGTGGGACCGTTACGAGACCGACGTGGCGGCTGCCGGTGGAGACGTGATGGCCCTGGTGAAGCCCGTCAGGCCGAAACCGCCCACTCCCCGGCCGATGATCCCCCGCAAGTTCTGGGTCAAGACGGTCGTCGACCTGCCCACAGCGGCCCCGACCAGTGCGGTCGTCTACGACGCCACGGGACGACTGGTCCGTACGTTGTGGGAGGCGAAGCCGTTGAAAGCCGGGAAGGCCGAAATCACCTGGGATACCGGTAACGATGCCGGAAAACGGGTGCCGCCGGGCCGGTACCAGTTGCGGATGCTCCAGGCTCCCGGGGTCAACGCTCGATACGTCGCGACTCCCGGCAACGGTCGTGTGCCCCAGCGGCCGGCTCCCGATGAAGTCGCCGGAGTCCACGGCCTGACTCCCCGCGGTGTCAGTGTCGACCGGCGAGGTGACGTGTACCTGCTGGGGCGGGGACACGGAGTCGGTGCCCAGAAGTACTCCGCCGCCGGCCATCTGCTCTGGACCCACGCTCCGCTGGATTCCAGCGACGCTCCCACGGCCTGTGCGATCGATGGGGAGACGCTGTTCGTGGCCGGTCAGCACCTGTATCGCATCGATGCCCGAACCGGTCAGACAATCCGCCGGCCGGACGGCGGGTGGCGGGCGTTCCTGGGCGAGAACTCCGGGACGGTCGCGCCGGACCGGCCCCGCGCGGAACTGGCCGGAGTTCGCGAAGCGATGATCGACGGAACCGTGCTCGGTGGGACGATGACCCGGGGAGTGGCGGTACGGGGAGACGAGGTGTTCGTGTCGTGCTGGGCACAGGACCAGGTTCGGGTGCTGCATCGTGTGAGCCTGGAACAACTGTCCACTCTGCCGTTGCCTCGCCCGGCCGGCCTGGCGGTCGACGGCAGCGGCCGGTTGCTGGCGATCAGCGGCAGGGACCTGGTGGTTCGTGAGGGAACGTCGTGGCGGGTGCTGATTCCCCGGGTGGCCCGTCGACCGTTTGCGCTGGCCGTGGCGGCCGATGGCCACTTGCTGGTCTCCGACATGGGGGAACCGTGCCGGGTGCTCGAGTACACCCCGGCGGGCCGGCTGGTGAGATCGTACGGGCAACCGGGAGAGTTGCCCGGCAAGATCCGCACCGATCGGCTCTACGCTCCGACCGGCGTGGCTGCCGCCACCGACGGATCGGTCTACGTCTCGGAATTCCTGCTGAACCGGCTGCTGAAACTCGACCGATCGCACGCGGTGGCCTGGGCTCTCTATGGCGGAGCCTACATCGAGAACGCGTCGTTGTTGAGTGACGACCCGACGGTGGTTCACGCGATGGACGGGTACGGCATCGGCGCGTTGTACGAGTACAAGCTGGATCTCGACACCGGCCGATGGTCGCCCCGGAAGTGGTGGTGGCTGGGGCACAGTCATCCGACCCGCGAGGTGCGGGGTTTCATGATCCACGGTCAGCACACTCACACCATCGGCGGCCACCGGTACCTGTTCTCCTGCCACAAGACGATACGCATCTACCGGATTGACGGTGACCGGCTGGTTCCGGTCGCGCGGGTGGGTAGCCGGCTGCGGTTCTACGACAAGAACGGGAAGCTGGTGTCTTCGAAGACTGCCTTCCCGGTGTGGGTCGACCGGAACGGAGACGGGTTGGCTTCCGAGGCGGAAGTCGAGGAGGTCCCGCTCGGGGAGGTGGGCCAGGGCCGGCGGTTCCCCGTCGAGCCGCACATCGGGTTCAGCCACGACGCCGAGGTGGACCGTCGCGGAACGGTCTACTGGGGCAACTTCGCTCTGCCGCTGCAGAAGATCGACCAACGGGGTGTGCCGCACTACACCTGGAAGACCGCCAGCGTGGTCGGACCCGATTTCAAGCCGCTGGCCAACAAGATGCTCGAGGGAGTGGCGGCCGACGAGCAGGGGCGGCGTTACTTCGACATGTTCTACAAGGACGATTCCCTGCGTCAGCCGGGAATCGGGCACTGGCCGCGGCGGGTGATCCGCTGTGACGTGAGCTGTTACGACAAGACCGGTCGGAAGATCTGGTCGGTCGGCCACAAGGCGAAGGGGCTGCCCGAGCCGGGGGGCATTCACCAGCCAAGCTGTATCCGTTACGAGGGCGACTGGGTGTTCGTGGGTGACGAGGCGGGGATGGTCCACATCTGGAGCCGGGACGGGCTCTACGTGGCCTCGCTGCTCGACAACATCTACGTCGGCAACCGGCGCGGCCAGGCCCGCCAGAGGGGCTACCTGTTGCCGATGGAAGTGACGATCGGCGAGTTCTGGTCACTGGACGTGATCAGGCAGCGGGGGAGCGGACGATACTTCCTGGCCGGGCAGAGCCACGAATTCGGCGAACACGTGCGGGTGTACGAGATTCGCGGTCTCGGCGATGTGAAGCGAGTCCGGGCAGATGTCACGGTGAAGTGACTTCCGCGGTCGCGGCCTAGCTGTACAACACCGACATCGGCTGTCCGCGGTAGATCTCGTGTGGACGACCGTCGAAGTCGACCCAGTGCGAGTTGCGGGGGATGCCCAGGGCCTCGTAGATTGTCGCCGAGAAGTTCTCGGGCATGTATCTCTGGCTGGTCGCGTAGGCTCCCAGGTCGTCGGAGGACCCGATCACCTGGCCACCCTGCACTCCGCCTCCGGCGAACAACGCCGTGAAGACCGGGCCCCAGTGGTCCCGGCCCGAGTTCTTGTTGATGTTCGGCGTGCGACCGAACTCTCCACTGATGATGAACAGCGTGTCGTCGATCAGCCCGCTGTCGTTGAGGTCGTCCAGGAGGGCGCTCATCGACAGATCCAGTGGCGGCAGGAGGTTCCGCTTGAGATTCACGAAGTTGCGGGCGTGGGTGTCCCAGGACGAGTTTTTGCCGAGGTTGATCTGTACGAAATCGACACCGGCATCAAGCAGCCGGTAACCCATCAGTGCCGAGAGTCCGAACTTGTTCTTTCCGTACCGCGCCAGTGTCTTGGGGTCGGCGTTCTCGACATCGAACGCCTTGCTGGTCTTGGGGTCGGCCAGCACGGTGAGTGCCTGGAGCCGGTTCTGATCGAGCTTACGGGTCGAACTGCGTTCCTTGAGGAACTCGCGTTGCTGTTCCACGGTGCCCAGCAGGCCGATGCGGTCCTTCAGTCGCCTTCGGCCACCCTTGGGAAGCGTGAGCACCGGGGTGTTGAAGATGTTCGAGGCCGCGTGGTCGAACTCGTCCTTGTTGAACCGGAAACAGTCGGGGCAGGCACCGTTGCCCAGTGGGCATTGTGCGGCGACGTTGACGTGCCAGGCCTCGTAGGACCCTCCGAGTCGTCCGGCGTACTGGCCGGGCCGAACCCTGGCCGCCTCGTTCACGCTTGGCTCGGGCAGCACCGCCGCCGGCGGCAGGTTGCGATCTTCGTTGCGTTTGGCGTAGGTCACAACCGAGAGCATCGACGGCCATTCGTTGGCGCTGGGGACCTTGGCGGTGCTGAAGCCAACAGGGAAGTCGAGCCGGCCGGTCAGCATCATGTGGCAGGCCTGTTCGTGGCCGTTGCTGCCGGTGCCCATCGAGCGAACCACCGCGTAGTGTTTCATCCGTTGCGTGAACAACGGGAGGTGCTCGGAAATCTGTAGCCCGGCAACATCGGTCGACACCGGGTCGAAGCTGCCACGGACCTTGGCCGGAGCGTGCGGCTTCATGTCGAAGGTGTCGTGGTGCGAGATTCCCCCGGTCAGGAAGACGAAAATCACCCGCTTGGCCCTGGTCAGGCCGGCGGCCTGGGCCGTCGGCATCGCCAGTTGTGATGCGCCCAGGCCCACCATTCCGGCCGAGCCGGCCTGGAGCAGGCTGCGTCGTGAGAGACGGTGGCTTGAGCATCCGCACGCGTGGTCGTGTGACGACATAACCGTGATCCCTGTGGGGTCGATTTCCATCGAGGCTGAAGGATCGGCCGACGCCGGGGCCACCACGATCCAACCACCAACACTTATTCTATCGTCTTTTCGAGCGGGTGTCGTTGCGGATTGGTTGTCCACTTCAGACCGGCTCGGCCACCTCGTCGCTGAGCAGGAGTCCCAGCCAGCGGGTGTCGTCGGAGGCCGTCAGGACGATCTTGACGACCATGGTCAGCGGGACCGACAGCAGCATGCCGACCGGGCCCAGTACGAATCCCCAGACGACCAGCGAGAGAAAGACGACCAGGGTCGAGAGTCCCAGGCCCTTGCCCATGATTCGTGGCTCGATCATGTTCCCGACCAGCAGGTTGACGGCCAGGTAGATCGCGATGACCCAGATCAGTGTCGAGGTGTCCAGGACGATGAAGGTGACCACAATCGGCGGCACCGCGGCGATGATCGAACCGATGTTGGGAATGAAGTTGAACAGGAAGGCCATCAGCGCCCACAGCGGAGCGTAGGGAACCTTGAGCACCACCAGCAACACGCCGATCGTGACACCGGTGACCAGGCTGATGATGGTCTTCAGCGCGAAATAGCGTCGGGTCTCGGTGATGATCTTTTGCCAGCGTTCGAGCCGGGCCGAGGTGTCGCCGGGCATCGCGGCCACCTTGTCGGGAAAACCGGTCGCCTCGAGCACGATGAACACGAAGGAGAAGAGCACGAACAGGCCCTTGCCGAAGAGATTGGTCAAACTGCCCAGCAGCGTCTTGAGGTAGTCGACGGCGTTGTCGGTGTTGAGGTTGTCGGCCAGGGCACTCTCGGACATCTCGACGCCGGCCTCGGTCAGCCGGTCGGTGATGGCCGCCACTTTCTGTTGCAGGGGTTCCTTGTAGGTCTCGAGGTTGTCCCGAAAGCTGTAGAGCGACTGGCCGATGACGATGACCACCGTGACACCGATGGCGGCCATTCCCAGCACGACCATCAACAGGGCCGCCGGCCTGGGGACACGTCGCTGGATCAGCCAGGTCATGGCCGGTCCCGAGATGATCGCCAGGAACGCGGCGAACAGCACGGGCACCAGGATCGGTCGGGCGGCCCAGGTTCCGGTCGCGACCACGATGAGCGAGGCCAGGGTCAACAGGATCCTGAGACCGGTCGGCATCGGTGTGGGTGTGGTCATGTGGGGTTCCCCGGAAAGGCGATCGCACGGTCATCGAGCCGGCGACGGCGCGGGATCGTAGTCGAGCCACGACTTGCATGGCCAGACGGTTTTGACCGGCCGCAGCGGGCTGGTGATGAGTCTTTGCCCTGCCGGGGGTCGACGGTTAGTCTGGTCGATTGAGAACTCCGACCGGGACACGATTCCATGAGCCGCAAAATCCTGCTGACCGCGTTGTTTCTCCTGCTGCCGGTATCCACGGTCCGGGCCGATGGACCTCGCGACAACGATCCGAAGTCGGTCCGGCCGGTGCCTCGTCCCGGGGTCCGGCCCGCCGGCAGTGGCTTCGTGCAGTTGCCCGACAAGCTCAAGGACCTCCGTGCCCGGATCACCAGGGCGGCCTCGTCCAAGAATCCTGCGATTAGCGCGTTGATTCCGGACGTCGAGATCTATTACCGGGCTGTCAACGACGCGATGGCTTTCAACGAATTCTTCTCGGCCAACGATGTCAAGAAGGCTCACGAACTGTTGGCCACTGGTGTGGCGCGGGCCGACCAGTTGATCGCCGGACGGGCTCCCTGGACACGCCAGAAGGGCCTGGTCGTCCGTGGCTTCATCTCGAAGCTGGACCGAACGGTCCAGCCCTACGGACTGGTGATCCCCGAGTCGTACGATTTCGACGCTCCGCGGCGTCACCGGCTGGATATCTGGTTTCACGGTCGCGGAGAGACGCTCAGCGAGGTGAACTTCATCCACCAGCGGCAACGGAACGCCGGAGCGTACACGCCCTCCAAGACGATCGTGCTGCATCCCTATGGCCGCTATTCGAACGCCTTCAAGTTTGCCGGAGAGGTCGATGTGCTCGAGGCCCTCGCCGACACCCGCAGCCGTTACCGGGTCGACAGTCGCCGGATCTCGGTCCGGGGGTTTTCGATGGGCGGTGCCGCCTGCTGGCAGTTTGCCGTGCACTACGCCGACCGCTGGTTCGCCGCGAATCCCGGCGCGGGGTTCTCCGAGACTCCCGAGTTCCTGAAGTTCTTCCAGAAGGAAACGCTCAATCCGACCTGGTTCGAGAAGCGGCTGTGGCACTGGTACGACTGCACCGACTGGGCCGTCAACCTGGCCCACTGTCCGACGGTGGCCTACAGCGGCGAACTGGACATCCAGAAACAGGCGGCCGACATCATGGAGCAGGCTCTCTCCGAGGAGGGGATCGACCTGGTCCACGTGATCGGTCCGGGCACCAAGCACAGTATTCATCCGGACGCGAAGGTGGAAATCGACCGCCGGCTCTCGAGCATCGCTCGGGTCGGCAGCGAGCGGTACCCGCGGCATGTCGTGCTGGCCACCTGGACGCTCAAGTACAACCGCATGCACTGGGTGACGATCGACGGCCTGGGCGAGCACTGGAAGGCCGCCCGGGTCACTGCCGACGTTGCCGGTCGCAGCCGACTGGAACTGGCCACCAAGAATGTCACCGGATTGCGTTTGTCGTTCTCGCCGGGTTACGCCCCGTTCAATGTCCGCAGGCCGGTGACGGTGTCGATTGATGGTGTCGAGATCGAGGCCCCCGGACCTCGATCGGACCGGTCCTGGAGCTGCCGGCTGACCAGGCAGGCGGACGGCTGGCGGGTGGGCGGCCGTCTGGGAGGTCCCGGCGGGAAGCTTCGCAAGCGGCACGACCTGCAGGGTCCGATAGACGACGCCTTCATGGACTCGTTTCTGTTCGTGAGGCCCACTGGCCAACCGATGCACGCCCGGACCGCCGCGTGGGCCGCCTCGGAACTCGAACGAGCCAAGGTTCACTGGCGGAAGCAGTTCCGTGGCTATGCCCGTGAGAAGGACGACACGCAGGTGACCAAGGAGGATATTGCCGGATCGAACCTCGTGCTGTGGGGGGACCCGCAGAGCAACCGCTTGCTGGCGAAACTGGTCCAGGACCTGCCGGTTTCGTGGACGGCCGAGAAGCTGTCGGTGGGTGAGAAGACCTTTGCCGCCGCCGGTCACATGCCGGTGATGATCTATCCCAACCCGTTGAACCCGAAGCGGTACGTGGTGCTCAACAGCAGCTTCACCTATCGCGAATACGCCTACCTGAACAATGCTCGCCAGGTGCCGATGCTGCCCGACTGGGCGATTGTCGATCTGTCGACCCCGCCGGGCAGCCAGTGGCCGGGCCGGATCGTCGAGGCGAACTTCTTCGACGAGAAGTGGGGCGTCAAGTAGCGACCCGGCCCACCCACGGGTAACCTGACCGGCGAAAGTCCGCACCCGGAGATATCTCGATGCGCATCCGTGACACCCTGCTGGTCCTCGGCACCATTCTCTGCCTGCTGGCCCCGTCGGCGGCTGACGCCGCAACCCCGCGGGTGTTTCCCGAGGGCAAACGCCCCGACGACAGCCGCCTGAAATCTCAAAAGCACCTCAACGCGTACTTCCCGTTCCTGGTGCCCGGGACACGCGAGGCGTGGGAAGTCCGCAAGCGAGAATTGAAGCAGAGGATCCTGGTC
>DLVV01000303.1 GCA_003445035.1 Planctomycetaceae bacterium | reverse complement strand
GCCTTGACCCATTCGGCTTCGGTCAGCGTGATCCCCAGCAGCGTGTAGTCGACATCGGTCGGGAGATGGCCAAAGATCGCCGCAGCCAACGGCACCGCGGCGTTGGCCGCCATGAACGGCCAGATGTTGCAGATTTCCAGTACCAGGTAGATGGGCAACCACAATCGTGGGCCGGGGGTCGTACGGAAGTAGCCGACCACGATCGGCTCGCCACAGTACAAGGCGTACCGCATCACCTCGATGTTGAAGAACACCTGTCCCAGGATTGACAGCGTGGCCAGCCACAGCAGCGTTCCGCCGTACTGGGCACTGACGGCCGGTCCGAACAGCCACTCCCCCGCTCCGATCGCCACGCCGGCCATCAGGATTCCCGGCCCGATCAACGTCGGCAGTTTCTTCCAGTCCATCGACGGCGGTTCGGGCAGCTCACCAACGTCCCACGGCTGGAGCGCCCCGCCGGGCCGTTTTTCCGGAGTTGTCGACTCGGGTGCGGCCGGTCGTTGGTCCTCTTGCTCGGTCATGGCATCATTCCCGTTCTACAACTGTCGTTTCAGCCTTGCCGTCCCCACCCGTCGCCCGTCGATATCAATCTCGTCACCAGCACCGTCCGGAACGAACCCGTTTGCCTCGAACTGAATTCTCTTCGATTCGTCCTCAACCGATGTCACCACCAGTGCCTCGCTGGCACCCGCCTCGCTGGCCCAGTCCAGTGCGGCGTCGATCAGGTCGCGCCAGGCCGCGCGGGCCACCCGGTGAACACAACCGTCGAGCTGGGCAGTCCAGCCAGCCCCACCGCCGGTGACCGGCAGCGGCCTGACGCTGGCCAACCCCACCAGCCGTCCGTTCTCGCTCCAGCCCCCGAACCACGCCCCATCGGCCGAGGCCAACTCGGCGTAGCGTGGATAAAGGCCCATGCACGAGTCCTGCCGAGCGTACCGGACAGAGAGCAGATCAACATTGGCGTCAAGAACCTGTTCGCTGTGCGGGGTCAGCAGCAGCGGGATCATCGGGATCCTGGCGTGGGCGGTTCCCGGAATGACGGTCACCGGACCGGCGGCCCCGCGGAACCAGTCGACCAGGAACTCTTCCGGCGACCGGTCACCGGTGATGTTGGCGTAGACCGTACTTCCGGCCAACCGCCTCCATCCCAGCCGATTGTAAACCCTCGCCGCGGCCGGATTGATCGTGCCCAGGAACACCGCTTCGCCACCCGCTTCGCGAAACAGGTCTCGCGCCTCGCGGCACAACCGCTCGGCCAATCCCTGGCGACGGCAATCGTCGGCGGTGGCCACCCCACCCAGGCCACCCAGTTCCGGCTGTTCGATCGAGACGGTCAACTGGCAGGTTGCTCCCAGGTCGCTCGTCCCGACGGACTCGCGGCGGACAAACCACACGATGTCGCGATTCCGGCCCACCTCAAGGCCGTTCCCCAGCACCTCCCGGGTTTCGTCGAAAGATGTCCCGAAGGTCTCTTCCCAAAACACCGCCAACTCGTCGGCCAGCCCGGCCGAGACCGGTGCGCGCTCGATCTCGATTGACCGCTCGCCACTCATCCGGTCACCTTCAACCGCAGGTACGTGGACAGCCACTCGTCGAGCCTCGAGAAGGCAATGGGAGGGATCGAATGACCCTGGCGATGATTGAACAGTCCCAGCCTCGGCCGACCCCCATAAAGCCGCCATGCGGGTAAGGCCGCTTCGACAAGCGGCCACGTGCGGTCGCCATCCGAGGTCGATGGACTGGAGTTCTCTCCGGCCAGCACCAGGAACGGCCGGGGAGCCACCAGCGCCAGCAACTGGTGGTGATTCAGTGGGAACGAGTCCTTGTCGATCTCCTTGCCCAGGTACCAGGGCGCGTTCCAGTTGGTGAACCGGAAACCCACCCCGCCCTCGCTGGCGACCGCGGCGGCAATTCGCTCATCGAACGCAGCCAGGTAAAGCGCTTCCTTACCGCCAAGCGAGTGACCGGTTGCCCCGATCCGATCGGCGTCCACCCCGGGCAACCCCGCCAGGATGTCGACGGCCCGCTGCGAATCGTAGAGCATCTTGTGCATCCCCAGCGTACCGGGATGCCGACGACGGAACTTGTCCACCGCCTCGACGTATTTCGTCACATTCTGCCACAGGTAGTTCCGTGGACAGATCACCACGAATCCACGCCGGGCCAACTGCAGGCCAATCTGCTGCATCGGCGGCCCCTTGACCCCGGAAATCTGTTCAATCGTGTCACGGGTTGTCTGGTGCAGTGCGACGATGCCCGGCCGAGGACGACCCGTCCCCGACGTCGTCCGGGGAAACAGCAGGTACGCTTCGACCGGCTGCCCCGCCTCGGCCTCGTACCGGATCAACTGCCGTCGCACCCCTGGCAGCTTCTCGTCCCGCAGCACCTCGAAACTCGCCGAGATCGGCCGTTCGGGCATCGGACCCAGAAACCTCATCCAGGCCATCCGTAGCGTCTGCCGATGCCGAATCCACTCGCGACGCGTCTTGACCGGAGCCGCGTTCTCCCGAAGCAACACGCCCGCCAATGGTCTCAGCTTGTCCCTCGGAACACGGGCCGGTGCCCGGGTCACCGCGTCAAGCCACGCCACGTCGACCGGCATTTCCTTCAAGACCATGCCGCTTCTCCTCTCCAGTGAGACACACTCCTCGCCGCCAACTATAATCCGAAGTAAGAACTCCCGACGCCACCACGTGACTGTCGAAATGTCGAGTCCACCCGATTCGCCCAACGAATCTCTCAAGGGCCAGTTCCTGGTCGCCGGCAAGCAGCTGCGCGATCCGAACTTCTTTCGTACGGTGGTGTTGATGGTTGAACACAGTGATTCAGGATCGATGGGACTGGTGGTCAACCGCCCTTCCAACGTCTCGGTCACACGGGCCCTGTCGGAACACTACGAGTTGCCCGAGACCGACGAACTTGTCTACGTGGGTGGCCCGGTCGAGCCGGCAGCACTGTTCGTACTGCACAGCGCGGGCGAGTTCGAAGAGAACCATTCGGACGTGGTGCCGGGCATCTTCGTGGGCAGCAGCCCCGAGGTGTTCGAGCGGGTGATCGCACGGGTCGTCGACGACACCGACGAACTGATGTTCCGCATCTTCGCCGGCTGTGCCGGCTGGGCCCCGGGACAGCTCGAGGGCGAATTGTCCGGTGGCGACTGGCACCTGCTGCCGGCGGAGGCCTCCGAAATTCTCCCGCAGGACCCCTACTCGCTGTGGGACGAGCTGGTCGGGCGGATCCAGGCCACCAACCGCACCGTCCCACCATCGCCGGGCAATCCCGAGTGGAACTGAGTGTCACGACAGGAACACGGTCATGCCACAGGTTGTCGAAATCGCTGATCCGGCCGGTGGCGCAACGGCACGGATCTCCGTTGACCGTGGCTTCAACTGCTTCTCCTACCAGGTCGATGGCCACGAGCTGCTCGATGCCGAGGCCGGCTTCGACGCTGGAGCGGGACGCCCCAGCGGACACGGGATCCCGATCCTGTTCCCCTTCCCCAACCGGATTCGCCACGGCCGCTTTGGCTGGAACGGCCGGAACTACGACTTGTCAGCGGGGGCGGCACCCGATGACGGCAACGGCAACGCAATCCACGGCTTCTGTCTCGACCAACCGTGGCGGGTGATCTCCGAGGACAACGCGAGTGTCACCGGAGAATTCCATCTGTCGCGCGATGCGGCCGAACGACGCCTGCTGTGGCCAACCGATGCCCGGATCACCGTCCGCTACAGTCTCGAACGGTCCCACCTGATCGCCCAGTTCACCATCGACAATCCCGACGGACAGGATATGCCGTTCGGTTTCGGGACCCACCCCTATTTCCGACTGCCATTGGGACCGGACGGGACGGCCGCCGACTGCCTCGTTCGCGTCCCGGCCCACCAGCAATGGGAACTCGACGCCTGCCTGCCCACCGGCCGCCTGTTACCGGTCGACCCGTCGTGCGACCTGCGAACGGGAGGCCGTTTCGGCGACATGCGACTGGACCACGTGCTGACATCGATTGCCGACGAAAACGCCGAGCCATTGGAAACGCTTGAAATGAGCGTCGATGACCCTGTGGCCGGACATCGGCTGATCCAGCGGTGCGACGGCCGGTTGTTCCGTGAGGTGGTCGTCTACACCCCACCCGGTCGCGATGCTGTTTGTCTCGAGCCCTACACCTGCGTCACCGACGCGATCAACCTGGATCCAACCGGAGCCGGTTCGGGTTGGCGGGTTCTTCCGGCCGGAGAGACCTGGGAAACCCGGATCGAGCTGTTCACCGGTCCCCTCGGGGCCGCGACAGTGGTAGACTGAACTGGTTTCCCCTCGAACAGATTTTGCTCTGCGAATCGGAGTCTCCCAGATGACGTTTCTTCCTTTCCGCCACCTGTTCACGACAACGGTGGCCCTGGTCACCCTGTCGGCCGTCGGTTTGGCCCAGGACAAGGCTCCAGCGGCGGCGAAACCGAAGCCGAAAGCAAGCGACCGGGCGCTGCTACAGAAACTGCTTCAGCGAGTTGAAACACTCGAGGTGGAACTGAAGAAGCTGCGGGAAACCGGCAAAACGGTGGTTCCGGTCGATCCGTCCAAGCGGCAGGTCGTGGCGATGGTCGAGTCCACATTCCTGGGCGCGCCGTACTACCGGACCACCGGCTCACGGTTCCTGGCCGCCAAGCTGGTGCTGGTCAACCTCACCAAAACACCCCGGGAACTCACACGCGATTCGGTGAAGCTGACCGTTGACGGCAAATCGCACACGATGCCCGCCACCCTGCCGTCGACGCTCCGCTCGTTCTCATTCCAGGTCGGAAACCAGAGTTTCCAGTCGAGCCAGCTGAAGTGGTTGAACAAGTTGACGTTGAAAAGCGGCGGCAGCGGATCGACCTGGCTGATCTTCCCCGGACTGCCGCAGGGCCCGCAGGTGCCCAAGCTCAGCCTTTCGCTGGGTCTGGGCAAGACGCCAGTGACCATCGACCTCAACGCCCGCGCCCGCAGCCGACTGGCCATGGAGACGCGGCGAATCGGGCCACGTGGCAGCCTGGGACTGATCACGATCGGTGGTCCGATCGATACCATCAACATCGCCTCGCTGGTCGACCAACTCGACAC
>DLVV01000210.1 GCA_003445035.1 Planctomycetaceae bacterium | reverse complement strand
GGCGGTCGTCGGGCGTTGGGGGCGGTCGGGGGAGAGGGGCTGACGCAGATTCCGGAGACGGCGAGCCTGGTGTGCGTCGAAACCCGCATGATCGGCGGGGACGTCTACTGGCGTGGGGTCCGGTTGCGGGGTGGCGAAAGCTCGGACTTCTGATCGGCAAGGTAACGTTGGTACTGCCGGTCGAGTTCGGTGGTGTTGACACCAGTGAGGGTCTCGAGCGAGGCGATCGAAATTCGCCGATTGGGAGTGTAGATCTGCGAGAGGTGCTGGATGAGCGCGTCGCGGTATCGGCCACCGTCGTAATGCAGAAGGAAGTGGGCCAGTCCCGAGGCCTGCGAGTAGTTGCGAGCGATGTTGGGATCGGTCTGGAATCTCCGCATTCCCTTCGACGCGAACGTCTTCAGAGGGATGTAGTACTTTTCTTCCAGCACGCGGTGCCGGGCCCAGTGGAATCGAACGTAGCGAGGCTCGCCGATCTGAAAGCCCGTCTGGCTCGGCAGGAACGACTCCATGTAGCATGCGATCCCCTCGACAATCCAGAAATTCGCGTTGCGTGCGATCGGCCGCTGCTTCGACTGACTCTCGTAAAGCAACTGGTGGGTGGCTTCGTGGAACAGGGTCGCGCGGGGAAAGTCGCGGTCGGGCGGTTTGTCGTGGAAGAAATAGACGATGCGGTCATCCTGCATGTACAGCCCGTTGGTGATGTCGATCTGAGAGATACGTGGTCGAAGGGTGCGTCGGTACTCTGCCCGATCGCGATAGAAGTGAACCACGTGCGGCCGGGCCGGTTTCCGTGAACGGCCGCTGGTCCCGTCAAACAGTTTCTCGATCTGTTCTGGCGTGCTGAAGAAACCGGCGAAGCTCGAGTGAAGAAAGCGGTAGAAAGTCTCGAGATTGCGGGCCAGCGCGACGCCTTCCTCGAGACTGTGGTTGGTCTTGACCAGGTAGTGGTCGGTGCGGACTTCCCAGGCGTTGCGGAAGTCGCGGCGGAGTTCGGCTTCCCGGTCGGCCGAGACCCATCGCCGCTTGAAGTACCTCTGTCCGGTCTTGTAACGCTCGACGTGTGCGGCCGGCAGCCATCCAAACGTCTCGTGCCAGGCGAGCCGTCGTCTCAGTTGTTGTGATGCGAAGGGAGTGACCCAGCGGTTGCCATGGCGAACGAATCCGAGCAGTCGTCGGGCGGTTCGGGAATCGGGATCACAGGCAGCGGTTTGGCGGACCAGGTTGTAGGCGAAGCTGGTGTGGCCCGCCTTGAGCACGCGGCGGCTGAGCAGGAACAGGGCCTGGGCGTGACGCCGGCGATGGGTTCTCAGTTGACTTTGCCACTGCCGTTCGGCGGCGGGCAGGTCGGGCGAGAGTTCGGGGGTGACAGTTTCCGGCAGCGGAGCTGTTGGGGCTGCCGTGCCGGCGGCGGATCGGATCGCGGCATCGACAGCCTGGATGCCGTCAGCCAGATTGCGTTGGGTACAGAACAACTTGATCTTGTTCAACGCGACCAGGTGGTCATTCCGCAACTTGACGTGCTGGCTGCGCAAGAGCTCGAGCCGATTGTCTGCTCGAGCGGTGGCGAGATTCCCGGTGACCAGGTTGAGCACGATCGCCAGTACCCACCAGTGCACGACGCCACCGGTGGCACAACCAGATCTGAAGGCGGTCCGAACAGTGGGCATGGACGCATTCTAGGTGTGGCTGGTGTCTCGTCCTAGATGGAATCGCCACCCGTTTTCCCGGTGGTCCCGGCAGCTACTTGCCGGCGGGAGGTGGCGGAGGGGCCAGTCCGCCGGCTGATCCGCCGCCGCTGGAGGTGCCCATGCCGCTGGGGTCCGGAGGTAGACCGGCGGGGATGCCCTCTGGCAGCGAGGGAGCTTCGATTTCGTAGTCACCCGCCTCCGAAGTCTCGAATCCGCTGATCCGGCCGACCTGGTTCGACTCGGGATGCAGTGTCACCGTGTAGTCCTTCAACAGGCTGACCCAGCGGATCACGACCTGCCCGTCCTTTGATGTCTCGCGGTTAGTCCACCCTGAGACGTGTCGATCGATCTCGGACAGTTCGATTCCGTTGTCGGAGGAATCGATGTTGAGCTCTTCGAGTGCCTGCAGCGTCCCGTTGTAACTGGTCCTGGCCAGCGCCTCGACACCGGTCACTGCGGCCAGTGCGGCAATCAGTACCCAGGTTACGACGCGGCCGCCGGAAATGCCCGACGTCCGCGGCTCTGAGGTGGATTCCGACTGCGGTTGGTTGTCTGTCATCGCGAGCGCCTTATTCCAGAGATTTCAGGAATGCCAACAGGTCTGCCAGTTGTTCGACGGTCAGGTTGCCGACGATGCCCTCGGGCATCATCGACTTCTTTTGACGCACTCGCTCCTCGATCATCGTCTTGGGCAAGACGATCGGCAAACCGGTCAGTTGCCGGATCTCGACCGTCTTGGCGCTCTCTCGCGAGACGAACCCGGTCACGACCTTGCCGCCGGTTGTCACGAACACGTAGGTGTCAAACCCCTGGGCGATCTTCTCGCTGGGCTTGAGGATTGACTGGATCAGTTCGGCCGGCTTGGATCTCTTGCCGATGTCGACCAGGTGCGGTCCCTTGGGCTTCTGTCCGTTGGCCGTCGTGTGGCAGCGGGCACACGACTGTGAGGTGAACAGCTTCAGCCCTTTTGCCGCATCTCCTCGTGTCTTGAGGGCTTCGGCCAGCACGTCCGCGGCGGCCCGGTTGGCAATCTGGTCCTTGTTGTCGGGATCGGCCTTGGGCAGCACCAGTGGCTTCAGGGTTTCGGTGGATGCGACTTTTGCCGCCTGCGGCAGGCCCTTGACCTGGACCTTGTGTCGAGCCAGTTGAGCGAGCAGGTGTTTGGAGGTGCCCTGATCGTTGTCGGCGATCACGGTGCGGATCACCCTGGCGATCGCCTCACTGGACTCCCAGGGGGTGCGGTCGTAGTACGGGCCACTGGTGTCCGGCCGTGTTCCCCACCAGTCGCCGGTGTAGTCACCCTCGCGGTGGTACAGCCGGACCAGCGTGGTCAGGGTCGCCTGCCGCCGTGTGTCGTCTCTCTGGGTGCTCAGCTTCGCGATCAACCCGCCAACGGCTTTCCGGCCGTGAGCCGATTTCAGTGCCCACTGGGCTCCGGCGTGGTCGGGTCCATCGAGTCCCTTCAGCAACACGTCGACGTTGTTGACGGCGACCAGGGCTCGAACCGCCAGGTGAGGAATCACCCGGTCGGGATCGGGCTGCTTGTGGAGCGTGGTGGTGTTGGCCGGCGGCTTGGTCTTCCGTCGCGTCAACGGCAGTATGGCCGCGGCGGTTTCGGGCCGGGCCAGTCGTCCGAGGCTGATCAGGGCCTGGGCGCGAACCCGGGGGTTGGGGTCCTTCAGGGCAGCCAGCACCGGAGCCGTGGGGACAGACTTCAGCCGTCCGCGACGGTCGGTCAGGGTTCGCAGTGCGAACTCGCGGACACCGTCGAGTGCCACAAGTTCCAGCAGACGTGACACGATGCTCTTGTCGTCGAACTGTCCCAGCGTGAACACCGCTGCGGCCCGTGAGTGCGACTGGGCCCTGGTGTCGGCTGCCAGTCGGGCCACGCGGTCGATCCGGCCGTCGCCGGCTCCGCGCCGCAGCAGTTCCAACTGGCTGTGCATCCGGTAGACGGCACTCGGGGAGGCGAGGTGCCCGACCAGTTGTTCGTCGGTCTCTTCGGAGAGAACCGGGAACGGCCTGGGGACGAACCCCCTGGGAGTGACCTGCACGACGAAGCCCACGTTGGGGCCCGAGAAATTGAACTTGCCGTTTTTCCAGCTGGACACGTACATCCGTCCGCTGCCGTCGACGTCCATGTCGGTGGGGCGGGGCACCTTCAGGAAGACTTCCTGGTGCGTTTTGAAGGTGGCCTGGGCCTGCGGGAGGTTGTGCAGGTAGACCACGCTGCGGCCCCAGTCGCAGGTGTAGAGCGTGTTGCCGTACTGCTTGGGCCAGCGAAGATCGTGAACAAACATGCTCCCGCAGCCACTGCCACCGCCGTAATCGGCCAGCGGCGGCATGATCTCGTCGGGGAAGTTCAGGTACAGAGACGGGTAGCCGTAATGGCCCGACTGGTGCAGGTGGCTGAGCCGGATGTCCCAACCACCCCCGTCGTTGGTGTTGTCTCGTGTGAAGAGATTCATGAATGGGTCGACCGACACGTCGACGATGTTTCTCAGGCCCCACGAATGGACTTCCATTTCGCT
>DLVV01000252.1 GCA_003445035.1 Planctomycetaceae bacterium | reverse complement strand
CCGCGGCGATACACGAACTGCACGGTGACCGGCTCTTCCCCCTTGGTGCGAATCTCGAGCTGATCCTGGCCCGATCCGGACCAGCGGAACACCAGCACCACCTGCTTCTCCCAATCGACGTGCTTGCTGTATGTCTGGGAGAGCTTCTTGTCCTGGATCAGCTTGTCGAGGTCGTCGTTCGAATTCAGGAACAGGGGTTCCTCGACGGATCCCCGGGTCTTGGGCAGGCCCTTCAGCTTGATCGCCGGCAGGGCCGTCACGACTGACGGTTCCGATTTCTCGGTGAGCGTTCGGATCGACGATGCGGCAACGCAGAGCTTGAAGACCATCTGCAGGTTTTCCTGCTTCTCCTTGGTCTGGCGGTAGTAGAGCGAAGAGGTGCGGGAGACGAGGCCCACGATGTTGCCCTTGCGGTCCAGCACCGGGCAGCCGCTGGAGCCGCGACCGTAATCGGCGGTGATCGACATCACCTCGGTCTCACCACCCGGTCCGTTCTCCGAGAAGTAGCGGGAGATGATCCCGCTGCTGAGGTGATAAAAGTGCTTGTTCGGATGGCTCATCACCCGGATCTCCGAACCCGGCAGGGGGTTGGTGCCCAGTGGCAGCGGAGGCAGGGACCTGGCATTGGACATGTCGAGCCGGATCACGGCGACATCGTCCTTCTTGCTGCTGGCCAGCACCTCGCGGACGGGGATCACCGTGCCGTCGGCGGTCATCGCGACGATGGTCTCGCTCTTGCGGTCCGCACGGCCCCGGATCACGTGCTCGTTGGTCAGCACTTCTCCGGAGGTCCCGACCACCACTCCGCCGGCTGTCGTGGCATGCAGCTTGGTGCACCGTGTGCAGTAATAGAGGCTGCTGATGACCACCACGCTCTGGCGAGACCGTTTGAACAACTCGGGGCCCGACAGGTCCTTTGTCGACGGCTTTGCCAGGGCGACGGTGCAGCCGGTCTGTTTGAGTCCTTCCCGCAGCTTGGCGTAGGGTGTGGTGGCACCCGATTTCAACAGCTTCTCACCCTCGCGGACCAGGGCCTTCATTCGGGCCTGGTCATTGACGCGGAAGCGGGTGGTGGCCGGGCGTTTGGGAGTGGGATCGGATTGGGCCCGGACGTCCGTCACCGCAGCCAGCAGGCCGGACAGCGAGAGAACAACGATCCGAGTGTTGACGCGGAGGGACATCATGGGCTCCCGGTTGCAGTCGGTGATCGGTGACCGGTCAACTCCGGCCTCCTCCGTGATAACGCCCCGGTCGGCCCATGTCAAAAGTCCGCCGGTTCAATCCAGTGACCAGCCCTTGCGGTATTCGGGATGGACGAATCGTTGGGCTTCGGGGCAGTTGGTTGCTTTCATCGACTCTCCGTCCCATTCGAGTGTCTGCCCGGTGCGAAGAGCGACGTTGCCGACCAGGAAGGCCTCGGTCAGACGCCCGGCGTACTCGAAATTGGCCATCGTGGGCGAACCGGTCTTGGCCGAGTCGATCCACTCCTGCTGATGTCCGATCCTCGCCCTGGGCAGGGTCTGGGCCGGGGGCGTGTAGTCGGCGTAGCGGTTGGCCGGCAGCAGCTTGTGGTAGGCCCCGTACATGTCGGTCTGCAGCAACCGGCCCTTGTCACCGATCAGCAGGGCTCCGTTGCCCGGAAGCGGTTCGCCGAGAGCCAGTCCCGCCGGCGGCTTGCGGCCGGACTCGTACCAGGTGACCGTCACCGGCGGTTGCTTGCCGCGGGCGGGGAACTCGAAGACCATCTCGGCCCACTTCGGGGCCGTCTCGGCCATCAGCCCTTCCGATCGGGTCGAGATCCGGGTGGGGTACTGCAGGTCGAGCGCCAGGTAGGCCATGTTGACCGTGTGGCAGATGATGTCACCGAGTACGCCGGTGCCGAAGTCCCACCAGCCTCTCCAGCTGAAGGGGTGATAGATGGGATGGTAGGGCCGGACGGGAGCCGGACCGAGGAAAAGGTCCCAGTCGAGATGGGCCGGGACGGATGGCGTGTTTTTCGGACGGGCCACCGACTGTTTCCAGAACGACAGCGGGCGGTCGCTCCAGGTGTGCACCTGGGTCACCTGGCCGATTGCGCCGGACTGGATGATCTCGACCGCCCTGCGGAAACTCGGTTCGTAGGTGCCGTGGTTGCCCATCTGCGTGGCGACCTTCGTCTCGCGGGCCGCTTCACGCATTCGTCGGACTTCACCGATGCACCGGGCCAGGGGTTTTTCACAGTAGACGTGTTTGCCATGCCTCATGGCCGTGATCGCGATCACGGCGTGGCTGTGGTCGGGTGTGCTGACGACGACCGCGTCGATGTCCTTCTGTCGATCGAGCATCCGGCGAAAGTCGGTCCAGCGCTTTGCCTTGGGGTACTTCTCGAAATTCGGGCCGGCGTACTGTTCGTCAATGTCGCACATCGCCACGATGTTCTCGCGGGCCATCCGGGGCAGGTTCAGCACGCCTCCGACGCCACCCTTGCCGACGCCAACCATGGCGATGTTGAGTTTTTCGTTGGCTGAACGGATCGGGTACGCGTGGGCCAGGGATTCGAGGCTTGCGGTTGTGGCGGCGGCCCCCGCCGCCAGGAATCGGCGTCTGGACAGGGTGTTCCGGTTCATCGTGGGACTCGATCTTGCAGGATCGGCTGCATAGTGAAAATCAACTGCGGGTCTTCACTGGCAGTTTGAGTTCATGGACGTGTTTACCCGAGAACAGGAACAGGCGGTTCCCCTCTCGCCAGGCACTGATGGCTCCATCGGATCCTTCCCAGCGGACGTGGCCGCGGGGATCCCGGGTGATCGACTTGAAGTCCGACGTGTATCCGTAGATCAGGCGAGGATCTCCGTCGAAGGGCTGGCTTTCCTGCCAGGCGACCAGGTACTGGGGTGAGCCGGACGAGTGGCCCAGGAAGCCAATGAAACCGGGGCGATAGACTCCCTTGCGTCCACCTCCACCGTCGTCGGCGTGAAGGATGGGGTTCTGTTTGAAGTAGTCGAAGGCGACGCCGTTACGGGAGGTGGCAAATCCCAGGCGAGTGGGACGTCCGTCGTTGGACGTGCCACGGATGAACCCCAGCCACCGTCCGTCGGGGAGCCGGTGGACGGAGTTGTAGGAGGACGCCTCGTTGGCCCAGGCCTCCCGGGTGGTCGGAAGTACCGGCAGCCAGGCCGGAACGGTGCCGGGCACCCGTCCCGGGCGGATTGTCCATCGGTGTGATGCCAGGTCGGAGCAGGTCGCCAACGCGGTCGGCTGGAAGTTGGTCGTGGCGGTGTGCCCGTGGTTGAAGAAGTGGAAGTACATGAACCACTTCCGCTGTTCTGGATTCCACACGACCCAGGGACTGGAGTTGTGAGACGGGTCGCCGGGATTCTTCGAACTGGCGTGGAAGCTGGGGACCACCTGGTTGTCGGATCGTCCGGGGACCCGGACCTTCTTGGAGTAAGGGCCGGTGATCGAGCGGGAGACGGCCACTCCGATGCCCGAGCGGGGGTCGTGGTGAGCGTAGAAGAGGTAGTACTGCCTGTCGGGACGTGGTCCGTGGGTATTGCGGACGACCGAGGGGTAGCCGACCGTGTCGCCTCCCCCCTTGGGCCAGGCGGGATTCTTCCAGGTCGAGTGTTCCCAGTCCTCGGTCTGCCGCAGCACCTGGTGAGATCGCTCGATCACCAGGGGCAACTTGCCGTCGAGATCGGTGAGGTCGACGACCTGGAGGTTGTTGTCGAGTGGCTTGGCGGCAGCAGGTGACCGGGCAGAAGTCCGGCTGACCGTGGCGCAACCGACCAGGGTGGCCGTGGCGAGGAACTGGCGTCGGGTCCGGCGGGTGGGCTCTGGCACGGTGGTGTTCTGCTAGCCGAGTTCTTCAATCGGCTTCCCAAACGGCAGGGTGGCGATCGGCCGTCCCGAATGATCGAGGTAGTGCTTGTTGGGGTCGATACCGAGGTGGCGGTACATGGTTGCCAGCACGTCCTGGGGCGACTTGGGGTTGTTCAGCGGGTAGGCCCCCTTGCTGTCGGACGATCCGACCACCCGGCCACCCTGTACAGGACCACCGGCCACCGCGGCACTGAAGACGTTGGGATAGTGGTCCCGGCCGTTTCTGTTGTTGAGCTTCGGCGTGCGTCCGAACTCGCCCCAGGCCACGACCATGGTCGTCTCGAGCAGACCTCTCTCGTCCATATCCTCGATCAGGGCCGAGAAGCTCTGGTCCCAGCGGGGCAGGAAACCGTTCTTCATCGAATCGATGCCCTCGACGTGGGTGTCCCACCAGCGACAGTCGACGGTGACCAGTCTCACTCCCGCCTCGACCAGGCGACGTCCCAGCACCAGCCGCTGGCAGAAGGCACTGGCACTGCAGCGGAGAGGGTCCATCGGGTCGTATCGTTCGATGAACCCGTATCGTTCACGGAGGCTGCGGGGCTCGGCGTCGAGATCGAACGCGCGACGGGCGCGGTCGGAACTGAGGATCCCGTAGGCCTGCTGCTGGAAGTCGTTGATTGCGTCGAGTTGACCCGACTGGTCGACACGTTGGCGGAAGCGGTCGAATTGCTGCAGCAGAGACTTGCGGTTGCCGAAGCGTCGGTCACTGATGCCCTCGACCAACGAGAAGTTCCGGAGTTGGAACGGTTTGTGGTTTGCCGGGTCCGAAAGCGTTTCGAAGGGTTTGTGGGCGGCTCCGAGGTAGGCCGAGTCGGTGCCGGGGACCTGGCGGGGGATCATCACGTAGGGTGGCAACTCGGGGGTCAGATGCCCGAGTTGCTCGGAAACGATCGATCCGCAACTGGGGTGAATGTTGACGGTGGGGTCAGGGCCGGGGAGATGCCCGGTGAACAGGATCTGGTCGCCGGCCGAATGGCCGGCGTTTGTGTGGTGCAGGCTGCGGATGATCGACCACTTGTCCATCAGGCGGGCGGACCGCGGCAACATGTCACAGATCTCGATTCCCGGCACGCTGGTGCCGGTTGAACCGAAGGCACCGCGGTACTCGGCCGGGGCCGCCATCTTGGGGTCCCATGTCTCGTGCTGAGACGGTCCGCCCCGCATCCAGAGGATCAGGACCGAGTTGTCGTTTCCGGTCCGTGGAGCGGCCTGGGCCTCGATTGTGAGCAGGTCGGCCAGCGAGAGACCGGCCAGCCCCAGGCCACCGGCACGCAGAAATCCGCGGCGCGAAAGCGAGGTTTGTTGCCGGAACTCGGCACAGCCGGAAGATGGTTGACGCGATGACACGAAGGGGTGATCCGGGAGACTCGGGGACTGTCCACTCAGGCTATCGTCATTTGTCGACCGACGCAAAGAGAAGCACTTGGGACGCGGTGGACAGCCGGGCTATCCCCCCCATTTGTCCAGCCAGGCGAACACCGCACCGGTCAGGAGTCCGAAGACGATTCCGTCGAAGAGGTATTTCGCCGTTGTTTTCCAGGGCTGCGCTTTCCAGATGGAGTTGTGGATGTGGGTGACGGCGTAACTGAGTACAGCGACCGTACTGATCAGTCGGAAGGCCTCCCTGGCCGTTTTGATCTCCAGGAACGAGGTGATGTAGGCGGCAAAGATGCTGATCATGATCGAGTAGGCAAACCAAAGGGCGAGGTTTTTGCCGATGCCGGGAGGGCCGCTGGGCATGATGGTCAGGAACCCGACCGGACCCCGCTTGTGCTTCTCGATCATCTCCGGCTCACCCATGTCCTTCATCGACGCGGAGTAGGGGAAGGCGTATTCGCCGGGAGCCAGTGGCTGTTGCCGCATGGCATCGAGGACCGCGTCCTCCTCGGGCAGTCCCGCGTAGTCGTTGTTGTGGATCGGTATGACCAGGTGCAGGATCGAACTTGCCACCCAGACCGCTACCGCCGACACCAGGATCGGCACCCACAATTCACCAAGGAAATCCATGCATGTCCCTCACGGGGTTTCGAGCAGCATGAACACCCTTGCACGGAGGAGGAGTACACCGAAGAAGTGTGCTCCGGTGCTAGAGCAGTTCTCCCGGCTGCTCGCCGCGGTGTGGTGTCGTTCTTGAAGAACCGTTTCTGGTGGGTTCTGTTGTCGTTTGTGGCTGGAATGATCCTGTTGTTTCCCATGGCTCGATGACAGGATATCCGTTGTTCAAGTTCCTGGTGTGTGTGCCCAGTTTCCACTATCTGGTTCGGTCGACCTGGGTGGGTGGTCGGCTCAATACTAGAAAGGACCCGCGGGAGCCGCTGCTGGAGTCGGCACTGTTGCCAGCTCCCAAGGATGGCGGCGTGGCGGCCGGTTGAGCCGAGGATGTGCGGCGCGGCGATGTTGCCCGGCGGTAACGGGCCGGACTACAATCAGGGCATGAGCCCGAGCATGCCGACGCCGCTGGCCGAGTTGCTGACGTTCTCCGACCGGCCGCAGATGAGCAACGCCACGATGTTGCTGGCTTTCACCGGATGGATGGACGGCGGTGATGTCTCCACCGGGACGATCCAGCGACTGGTCGACCTGGTCGATGCGAAACCTTTTGCCGAGATCGATCCGGATCCCTTCTACATCTACAACTTCCCGGGTTCGATGGAGATGTCGGCACTGTTCCGGCCTGAGATCCGAGTCGAGGACGGACTGGTCACGTCGATCGAGCTGCCGTCGACACAGTTCTTCGCCAGCCAGGACCACGGCCTGCTGATGTTCATCGGCAAGGAGCCCAATCTCCGCTGGCAGACGTTCGCCGATTGCCTGTTCCACCTGGCACACGATTCGGGTGTGACCCGGATCCTGTTCGTCGGGTCGTTCGGTGGAGCCGTGCCCCACACTCGCGACCCGCGGTTGTACACGACCTGTTCGAGACCCGACCTGTTGCCCGAGATGGAACGGTTTGGTGTGAGGAGAACGGGGTACGAGGGGCCCGGTTCGTTCATGAGCTACCTGATGAGCCGGTCGGAGGAGTCCGGGCTCGAGATGGTCTCGCTGATCGCCGAGATTCCCCACTATCTGACGGTGACCAACCCGGCGAGCATCGAGGCGGTCAGCCGCCGGCTGGCCAAGATCCTGCAACTGCCCCTGGAACTCGATGAGCTCCGTTCGGCCAGCACCGAGTGGGAGCTGGAGGTTTCCAGCGCTATTGACGAGAACGACGAATTGGCCGAGCGGGTTCGGGAGTACGAGGAGGCCTACGACAACGAACTGCTGGGGATCGAGCCGGAGGTCGACGAGATCGCCGACGACCCGGGCCTCGACGGGCTGATCCTGGACGACCTGGGACCGGACGAGTAGGCGGCTAGTACTCCATCGCCGCCGGCGTGGTGCGGTCGATGGGCACGTCGATCAGACGAGGCCGCGGATCCGCCAGGGCCCCGGCGAGCACATCGGTCAACTCTTCGGGCTCGGTGACGCGGCAGGCTTCGACGCCCAGCGACCCGGCCAGTGCCACGAGGTCGACCTCGGGTTCCACCAGGTCCATGCCGACGTATTGGCCGTCGGAGGCGTGGGGCAGCCCGATGCCGCGGGCACCGACCTTGAGGATCTGGTACTGGGCGTTGTTGGGGATCACGAAGGTGACCGGGATGTTGTAGCGGGCCGCGGTCCACAGCCCCTGGATGCCGTACATCGAGGCGCCCTCGCCGATCACGCCCAGCACCGGGCGGTCGGGCCAGGCCAACTGGACGCCGATCGCGCAGTTCAGGCCCCAGCCCAGCCCCCAGCCACGGTGGCCGAAGTAACCGGTCGGGTCGGCGATGGCTCCCAGCCGTTCGAGGTAGGTGTTGGTCGTGGTCACCGCTTCCTCGACGACGGCGATGTCGGGCGGCAGGGCTGCGGCGATCGACGACATCAGGGCCAGGGAGGTCAGAGGACGCTGGGGGAGTTCGGCTGACGCCTGGGCCTGGAGCGAGGCCCGGGCTTCGGAGTGGGCCGCTTCGCGGCGACCGCGACGCTCAGAAATCGACTCGTGCTGGGCGGGCGTCAGGTGATCGGAGAGCTGTTGTCCCAGTTCCGAGAGGCCGGGCTTCAGCCCTCCGCACAGCGCCACCTCGGTCGCGTGGTTTTTTCTCAGCTCCCACGGATCGTGATCCAGGTGCACCAGCCGGATGTGC
>DLVV01000411.1:4632-7343 GCA_003445035.1 Planctomycetaceae bacterium | reverse complement strand
CGGCCGGCCGCCCCCATCTTCCGGCGTCGCCGCGTCCCGGTCAACACGGTCTGCACTCCCGATTCCCCTTTCGACTCCTCTCTCAACCCCCTGCTCCTTATGCCCGACCAACGCGATTTCGACGATCTGCTCGACAAGTTCCGGCGGCACCGCGAGGTGATGAAAGAGGAACTGCACAAGGTGATCATCGGGCAGGACGCGGTGATCGACCAGATGCTGGCGGCGATCTTCACCGGGGGTCACTGCCTTCTGGTCGGCGTGCCCGGCCTGGCCAAGACTCTGATCGTCAGCACGATTGCCCGTATCCTGGACGTCAAGTTCAAGCGGATCCAGTTCACCCCCGACCTGATGCCCTCGGACATCACCGGCACCAATGTTCTCGACGAGACCGACACCGGTCGTCGTGAGTTTCGTTTCGTTCACGGGCCGGTCTTCACCAACGTGCTGCTGGCCGACGAGATCAACCGGACGCCGCCCAAGACGCAGGCCGCGTTGTTGCAGTCGATGCAGGAACGCGAGGTGACAGTCGGGCAGGAGACCTACTCGCTGCCCGACCCGTTCTTTGTGATCGCCACGCAAAACCCGATCGAACAGGAGGGGACCTATCCGCTGCCCGAGGCGCAGCTCGACAGGTTCATGTTCAACGTCAAGGTCGACTACCCCGACCTGGCCGAGGAACAGAAGATCCTGGAGGTGACCAGTTCGGGGGACGAGGTGGAAACCCGCAAGGTGCTCTCGCCCAAGGCCATCGTCTTTCTGCAGCGGCAGATCAACCAGATCGAGGCGGGGTCGTTGACGATCAATTATGCGGCCCGCCTGGTGCGGGCGACGCGGCCGGGAGACGAGAGCGCACCGGAGTTTGTCCGACAACTGGTCGACTGGGGCGCCGGGCCCCGGGCCGGCCAGTTCCTGCTGGCCGGCGGCAAGGCGATGGCCGCGATGGCCGGCCGGCCGAGCGTGTCGATGGAAGACATCCGCCAGGTGGCCAACCCGGTGCTCCGGCACCGCATCTCGACCAACTTCCAGGCCCAGGCCGAGGGCATGACCACCGACGATCTGATCGGCCGTTTGATCAAGGAAGTCCCGGAACCGACCGTCGACAAGTACGACTGAACCGACACCGGCTTCTCGAGATTCTCACCAAAACTCCACATCCCTCGATCCGCCTTTTTCTCATGCCTGCTGTCGAAGAATATCTCAAGCCGGAAGTCGTCCGCAGCGTGGCGCGGCTGGATTTGCGGGCGCGGTTCATCGTCGAGGGGTTTCTCAGTGGACTCCACGCCAGCCCGTTCCAAGGGTTTTCCGTCGAGTTCAGCGAACACCGACGGTACGCGCAGGGAGACGACCCGAAGCTGATTGACTGGCTGGTCTACGCCAAGACCGACCGGTTCTACGTCAAGCAGTACCAGGCCGAGACGAATATCACCGGGTACCTGGTGATGGATCTCTCCGAGAGCATGGCCTACACGTTCCGGCAGGAGTTGACCAAGTTCGACTACTGCATTTGCCTGGCGGCGGCGTTGGCCTACCTGATGATCCACCAGCAGGATCCGGTGGGGTTGATCACTTTCGACGAGTCGATCCGTGCCAGTCTGCCGGCCCGCAGCAAGCGGACGCAGCTGGCCAATATGCTCGCGTTGCTGGCCAAGGCGAAGCCGGCGGGTTTGACCGAGATCGGTGCCAACCTGTCCCGGATCGCGGCGATGATCCGCCACCGCAGCCTGTTGATGATCTTCAGCGACCTGCTGTCCGACCCCGACGCGGTGATCCGCGGCCTGCAGCAACTGCGTCACGCCGGCCACGACGTGATCCTTTTCCACGTGCTCGACGAGGCCGAGGCGACCTTCCCGTTTCAGGGGATGGTTGACCTGAAGGATCCCGAGAGCGGGGAGTCGTTGGTCCTGGACGCCGACGGGATTCGTGGCGATTACCTCGAGACACTCGAGGCGTTGTGCGGCCGTTACGAAAAGGAATGTCAGTCGATGGGGGCCGACTACGTGCGGCTGGATACCAGCATGAGATTTGACCGGGCCCTGGTCGGATACCTCTCACAGCGGCGAGCGAGATTCTAGGCGGAGACCGGTTTGGGGGATTGCCAGCGGCATTCCCGAAACGGGTCCGAGCCGATCACAAACCCGCACGACCGTCACGACCCGCTTAATACCCTTGTCGGGTGTGTGGGTGGAATGCGGGTGCGTCTTGCACGCCCGCAGAGTGGCTCGTAGAGTTCAGGACAGTCGGGCTCGGTCGGTCTGTCTGGCCGGGTTTTTTCCAACGGGTGTGCCGTTCTGGACGTAGACGCGGGCGGGATCCTCCGACCCGATCCTTCTCATCCTCCACCACCGCGGACACCTGCGATGGACACCAACGAAGCGGTCAACAACGAGACGATGCCGGAATCGGACGAGGCTCCGGAGACGGCCGCGGTGGACACGCCGGCGGCTCCCGGTTCCGACGAGCCGGCCATCAGGATTCGCAACCTCTCGAAGATTTACCGCGATTTCTGGGGCCGTCCCAAGGTCCAGGCGCTCAACTCCCTCTCGCTGGACGTGCACAAGGGTGAAGTCTTCGGGTTGCTGGGTCCCAACGGCTCGGGCAAGACGACCACGATGAAGCTGCTGCTGGGGCTGTTGTTCCCCTCCGGTGGTGACATCACGATCCTGGGCGAGACGGCGACCAACGTCGAAAAGAACGAGCGGATCGGGTACCTG
>DLVV01000411.1:0-4333 GCA_003445035.1 Planctomycetaceae bacterium | reverse complement strand
CGAGCGGATCGGGTACCTGCCCGAAGAGTCCTACCTCTACCGGTTCCTCAATGCCGACGAGACACTCGACTTCTACGGCCGGCTGTTCAACATGAGCAAGGCCGATCGTCGCGAGCGGGTCGACCGATACATCGAAATGGTGGGCCTGACCCACGCGCGGCATCGCCAGTTGAAGGAATATTCCAAGGGCATGACCCGCCGTATCGGGCTCGCCCAGGCCCTGATCAATGACCCCGACCTGGTGTTGCTCGACGAGCCCACCACCGGTCTCGATCCACTCGGCACACGTGACATGAAGGACCTGATCCTGAAGTTGCGGGACGAGGGCAAGACGGTGGTGATGTGCAGCCACCTGCTGGCCGACGTGCAGGATGTCTGCGATCGCATCGCGATCCTCTACGAAGGGGAACTCAAGCAGTTGGGACGTGTCGAGGACCTGTTGACCGAACAGGGGCGGACCCGGTTGATGACATCCAGGCTCGATGACGCGGCGATGGCCGAGATCCGCGAGGTGGTCGAGCGGCACGGTGCAACCGTCGAGACAATTGATCATCCCACCAGTACGCTCGAGGAACTGTTCCTGCGGACTGTCGAGGAGAGTCGGGAGCGGCCGGGGCAGCGGTTTGTCCCCGAAGATGTTCCGGCGTCCGACGAGGAGCCGGCAGCCAACGAATCCGAGTGATCCGAGGAGGTGCCGCGGCCACACCGGTCGTGACACGCCCAGTGAGTTTCCGATGTCGATTGAAACCCAACCGTTCGATTTCCTGGTCGCCACCGGTCAGTGGGCGTTTGCGGTCACCGCCTTCCTGGTGCTGCTGATCTGTGGTGCCTCCGGGCTGTCCATGATGACCCACGGGATCAAGGGGCCGCTGCTGGTGCTCCGCTGGATCCCCCGCTTTCCCGCGGACCTTCTCCAGCTCTCCTCGCGACGCGTCTTTGCCATCGCGCAGCTGACCTTTCGCGAGGCGATTCGTCGCAAGGCGCTGGTGGTCTTCGGAATGTTCGCCCTGCTGTTCATGTTCGGCAGCTGGTTCCTGGACAATCCGAACGAGCGGATGGAACTGCAGGTCAAGAACTACATCAGCTTCGTGTTGACGGCGATCACGTGGCTGCTGTTGCCGGTGGTGCTGTTGCTCTCGTGCTGGGGCCTGCCCGAGGACATCCGCAACCGGTCGCTGCACACGGTGGTGACCAAGCCGGCTCGCAAGACCGAGATCGTCATCGGACGGATGCTGGGGTTCTCGACCCTGATGACCATCCTGGTGGTGGTCATGGGAGTGACCGGCTACGTCTGGATCGACCGCGAGGTGGCCTTCAACCTGACCGTCTACTCGGAAACGATTGACGTGGACGGCCAGGAGACCCTGGTCGAGTACGTCGACGAGGACGAGGGAGTGACCGTGCGGGTGACGGCCGATGACGAACCGACCCAGGTGACGGCTGCGACCAGCCGAACGGCCCTGAGGCAGGAGAACCCGGCCCTGTACGCCCTGACCGAACGGGCTCGAATCCAGGCCCTCGGACGACATCTCGTCGCCAAGCGGCCCGTTCTCGGGACGATCAGCTTCAAGGGCAATGACGGCAAACCGGCCGAGCGGGGCGTGAACACCGGCGACATCTGGGAATACCGAACCTATATCGCCGGTGGCACGAATTGGCGGGCGATCTGGGACTTCGAGAACATCCGGTCGGAGGTCGCCGAGGATGGCCTGTTGCTGGAGAGCAGTTTCGAGGCCTTTCGGACTCACAAGGGAGATGACATCCAGGAGAGCCTGCTGCTGCAGTTTTCGCTGGTCAAGGTCCGCCGCAGTGTCTTTCGTGATGCCAATGACAACGTCGTGTCGGCGACGGCGGTGAGGAAATCCCGGGACGACGAGAATGCGTTCGAGGCGACCGTCGACGGAGAGAACGTTGCGGTCAGCCGGTTCCCGGTGGCCGCGCGCGATGTCGAGGTTCGCAACAACACCTACGTGCTGATCAGCGACCCCGAGGTCGTGGTGCTGATCGAAGAGGAGATCCGGGCGCCGTTGTCGAGCTTCAACATTTCCGAGTTCGGTGAAAACATCACCTTGCTCAAGCCCCAGATCACCTTCTACGACCAGGAGAGCGGTGAGCGGAAGCAGCTCGGCCTGGTCGAAGACCTGGTCAACGAACAGGGGGAACTGCGGGTCGAGGTCGCCTGTCTCGATTCTGGCCAGTACCTGGGCATGGCCCAGAGGGACCTCTTCGTCCGCCTTCCCAGTGGCAGTTTTGCAGTCGGTTATGCCAAGGCCATCTGCGGCGTCTGGATGATGCTCGGCCTGATCGTCGTACTCGGTGTCACCGCCAGTTGTTTCCTCAAGGGGCCGATCGCCTCGTTGTTGACCTTCGTGATGCTGCTGGTCGGACAGGGCTTCATGCCGTTCCTCGAGAAGATCGTGGGGGGAGAGGTCGAGGGAGGGGGGCCGCTCGAGTCCATCATCCGGATCGTGCGGCAGATCAACGTCACCGACGAGTTACCCGAGAACACGTTTTATTCGACCATCAAGGGGATCGACGGATTCCTCAACCAGGGCCTGTTCATCGTCAAGAACATCGTGCCCGACTTCCGCAACTTCCAGATGGACACCTACGTGGCCAACGGGTTTGATGTTCCCTGGTCACAGGCGATGGCCCCCTCGATCGGGATCACGCTGGCCTACCTGGTCCCGTGCCTGGTCGTCGCCTACTACAGCCTTTCGCTGAGGGAGCTCGAGCACAAATGAACCGACTCTCTTCGCGGCAGCGCAAGCTGGTTTACTTTGTTGCCATCCTGCTGCTGCTGATCCCCATCTTTGTCCTCGGTCGACCGGCCAGCGGAAACAGTGGCGGCGGTGTGCTGGCCGAGTTGCGTCGGCCCCAGGGCCAGGAACTCGGGCTCTCCGAACACAACCTCGGTCGGGTCGATCCGACCAGCGCGGCGATGAACCTGGTGCTGCTGGGCATGCGGGGCGTTGCCGTCAACCTGCTGTGGATGGATTACATCAAGCAGCAGGAGACCAAGAACTGGGCCCAGGTGAGGTCGACGACCGAGTCGATCACGATGCTGCAGCCGCACTACCTGCAGATCTGGAGATACCACGGCTGGAACATGGCCTACAACGTCGCCGCCGAATGGGACGATGTCCGTGATCGTTACTACTGGATCAAGGAGGGGGCCAAGTTCATCAGCGACGGGACCGATCACAACCGGTTCTCTCCCGAGTTGAACTACGAGATCGGGCGGATCCTGGGGCAGAAGATGGGGATCGCCGACGAATGGCGGGTCTACCGTAAGTTCTTCAACCCCGACGGACGGCAGTACGAGGATGTTCCCGAAAACGAGAAGGGTGATCCCGATCCGCGGTACCGGGGCGGAGTCGATCCCGAACTGAACCCGGATCGCCTGGACAACTATCTCGCCGCCCAGAGGTACTACCAGATTGCCAACGATCTCGAGGGCCAGGGATTCCAGCAGCACCTGATGATGCGGCACATCTTCCGACAGTACCCCTACCGCTGCCGGCTCGATAACAACGGGGTGCTCAACAAGGAAGGCTTCTTCGGCGATTTCGTGATCGGCGAATGGGCCCAGGCCGAGAAGGACTGGATCGACGGCTACGGCCAGGAACGGTTCGACACCGGCGAGGGGTTCCAGGTCAATCTCGAGTTGCCCAGCGAGGCTCACTATGCCGAGTTGGCCCGGTCCCAGGGCGTCGAAGTGGGTCAGGTGCGGCGGATGGTCCGCAGTTTCCAGAACGTGGTCAATTACCGCTACTGGCGGACCAGGTCGTTGTCGGAATCCGAACCGACCACCGCCGCGGCGCACAAGTTGCTGTTCGAAGGTGAAGAACTGTTCAAGCGGAACGAACTGACCAAGGCCCGCACGATGCTGGTCGAGGGTCTGGACGGGCTCGATGAAGTGCTCTCCAAGTACGAGGATCTGATCACCGAGGATCTGACTGTCGAGGAGGCACTGTGGGGCCTGATGTTGATCAAGAAGATCGACGAACTGCTCGAGAAGCCTCCCACCGATGACCTGCCGTTGACCGGGTTGTGGAATCGACACCTCAACGACAAGGTGCCGACGCTGCAATTCAATTTCAACAGGCGATTCGGTGGCCTCTAGGCTCGTTGACATGCCGTCCGCCTCGCGCTAAACTCGCCGCTTTCCACGATCGTTTCCAAGCGGGAATGGGTAAGCGCGATGAAACTTGCGAAGTCGTTCGGCTGGACTCCCCGAGTCCTGGTACTTCTCACCCTGGCACTCCTCTGGTTCCCCGTGGGCAATGGCTTTGCCCAGGGCACATCTGACGGAGACAAGCCGGCTGCGGCC
>DLVV01000083.1:2414-2593 GCA_003445035.1 Planctomycetaceae bacterium | reverse complement strand
CAACCTGTTTGGGGATTAGCCGCCCGACGCCGGAAAGCCTATGACGGGTTGAACGCCGGGGCTGGGGTGGGCTGGGATGGGGAGACCAGGGGGACAGCCCGCGCCTCGGGGATGTGATGAGAGTTCTGCTGGCGTCCGGATACGCTAACCGAAGGAGCGGAACATGAAACGTCTGATGG
>DLVV01000083.1:0-2049 GCA_003445035.1 Planctomycetaceae bacterium | reverse complement strand
TGATCGGCATGACAGAATGGCCGTTTTCCGACCCCTGTCATCGAGCACCACCCGACGATGGAACAATCACGCCCGGCCGCGCCCCTGACGGCCTTGATCCTGGGTGCCGGTTTTGCCGCCGAGGGTCACACGATCGCACTGAAGGCCGCCGGTGTCGACGTGGTGGCGATTGCCAGCCGGACCGAGTCGTCCCTGGCTGCTGCTGCCGAAAAACTCGAGATTCCTCGCTGGGACACCGACTGGCGATCACTGCTGGCCGATGTCCAGCCTGATATCGTTGCCGTCGGGACACCCGGTGGGGTGCACTTCGAGACGATTGAGGCATCGCTGCAGGCCGGCTGTCACGTGCTCTGTGACAAACCCCTGACGACAGCCGCCGCCGATTCGCGGACGCTCTTCGAGTTGGCCCGTGACCGGGGGCTGAAGACCGCATACGCGGCCAGTTACCGGTACCAGCCCCAGACGCTTTATGCCCGTGAACTGGTCGCCTCGGGACGGCTCGGCGAAATCTACGAGGCCGAGTTTGTTTCGCACTATCACTGGCCGGCCCGGATGCCCTTCGGGTGGCCCCACCGGCTCGAGGATGGCGGGGGGCGGCTGAACAACAACTTCACCCACAAGCTGGCGATTGCCCAGAACATCCTGGGTGGTCGTGGTCCGGGTGGTGCCGAGGTGCTGGCGGTCACCGGTGAATGCCGCAACGATCTGAAGCGGGTGCCGATTGCCGGAAAGGTGCACGACTTTCGCGAGTACTTCACCAGGGCATTGTCGGTTGAAGAGGCGGCCGAGTGTGAATGGGCCGAGGTGACCAGCGACTGGGCCTACACGGTCCTGGCACGATTGGGAGACCGCGAGGCACCCGACGAGGCCGTCAGTGCCACCTTCCGACACTCGGGCCTTCGCTTTGGTCGGCATGCCGATCACGTGGCGATTTATGGTGAAGAGGGAACGTTGCACATCGAGGAAGCTTACACGCAGGGACCGATGTTCCTGGCAACCGCGCCGGATTGCTGGGAAGAGTTGACCATCCCCGAGCACATTTTTTCCGGGTTACCCGACGAGGACGACCCCACCCAGAGGAACTGGACCCAACTGGCCTGTGACCTGGTTGATGACATCCGCGGTGTCGAGACCCGCGATTACCTGACCTTCCGCGATGGCTGGATTTACCAGGAGGTGATCGACGTGGTGCGGGCCGCCGCGGGCTGGACCCGAATTGTCGGTGAGTAAGTGACCGTGCCATCGTGTGGGCCAACTCGGGGGTGATTGGGGCGTTTTCGCGGTCAACTGCACCGGATTTTGCACCGGTTGTCTTCGAAACTTGCACCACGTCGCACTCCGAGGCAAACCCTTGCAAAACAGGGGGTTTTCTTGCGCCGGCAACTCCGGTTGCGACCCCACCTTGTTCAGGGAGCGGAAAAAATATCCGACAAAATCCTGGAAATTTCGGGAGTCCGCGTCACACATGCTCTTCAAGCGTTCCTCGGAGAATAGGAGGGAATCCGGTTCTCACGGATTCCCCATTTCCCTCACAACGCACTTTACGGAGAACTCCTGATGAGAACGGCAATGCTGTTCGCTGTCCTGTCGATCATTCCCTGCGGCTGCGGTGCACTGAACTCCGAAGAACCCGATCCCCGGGTGGTTGGAGAACGGTACATGAATCAGATCGTCGGCCAATCCGGAAACCTGGAAGGTATGGAGTTCGTGAACCTGCCAGCCGTCATTTGCGAGTATTCCATGACGCATCTTCCGACAATTAATTGGGAAAACGTCGTTGCAACGAAATGGAAGGAAACCGTGCTCAGGGGGCCTGGCCCCAGCCAGGAACTCAAAAACCACGGGGTCGAGTTCGATTCGGCGAAGCCCTTGATCGACATTGTCCTGGAATTTGACGTCAAGTTGAAAGACGGCACCAGCAGGACCGCGACCCTGAGCCTTCGTCCGGCCGATGACGGTACGCTGAAGATCGTTCCACCTTCCGGTCATGTGACCTGATGCTGAGCCATGGCATCGACCGCTAGAGTGACAGGATGTTGCCGCCCACAT
>DLVV01000387.1:41594-41906 GCA_003445035.1 Planctomycetaceae bacterium | reverse complement strand
GAGGATGATGGTGTCGTGGAGCAGCCCACGTTGTTTCAGGTCGGCAATCACCCCCGCCGTGCCAACGGCCATCCCCTCGGCGAGTGGGCCGTGATCCCGGGAAATGTCCTCGTGTGAGTCCCAGTTGCGGCGAGGGAACCCATTGTCGCAGCCGGACCAGATCTGAACGAACCGGACGCCGCGTTCCAGAAGCCTGCGAGCCACCAGGCATTTGCGACCGAAGTAGGTGATCTCCTCGGGGACATTGATCTTGGTCGGGAACGAGCTTCGCGGGGTGTCGAGTCCATAGAGTTTCAGCACGTGCTTGGATTC
>DLVV01000387.1:41003-41246 GCA_003445035.1 Planctomycetaceae bacterium | reverse complement strand
TGGAGCTGCGCGGCCAGTTCGTAGCTGCGGATACGGGCTTCGAGACGCGAATCGCCCTGCGTGGACTGTTGATGTTTTTGATTGAGTCTCTTGAGAAGTGCGAGTCCTTCGCGGTCGCCATCGCCGGTGACAAAGCTCTTGGGATCGGCTCGCAGATCGGCGATGGGGTTTCGAAGTCCGGGGCGAATGATTGTTCCCTGGTAGCGGGCCGGCAGAAAGGCGGTGTCCCAGTTCTTGGGTCCG
>DLVV01000387.1:40524-40644 GCA_003445035.1 Planctomycetaceae bacterium | reverse complement strand
ACTGGGCAGGTTGTCGCTTTCGGATCCCAGGGCGTAGCTGACCCAGGCGCCTGCACCGGGGAAACCGGGCCGTTGGAACCCGGTGGCCTGCAGCAGGGTCGCCTGGCTGTGAACACCGGT
>DLVV01000387.1:0-40222 GCA_003445035.1 Planctomycetaceae bacterium | reverse complement strand
GCCTGGCTGTGGACCCCGGTTTTGCCGACCATCGAGTGGATGAAGGCCATCTCGTCGGCACAACGGCCCAGGGCCCGTACCGGGTCGCTGAGCATCTTGCCGCACTCACCGTAGGAGCGAAACGTGAACGGAGATCGCATCCAGGGGCCAAGGCCGTTCTGGAAGGCTTCGACGTGTTCTCCGAAGTCAGAGTTTTGTCCGTGGTGTTTTTCGAGTGCCGGTTTGTGATCGAACAGGTCAACGTGACTGGCGGCTCCCGCCATGAACAGTTGGATCACTCGCTTGGCCCGCGGAGGGTGGTGCAACTGGCCGGAGAGCACACCTGGTTCGGGCTCTGCGAGAGCTGAGCCGTTTTGCACAAGGTGAGCCAGGGCGATCCCGCCCAGTCCTCCTCCGGATCTCCAGAGAAAGTCACGACGAGATTCGGCGTCACCGGTGGATCGAGTGGCGATTTTTGTGCGTGCGAGGGTCATTCGACGAAAACGAATTCATTGAGGTTGAAGATCAGTCGACAGGTATTGGGTAACCCGTGTCGACGGGCGTAGTTGGTCAGCAGGCGGACCTCGTCGTCGGCCGGAGGCCGTGAAAGCGCCAGGGTGACAGCCAGTCTCACCTGGTCGGCCAGGCGGGGTGTCTCGGTGGAAACCCGATGGGCGAAATGGCTGGACATGGTGGTCATGAAATTGTTGTTGAGCATCGCCAGAGCCTGGAGAGGCGAAATGGTCTCGTCACGCCGGGCCACCATCCGTGAGGGATCTGCACAGTCAAGCACGGTCATGAAAGGCTGTTGCTGGCTGCGGACCAGGAAACGGTAGACACTTCGTCGATGGGAGCGGGGATCGTTGTGGTCGTGCTTGTGGTATTGGTAGTGAGGTGAGTGTTGCGGCTTCTCGATGACAAAGTCCTGGAAGCCGGGGCCGTACATGCGTCCATCGAGCCGGCCAGCAACGGCAAGCACCGAGTCGCGGACCACCTCGGCCTCGATTCTCCGTCGGTTCATTCGCCAGAGGAGGCGGTTGTCGTCATCGATTTCGGAGGCGGCGGGGCGGTGTGAAGAGGCCTGTTGGTAGGCGGCGCTGAGAAGGATCTGGCGGTGGAGATCCTTAAGCGATCCGTCGCCGTCACGCAGTCTGGCGGCGAGCCAGTCGAGCAGTTCGGGGTGCGATGGCTCTTCGCCCATACGGCCGAAGTCGTTGGGGGTGGCCACGAGGGGCTGGCCGAAATGGAACTGCCAGATTCGGTTTGCCATCGAACGCCAGGTCAGCGGGTTGCGGCGATCGATCAGCCACCTGGCGAGCGCGACTCTTCGGTCCCCTTCTCGATGGTTGGCCGGCAGCCGGAAACGCGTGGGAAGGTCGCCACCCACAGCGACCGTGCCGGGTTCCATCAACTTGCCTTTGCGGCGGATATCGCCACGGGCCAGCAGATGAATGGGACGCGGACGCCCCTTCTGGTGGCCTGTCCCACGAAAGGCGCCCGTGCCGGTGTGCACCGTGCCAGCGTAGACCATGGCGGGTTTGGGGAGGGCGGCCACCTGCGAGGCGATCCGAGACAGTTGCCGCTGGATTGCCTGGCGACGGGCCCGCAATTCCGGTGTGAGTAGCTCTTTCCGGAGTTTCGTCCATGTTCGATTGAGTTCCACGGCCCGGGCGAGAATGGCGGAATTTACTGTCACGCGATCGTAGTGGCCGTCGACCAGGTTGCGGCGAGTCCAGCGAACCGGAGCTTCGATTGAGTCGAGAGACGTGACGGCACGGCCAAGAGCCACGTTGCCGCCCTGGGGGTCCACGGCGGCCAGTTCGGCCAGGGCGAAGATGAAATCGTTCTGTCGCGGGGCCAGGCGGGTGGCGGTGACGCGGATGTAGCGGGCCGCTTGTCCTTTGGCCGGGACGGAAAATGGCCGAGTGCCGGGGTTGGGGAAATCGGCGGTGGTGTGGTCCAGCAGCGCGGTGACACCCTTGGTGAACGTGGGGTCGTTGGAGATCTCGATCCGAAACCGTGACGGGAAGCCGAACCCGGCTCCAATGTTGTTGAAGTCGTCGTGACAGCCGACGATCAGGATGTGAGCCAGTTTGTGAGGGCGGCCCAGGTCGACCTGCACCCACTTCAGGAGGTCGGGTGAGGCCACGATGGCGCTGTGGTAGCCGTAGGCCGGGAGTCGTGTGCGGCTGCGGCCCAGGCGGTCAAGTTCGTCTCGAACGCGTTTCAGCCGCAGGCCACCTCGTGCGGCCAGGTCCTTTTGCAGGTTGGCCAGTCGCTGCTCGGCCCGGCGGTGCTCCCGGTCCAGCACGGCGCGGCGAGCCGCCGTGTTCGGGTCGGGATTGTACGGTCGGTCGGCTCGATCTATCGCGGAAAATACCGCCTGAAGGCTGTAGTAATCTTCCATCGAGACGTCATCGAATTTGTGGTCGTGACAGCGGGCACACTGGACCGTCAGGCTGGTGAAGGAGTTGAGCACGGTGCGGACCATGTCGTCCCGGTCAAGGTTGCGTGCGACCTGGCCGTCGATTTTTGTTTCGGGTACCTCGGCGTGGCCGATGTAGTCCCAGGGGCCGGCGGCCAGGAATCCCGTTGCCACCACGCCGTCGACAGTGGTGGGGAACAGAACATCGCCGGCAACCTGTTCAAGAACGAAACGGTCGAAGGGCTTGTCGCCATTGAAGGCCCGGACCACGTAGTCGCGGTAGGGCCACGCGTTGGGGCGAAGTTTGTCCTTGTCGTATCCGTGTGTGTCGCCGTAGTGAGCTACGTCGAGCCAGTGTCGGGCCCAACGTTCGCCGTAACGGGGGCTCTGCATCAACCGCTCCACCAGTCGCGGATAGGCCTCGTTCGACTGGTCGGAAAGAAAGGCGTTGACCTCGGCAGGGGTGGGCGGCAGGCCCGTCAGGTCGATGGTCACACGCCGCATAAGCGTGCGGCGATCGGCTGCGGTTGATGGGGTCAGGCCGTGACGCCGAAGAGTCCTGTAGACGAAAGCGTCGACAGGTGTTCTCGCCCATGTGGAATCGACGTTCCGTGGGGCGGGAGGCGAAGTGAGTGGGCGGAGTGACCACCAGGTGGCGTCCGGCTCCTGTGGTGGGGCGGCAGGGACAGCAGATGCGATGCAGGCAATCGCAGCGCCAACGATGGTGGTCGTCAGACGCCGGAATACAGGGGTCGTCAGAGAGCGAATGGCGGTCATGCTGCGATTCTAGCAGCGCACTGCGAGAGTCACCAAATCCAAGAGTTGCAACCGGACAGAGAGACCCCCGTGTGGCGGGGTGCTTGAACACTAGTGGTCCGGCGTGGAAGATGGAGGTGTTTCCTCCACGCAGCGTGGCTCGACGATGGCGAATGAAGAACTGGTCGAGATCGTACGGCAGGGCCGAAAGGCTGTGGCGGCGTGGCGACGGAAGAACCCCGATGTGGTGGTTGATCTCGTTGACGCGGATCTCTCGGAGATTGACCTGGCGGGTGTGAATCTCCGTCGAAGCCAGATGGTTGGAGCGAAGCTGGCGCGGTCGCGGTTGACCGGTGGTAACTTCTCGGGCGCGGACCTGACACGGGCCGATTTGACGGGCGCCGAAGTCAGTCGAGTCAATTTTTCCGGGACACGGCTGTTTCGAGCGATGCTAAGCGAGATTCGCGGCGAGGGTGTCGATTTCGGGCGAGCGGTGTTGCAGGGCGCTGATCTCTCCGCCGCGATACTCAGCGAGGCGAACTTTGTGGATGCCGAGTTGCAGGAGACCGACCTGGCGGGTGCCGAGTTACTGGGCGTCAATTTCGCGCACGCGAATCTCGATCATGCCAATTTTGAACGGGTCCGCTGTGGATGGTCGTCCTGGAACGACGTGGACCTGTCTCGCACAACGGGTCTCGAAACGATGGTCCATCTCGGGCCCGGTTCGGTGAGCCTGGACACCCTGGAGCGATCCGAAACCCGGATTCCGACGGAATTTCTTCTGGGGAACGGAGTGGGGCAGGATTGGATCGAGAGATACGAGACACAGGAGGATCCGAGTGCCGCACAAGAGAGTTTCTTCATCGTCTACAGCGAGGAGGAAGAGCCCTTCGCCGGACGGTTGCACAACACGCTACAGAAGCACGGTGTCCGTTGCTGGCTCGACCCGCGTCGTGGTGCCGAGGACAATGGTCTGACAGGCCATGTTGCGGCGCGGGGGTTTCGTGTTTGGGACCGTGTGCTGTTGTGTGCCACCCGCGCGTCGCTGTCGGCCGATTGGATGGATCCGTTGATCGAATCGGTGAAGCGGCGGGAGGAGGCGATCAAGCAGCACACCGGCAAGTCGGTGACACTGATGTGGCCGCTGAACCTCGACGGATTTCTCTTCAGTGGCAGTTGGACGCATTCGCAGGCAAACGAGGTGGCTGGTCGAACGCTGGCGGATTTCACCGGTTGGCGTAGAAACAAAACGAAGTTTCTCTCCGAATTGAAGACCCTGATCGACAGGCTGAAAGAGGAGCCGGGGGGGCGTGCGGCGAGGCGACCAGGCGGCTCTGGCCCGGCGAGCAAAGTGAAAGCAGAGAAATGACCACATCAGACGCCCTGGACACGCTTCGCTCACGCGTTCTCTCTCGCTACACCATGCTGTTTCTCAAGACCTGGGAGGAAGAGCGATGGGAGGCTGAGTTCTCCGAACTGGCCCTTGAGATCGAGCGGGGGCTGGTGACATGGTCGGCGACATCGGGCTGGCAGCCACCGATCTCCAATGGCAGTGTCCCCGGGGTGGCTTCGGAGTTTCTTGACGACATCGTTGCCTACCCGGCGGATCACGTCTTTTTGCTCAAGGACTTTCATCCGTTTCTGGGTGACGCAGCCGTGGTTCGACGACTCAGGGACCTGGTCCCCACGTTGACCGAACAGGGGAAGACCCTGCTGTTTCTGGGGCCGGTGTGTGAGATTCCTGTGGAGTTGCAGACCGAGGCGGTGGCCATGGACCTGCCGTTGCCGGGGCTGGAGGAGATGCGCGAGCAACTGGTCGAAGTGATGGCGGATCGGCGAAAACAGGAGGAGGCGATCCTGGAGATTGATGACGCCTCGGAAGAGCGACTTCTGAAGGCAGTGTTGGGACTGACTGCCCGGGAAGGTCGCAAGGCGATGGCACGTGCGCTGTTGGGTCGGGATACCGTTGATGATGACGTCTTCCGACAGTTGGTCTCTGAAAAAAAACACCTGGTGCAAGGGTCGGACCTGCTGGAGTTCCACGATCTCGAGGAGGGGTTGATGGATGTCGGAGGCCTGGAAGGTCTCAAGGGGTGGATTCGGCAACGGGCTGACGCTTTCAGTACCCGGGCCCAGGAGCAGGGCGTGCCGACCCCCAAGGGGGTGTTCCTGCTCGGTGTGCAGGGGTGTGGGAAATCGCTCATCTCCCGGGCCATCGCCCAGTTGCTCAGCTTTCCGTTGGTCCGGCTGGACGTGTCCAACCTGTTGTCTGCCGATCAAGGCCAGTCAGAACAGAATATGCGGTACGTGTTGAACCTGGTGGAGACGATCGCGCCGGCGGTGCTGTGGATCGACGAGATCGACAAAGGGTTTGCCGGCAGCGGTGAGGACGTTCAGGAAACGACGATGACGCGGCTGCTGGGCCGGTTCCTGACCTGGATGCAAGAGCATCGTTCGCAGGTCTTTGTGGTTGCCACGGCAAACTCCATTCACCGACTTCCGCCGGAAATGCTGAGGCGTGGGCGATTCGACGAGTTGTTCTTCGTCAACCTGCCGAACTTCCACGAACGGAAGCCGATCTTCGACATTCACCTGTCCAAGCGGGGCTGGAAGCCGGAGAAGTACGATGTGGAGGAACTGGCACGACAGACGGAGGGATACAGTGGAGCGGAGATCGAACAGATCGTCGTGACGGCGATGGTCGAGTGTTACAACCAGCGGCGGGTGTTGACCCAGAAAGACCTGGAGAACTCGCGAGAGGAGACGGTGCCTCTGTCTGTGACCATGGAGGAGAAGATCTTTGAACTCCGCGAATGGGCTCGTGCTCGCTGTCGTCCGGCAACGCCGGACAGCCGGGTCGTGCAGATGCTCGAGGAGGAACAAGGGCACACCGAGGAGGTGACGTTCGAGGCGGATGTGGAGACGGAGGGCGAGGAGGAATGGCTGGCGCTGGCCGAGCACGGCCAGGTGCGAGCGGCATTGGTGGAATACGTGCGGAGGCGAAACGAGGTGACCTTCCGGCAATTGCTGGAGGACTTTTCTCCGTTCATCGAGACCGTGGGGGACCAGGGGCTGGCGTTGCGGGGGGACCGCAATGTCGTGCTCTGGTATGGGATCCCACAAGAACTGGCCAGCACCCTGGCCAAGCTCGTGTCTGCCCGGAAGCTCTACCTGCATCCTGCTCCGGTCGAGCACCTGCGTCCCGAGATGGCTCCGGGCGAGTTGCCGATGCTGGATCGGCTTCCTGAGGAACGGGCCACGAGGCCGATGTGGTTGCCGGTGATGATCGGCGACGTTGCCCCCGAAGGAGGCGTCGGGCGGATGGGGCGTGTCGCGCGGATGGCTTTGAACCGCTGAGCTCTACCGTTGAGAGGCCTTGGCCTGCTCGACCTGCTGGCGGAGTTCCCGCAGGCGGGTGACATCGATGACATCGGTCTGGTGTTCCAGCAACCAGTCGATGTCGGCCAGCGCCTGTTGATAACGGCCGCTGCGAAGTGATAACTGGATGCGCATTCCGCGTTGCGTGAAATTGGTCGGGTCGATGGTCAGGATCACGTCGGCGTAACGGCGGATCGCCGCTTCGTCGGATCGCTGCTGTGCACTGCCGCTGAGGTTGCCGAGCATCCGGACCAGGATGGCTTTCCGTTTGGCGGTCTCGAGAAACTCGGCGATGACCTGTTTGCGTTTCTCTCCGGTGGGCGGTTGCTGGAACCTTTCGATGATGCGTCGCTCGGCTTCCACTTGAGGCATCGTGCGGCCTCCATCGAACACGTCGACCAGTCGCCCGGGGCCATTTGTGGCGGGGATCCGTACGACGAAGTGCCCGGGAATCCCGATGCCCTGGACGTCGAGTCCGATGCGTCGCCCAAGTTCCATGAAGACGACCGAGAGCGAGATGGGCAGACCTTCACGGTCGTCGATCACCTCGTTGAGGTAGCTGTTGGAACGGCTGTAGTAATCGATGCGACTGCCGTGGAATCCCTGCTCCTTGAAGAAGTACTTCTCGAGGGCCGCCGCCTTTTGCTCGTCGGTGGCGTCCTTGGGAAGTGTGGTCTTCAGCTTGGCACCCATGCGGTCAAACTGCTGCCGGTAGGCCTCGACATCCACTTCGTCGTTGTCCAGCCAGGCGATCAGCATCGCGGTGTGGAGCAGATCGATCTTCGCATCAGGTTGTTTGATTGCCGTGGCGATCGCCTCCAGCGCGCGGCGTTGGTGCACCTGGCCGGCCAGTTCACGGAGACGGGTGGCCTGTTGTTCGAGCAATCGGGCACGGTCTCGGAGCACCTGGGGGCCGGACTCACCCTGGGGTACGAGTTTGTCGAGCAGGTCGTCGGAGACCTGGCCGTCACCGGGAAGATCCTTGACCAGCGCGGTGATCGTCGCAATGGCCTTCTCGGTTGGTCCGGCCGGAGGCAATTGCCTGGCGACCCGAAACGAGCGGTACTCGGCCCTGGTGTGACGAAATTTGGCCAACCCGCATATCCGCGTGCGGTAGCGAGTGTCGTTGGTTTCGATCACCAGCTTGTCGTTGAGGAAGCAGGAGATTTTCTCGGGTGTCACGCGGACCTTCAGCGTGTTCCAGTCGCCGGGCCGGTAGCTGGGCACAGGCAAGGTCTTGAGGATGGCCCAGTCGTTGACGGTCGGGCCGTCAAAACGGGTCAGTCTCATCTGGCCGCTGGTTGGGTAAAACCCGTAGTGGCGGTCCTTGTCGTCGACGCCAAAGATCAGGCCGGCGGCGCCGTCGTTGTCGTGAAGTTTGACGCGAACCTGGACCTCGAAAGTCCCTTTGGGAGTTTCGTGCTTCGAAAAGCAGACGGCCCGCCCGCCGAATCCACTGCCCTGCCCTTCGACGTGGATCCGCCCGGCCCGCTGACGCCAGCGGGCTCCGTAGTGGATCGCCCAGTCGGCATCATCAAGCGTGCCGATGGTCAGCCATCGGCCGATCGGGATCGGATTCGGTTTTTTGATCAGGGGTTTCAGCGCGTTGATCGCAACGGCGAAACCCAGGTTGTCCGTGTAGCGGTGTTTCATGGTCAGGATGCCGATCACCCGTCCCTGGCTGTCCAGGGCCGGGCCACCACTGTTGCCCTCTTCGATCGGCACGGCCAGTTGGATCATGGGCTTGCCTTCGATCTCGCGGGAACCCGACACGATGCCCTTGACGACGCTGAGTTTCAGGCCCAACGGGTTGCCCAGGGCGACGATCGGCTGTCCCTGGCGAATCTTGGTCGAGTCACCCAGCGGCAAGGGAGTCAGCCCCTTGGCATCAATCTTGAGGATGGCCAGGTCCATGGCACGCTCGGTGGCGTGGATCGCGGTGACATTGTGTTTCTTGCCATCGGAAGTCGTGACGGTGATCGGGCGAGCCTCTCCGATGACATGCAGATTGGTCGCCACCAACCCCGAGGCGTCGATGACGAAGCCGCTGCCCAGCCCGCGATCACGTCCGTCGCGGCCGGCGAACTGCACGACGACGATGGACTTCAACGCCTTGGCGGCTAGCTCCTCTGGCGAAAGGGCCTTGTCGGCCTTCGACGTCTTTGAGTCGGCGGCATCCTGGGCCGATGCCGTAGCAACAGGCACAAGCAGCAGGCAGGCCAATGTCAGGGCGATTGACAGGCGTTGCGTGGTGAGCATCAGTGGGCTCCCGGGGGGAGGTCTCCGACCGGACGCGGCTGGAGAGTGGATCAACTTCGGAGAATCGTATCGGAATGTCGGTGGCCTGTCATTGGGTCGTCAGGGGGAGAACTTGCGACGGACCAGCGACATCCCGTGCCCTCGCCACAGTGCCGACAGGTCGCTGCGCAGCCATGTCTCGTACTCGATCCGCGGATCCGGGTCAACAATTTGTACGAGGCCTTCTTCGGTGGTGCCTAGCACGATGACCGAATGTTGCTCACCGGGGTTCCAGACCCAGTTGGTGCGATAGTAGGAGTTTGGCGCGGTGTCGAGAGGGAGGCCGACGGAAATCAGGACTGGTCCCGACATCTGTTCGAGCAGTGTTGTGGATGGACCCGAGAGGATGACGACATCGAGGTGTGTGCCGTCGGTTTTGACCTTCAGCGCGTGGTAAAGTCCTGCCCAATTGGTTCCGTGAGGACCTGTCAAGCACAGGCGAGCCATTTCCCCCTCGGTTGCCGAGATGCCGTGGATTCTCAACAACGTCGCTGCGCAGGCGGGCGTGCAGGTAGCCGGAGTGGTCTGAAGGCAGATGCCGATGTCCGTCCAGTTGTCCTGGCAAACGGGCGTGCGAGCGAGCATGGGGGCCACGGCGGCGTAACCGCCGGCAATCCAGAGTGCCGTGACACCGACGACACGACGCCAGTGATCGATCCGTCTCCAGACAACACCGGCCAGGAATGTCGAGGAAAGCGGTAGAAGGTTGCCGACAATGACCAGGTTGGACACCGGAAGCAGTTTGGCAAGCCGGATGTCGTCCCAGCCGAAACGGATGTAAAGGATGGTCAGCAGGACGGTGCCCACGGCCAGGCCATTTCCGATCCGGCGGCGGTCACCGGCCAAGGCGATGCCAGCGGCGAACGCGACCGCCGACAGCACCGCCATGAGAGCCAGTCCCAGGTACAGGTCCTGCACGAAAACGCCTCAAGAACAACAATCCTCCCATCTTGGCGAGTCGGTCGTTGGATTGCAGCAGTCGGTCGTTGGTGACAGTGGCCAATTCGGACCTGCTTGCGACTCCAGGGCCGATGGCAACATAATCTCCGCAACGGAAACACGTGGATGGAAGCCGAGGCGGCCAGACAATGTCGGAGTTAATCGGTGAGAAGGTCGTTTCGCTCGTTGGCCAGTCGGTGGATCATCAGCGATTACTCGACACGGCCACGCTGTTGGTTGGCACTCCCAGCCCGACAGGGTCGGCCGGTGCTGTGGCGGACCGGCTGGCCGAACTGCTTTCTGGTGAGGGATTTTCGGTGGAGCGGCCGGTGGCGGGACACTCAGAGTCTCCGGCAGTTGTCGCGAGGTTCGATACCGGGAAGCCGGGACGGGTGCTTCAGTTCAACGGCCACCTCGACACGGTGCACCTGCCTTTTGTGCCTCCTCGGATTGAGGATGGCGTGATGTACGGTAGTGGTGTGTCGGACATGAAAGGGGGGCTGGCCGCAGCGGTGGAGGCCATGAGGGTTGTGCGGGACGGCGACCTGCTGTCCTCGGGTGGAGTGATGCTGACGGCTCACGATCTGCACGAGGCACCCTGGGGTGATGGGACACAGGTCAATACGCTGATTGCCGAGGGATACACCGGGGACGGCGTGCTACTGCCCGAATATCACTGTCACAATTGCCCGGTCGTCGGCCGGGGACAGGCGATGTTCCAGGTCCGGGTGGCTCGGGACGGGGAGCCGTGTCATGAGGTGCTTGGGGGAATCGACCAGCCGAATGTGATCTCAGCCGGGGCAAGGTTGATCGAGCGGTTCGCGGCACTTGACCGGGAACTGGAACAAATTACGCATCCGCTGGCTGGCCGGGAGAGCCTGTTCGTCGGACAGGTGCATTCCGGGGAGATCTTCAATCAATCACCGGTAGAATTGGTTCTGGAAGGCACCAGGCGTTGGCTGCCGGGCAATACGTTCGGGACGGTTCACGGGCAATTCGAGTCGATCCTGTCCGAGGTGGCCTCCGCGACAGGCACGAAGATTGATGCCGATTTTCGAGAGTCTCGAGGGGCCTACGAGATCGACCAGGAGGATCCGTTGTTCCGTTCGTTCCAGTCGGCCGTGGCAGGAGTCAGCGGTGAGGCGTTGCCCGTGGGGTCCAAGCCGTTCGTCGACGACGGGAACGCGTTCGTGGCCCTGGGCGGGGTGCCTGCGATCACGCATGGTCCGGCCGCACTGGGAGCCCATACGGTCAACGAGGAGTGCCCCGTGGCGGAGTTGGTTCGGGTGGCCTCGGTGTACGCCCTGACGGCGATTGCGTTTTGTCAGGCCGGGTCCGATGAGGAGGGCACGTGATGGGTGGGCGAGCGGTGAGCGGGGGCGAAGGAATGGATCGACGTGAAGCGTTGCGGGCAGCCGGAGCCGGGGCCGCACTGGGAGCCGTGGTTTCGACGAACTCCGCCACGGCCACCGGCGAGGTGATCCGGAAGGGGCGAATCCGCCAGTCGATCGTGCACTGGTGTTTCGAGTCGTCGTGGTCGACCGCCAGGATGTGTGACATCGCCCGGCAGTTGGGATGTTCGAGTATCGAACTGTGCCCACCGACTGAGTGGTCCACGCTGAAGAAGCACGGACTGACATGTGCCCTTGCCGGGATCGACATGGGCAAGGGGCCGCCGTTTGTGCGCGGATTCAACAACCCGAAGTTCCACGGCCAGGTGGTTGAGGCGACCCGAAAATCGATTGATGCGGCGGCCGAGTTCGGCACCCCGTGCGTGATCAGCTTCACCGGCTATTCGGCCGTCGATCCGGATGATCCCAAGAGCCCGCACATCTCCAGCGACCAGGGCATCCGCAATTGCGTGAAGGGGTACAAGCAAATCGTCGGTTACGCGGAGAAGCGGAAGGTTACGCTGGCCCTGGAGATGCTCAATACGCGTGAGGACACTCATCCAATGAAGGGGCATCCCGGATACCAGGGTGATCACGTGGATTACGTGATGGAAATCATCAACCAGGTCGGCTCACCCCGGCTGAAGCTGCTCTTTGACATTTATCACGTTCAGATCATGGATGGAGACGTGATTCGCCGGATCAAGGCTCTGGGGGGGGCGATCGCACATGTCCACACCGCGGGAAATCCGGGCCGGGGTGAACTGGATGACCGCCAGGAGATTCAGTATCCGCCGATCATGCGTGCACTGCTGGAAACTGGCTACAAGGGCTACGTGGGCCAGGAATTCATTCCGACCGGTGATCCGCTGAAAGGCCTGCAGCAGGCCGTGGCACTGTGTGACGTCTGAGGGGCGTTGACGCCGAGCGTTTAGGCGAGTAGCTGGTCCACAACCTGGCCGTGGACGTCAGTCAGTCGGAAATCGCGGCCCGCGAAGCGGTAAGTCAGCCGTTCGTGGTCGAAACCCAGCAGGTGCAGCATCGTGGCGTGAAGGTCATGGACGTGAACCGGGTTCTCGACGGCCCGGAACCCGAAGTCGTCGGTCGCTCCGTAGGCCTGTCCGCCCCGCACACCGCCTCCGGCCAGCCAGCAGGTGAACCCGTAGTGGTTGTGGTCGCGACCGTTGAGGGCCGGGAACTCAGCCACGGGCGTGCGACCGAACTCGCCACCCCACAGGACCAGGGTTGAATCAAAGAGGCCGCGTTGTTTCAGGTCGGTCAGGAACGCCGCGATTGGCTGGTCCCAGTCCCGGGCCAGTTTGCGGTGATTCTTCTCGAGTTGGTTGTGGTTGTCCCACGGTTGCCCGGCTCCGGTCCAGACCTGGACGCAGCGGACGCCCCGTTCGATCAGCCGGCGGGTGATCATCATCTGTCGGCCGTGGAGCGACTCGCCGTAAAGCTGCTGGATGTGTTTCGGTTCGCGGGAAATGTCGAACGCATCGGTGGCGGCCGTTTGCATTCGGAATGCCAGCTCAAAACTTTGCAGTCGGGCCTCGAGTCGGCCGTCGCCGGGACGGAGGTCGCGGTGGCGACGATTGAGTTGGCCCAGTAGGTCGATTTGCTGCCTTTGCTTGTCCGCTGAAAGCCGGCTGTTGGTCAGGTTGGCGATCAGTTTGCGGACGTCGGATTGCTTGGTATCGATATGAGTGCCCTGGTAGGCACCGGGCAGAAATGCGCTTCGCCAGTTGCGGGTCTCAAAGATCGGATAGCCCCCGGGGCAAAGCGCGATGAATCCGGGCAAGTCCTGATTCTCCGATCCCAGTCCGTAGGTCAGCCAGGAACCGAGACTGGGGCGTGGAAGCCGGGCGTCGCCACAGTTCATCAGCATCAGCGACGGTTCGTGGTTGGGAACGTCGGCCTGCATCGAGCGGATGATGCACATGTCATCGATGTGACGTCCGGTGTGTTCAAACAATTCACTGACAGGCAGTCCCGAATCGCCGTGCGGGCGGAAACGGAACGGGGATGCCATCGCGGCACCCGTTTTTCGTTCGGTACGCAGGTTGCGGGTGGGTAGCGGCTGCCCATGCCGGCGGGTCAGTTCTGGTTTCGGGTCGAATGTGTCGACCTGAGAGGGGCCACCGTTCATGAACAGGTGGACAACCCGAGTCGCTTTGGCCGGAAAGTGCGGTGGCCGGGGGGCAAGGGGGTGAGTGGAACGGTCTCGAAGCGGGGCGGCGTCTGGAGCGGGTGCAGCACCCAGTTCTCCGGCCTGGTCGAGCACGGCCGCCAAGCCAAGCATGCCGAGGCCGGTGCCGCCGCGCTCGAGCAATTCGCGTCGAGACAGCTGAATGAAAGGATGGGCGGGCTTGGGCATGGGTTGTCAGTCGATGAATTGTGCTTCGTTGGACATCAGCAGGGTGTGGGCCACGGCGGTCCACGCCGCTGGCTTTTCGCCGTCGAACCCTTTGAGGAATTTCAGGATTGCGGCCGATTCTTCGGGGGACGGGTGTCGGGAGTAAACAATCTCAAAGAGCAGCCGGATCCGCTGAGCTGGCGATCCGGATGTCCGGATGGCCAGCCGCCGGGAGAGTTCGTGAAGTGTGCCGTGATTCATCATGTGCAACGCCTGTGGCGACACGGTGGTTTCGTCACGGCGACCACAACTGGCCTGCGGGCTGGGAACGTCAAAGGTTCTCAACAGTGCGGGTGGGTTCATTCGATCGATGTGGCCGTAAATCGATCGGCGTGTCGTCACACCACCGGCGGTGAACATGCCGGTGACTGCGGGCCCGCCGAAACGGTTGTCCAGGCTGTCGGCGAACATCAACTGTGCGTCCCGCATGGCCTCGAAAGCGAGCCGCCGTCGGGGCATCCGCCAGAGAAGCAGGTTCTCCGGATCGGTGGAAAAGGCCCTGGGGCGATGGTCGCTGCGCTGGCAATAGGTGGCAGACGTCATGATCAGCCGATGCAGCGCCTTGATCGACCAGCCGGCATCGTGAACAAACCAGTGGGCGAGAAAGTCGAGAAGTTCGGGGTGCGTGGGTGGTGTGCCGCGGGTACCGAAGTCGCTGGTGGTTCGGACCAGTCCTTCCCCGAAGTGATGCAGCCAAACACGGTTGACGATCACGCGGGCAGTCAGGGGATTGTCCGGAGACGCGATGGCCCTGGCGAGTTCGAGCCGTCCGCTGCCGGTCCTGAAGGGGGTCCGGCCGGGTCCGGAGAGTGCCCCTGGCAGTTGGCGAGGGACCGGTTCGCCCAGCCGGTTTGGGTTCCCCCGCTCAAAAATTCTGGGGCGATACGGCGTGTCGTTTTCGGCGAGGGTCATCGCCCGGGGCGGTGCGCCTTTTCCCTTGATCAACCACTGCTCGAGTTCTTTCCTGAGTTTCTTGTAGACAGCCTGCGCCGGTCGATCTGGCAGCAGGGCCAAAGCACCCCAGCCAAAGAGGCGAGGAACGTTCGCTGGTGCGTCGGGCGCGTGGAACACCAGTCGCAGTTGCTCACGGGTCGGATCCTGGAACCGCGACGGCGGTGGTTTTTCGGCATCGGTGGCGGCCTTCCTGGTCGACTGCCATTCGGCCTCGATGTCGTTCAGGATCCGTCCGTAACGGATCGACGCCTCGTCGAGAGATTGCGGAGGCTTGCTGTTCAGGGCGGCGAGGATCCGGGTGTTAATCGGAGACTGGTCGGCGTCATTTCGTGAGAGGCGTTTCAGAAGCTGGGAGATGCCTTCGGGGAACGACGTCTGTTCGGCCTCGTCCAGGTCGGCCATCGCCAGCCAGGGGCCCCAGACAGGATCACGGAACTCCTCGACGGCCGTTCGGGTGACGAGCCTCTCAAGAAACACACGCCACCTCAGGACCACCGTGGGATTCAGGCCGCCCGCCTCTACGAGGAGCATGAAGTTGTCGGTTGGTGGCTGAGCGAGTGTTCTCTGGGCTTGCAGCAGATATTCGCCGGCTCGCTTTCTGGACGCCGCCAGCATGTCGGTGTGCGTCTTGATGATGAACGCACGGATCGCCTGGGATCGCTTGTCGAGTTCGGCTCGGAACTTCCGGTGGGCTTCGCTTTTACTGGGACGTTGCAGTTCCGGCGGCACCATGGGTTCGGAGGAACTGCGGAGGACGCCGTACAGCGAATAGTAGTCGGCCTGGGGGATCGGGTCGTACTTGTGATCGTGACAGCGGGCACATGTGACCGTCAGTCCCATCAGGCCTCGTGTGACGACGTCAATCTGATCGTCAATCTGGTCGTGGAGGTTGTTCATGAAACGTGGGCTGAGTGTCAGAAATCCCATCGCTGCACGAGATTGGGGTTGGTCGTCGAGATCGAGTTGGTCGGCGGCGAGTTGTTCGACAACAAATCGGTTGTAGGGCAGATCGTTGTTGAAGGCCGTGATCACGTAGTCGCGGTAGGTCCAGGCCCAGGGGAAGACACGGTCTTCAAAGAAGACGTACCCCTTGGTGTCGGCGTAGCGGGCCACGTCCAGCCAGTGGCGGCCCCAGCGTTCGCCGTAATGTGGGTTGGCCAGCAATCGGTCGACTTGAGCAGCCCAGCGGCCCGGACCTGCCAGGATGTCGTCATCGGGCAACAGATGGCCGGGAGGAAGGCCCAGCAGGTCGAACCACGCCCTTCGCACCAACGTGCGATGGTTGGCTGCGGCCGAGGGGGCGAGCCGGACTGCGGCCAGTCGCTGCCAGACGAAGGCGTCGATCGGGTTGCGGGCCCAGCCATGGGTGTTGACGACCGGGATCGGTGGCCGGACGACCGGCCGCAATGACCAGGGTCGATCGGCGGGATCTCCGCCGATCGCGCAACACGGCGCGATCAGCAGCAGGGCCAGGGTGGAACGAAAGTGGCTTGGCATGGAGATGTCCTGGCCCCCTTGTAACTCCTGGACCCCGTCGGAGGCCACAGCGGCCGCGGTCGGATCCCTGCCCAGCAGTGAGTCTTTCGGGTATTCTCCGTTGCGAGTTTCACAGACCTTGTACCGGGTGTCTCTATCGTGTCACAGAAACTGGCCCTGATTGGATTCGGCACCGTTGGCCGCGGGTTGGCGGAAATTCTTCGCGAGAAACGGGAGTTGCTGCTCGCCGAATTCGGTTTCGAAGCTCGCGTTGTCGCGGTCTCCGACGTTTACCACGGCAGTTGCTTCAACGCTGACGGCCTGGACCTCGACCGCGTGCTCGAACTGGTGGACAACGGTGGCGCCGACCCGGGATCGCTTGCGGCGTATTCGGAGCAGGTGTGTGAATGGGACAGTCTCGAGACGATTCGAAACAGCGGCGCCGACACGGTCGTGGAGGTGACCGTGACGAATATCGACACCGGGGAACCCGCGGTGTCTCACTGCCGCGCGGCTTTCGAAGCGGGAGCTCATGTGGTGACGACCAACAAGGGCCCGGTGGCGCTGGCCTGGCGTGATCTGAAAGACCTGGCAGAATCCCGGGGGCTGCAGTTTCGGTTTGAGGGCACGGTGATGAGCGGTACGCCGGTGTTGTCGACCGCGACCGAGGCCCTGGCCGGTTGCGAGTTCGCTCGGGTCCGCGGCATCCTCAACGGGACCACCAACTACATCCTGTCAGAGATGGAACAGGGCCGTCCTTACGACGAAGCGCTGGTGACGGCGAAGGAGTTGGGTTACGCCGAGGCGGACCCGACGGCCGACGTCGAGGGCTTCGACGTGCTTGCCAAGGTCGTGATCCTGGCCAACGTGGTGATGGGGGCGGGAATTGGCGTGGAGGAGGTGTCGCGAGAAGGGATTACTGGGCTGGATGCCGAGGCCGTGGCGGCTGCCCCGGCACTCGGGCAGCGATGGAAACTGATCGGCCAGGTCGAGCGGAACGACGGACGGATCACCGCGTCCGTGGGCCCCGTGGCCCTTGCCCTGGACGATCCGCTGGCTTCGGTGGGCGGGGTGACCAATGCGGTGACGATGGAAACCGACCTTGTTGGGCCGGTGACAATTGTCGGCGCCGGTGCAGGGAAGGAGGCGACGGGGCTGTCGCTGTTGAGCGACCTGGTGGCGATTCACCGTGCTGGGTGATCGACGATGTCGAGGCGTTGTGGGGGTCAGTCGCCGGTGTAGAGGCCGCCGTTGACGCCGAGGCTCTGCCCGGTCAGGTAGCCGGCGCCCTGGGAAGCGAGAAACAGCACGGTCGCGGCAACGTCTTCGGGAAGGCCAGCCCGGCCAAGCGGGATTCGCTCGAGATATTTCTGGAGAACTTCGTCGGGGATGCCCCGGGTCATGTCCGTGTCAATGAATCCGGGACACACGGCATTGACGGTGATCCCCCGGGGGGCGAGTTCCAGTGCCAGGCTCTTGGTGAGGCCCAGGATGCCGGCCTTGCTGGCCGCGTAGTTGGCGACGCCGAAATTGCCCGTTTGTGCCACCATTGACGAGATGTTGATGATGCGGCCGCCCTCTGTGATCAAGGGCAGCACGCCGCGGCAATTGAAGAAGGTGCCGTCGAGATTGACTGCCAAAACGGCTCGCCATTCTTCGTCGGTCATTTTGGCCAACGTGTGGTCACGGTTGATCCCGGCGTTGTTGACCAGTACGTCGACGCGTCCGAAGTGCTTTTCGACCGTGTCGTAGAAGTGGGAGACCTCATCGACTTGGGACACGTCGGCGGTGATCGGGGCAACCCGTTCGGCGGACAACCCTGCCGCTTCACGCCAATCGGCGACAGCCTGGCGGTGCTGTTCGCTCTCAAGAGCAGGGCAGCCGGCGACGACGGTGGCGCCGGCCTGGGCAAACGCCAGTGCGGTGGCCGCGCCGATGCCCTGTGAGGCACCGGTTACGACGACGATCCGATCGGAGAATTCTCCGGTGGGGTCAGGCATGTGCTAACGCTCCACGATCCAGATGTTGCGGTAACGGACGGGATTTCCGTGCTGTTGCAGGTAGAGCCGTCCGGGGAGGTGATTGCGATGTGGGAGCGTCTTGGCCGAGGCCGGCGTGGGCGGCAGGATGAGGCGATCGTGAATCACGACGCCGTTGTGCCGAATGCTGAGTATGGCAGGGGTTTTCGGGCGACCGTTGTCATCTACGGTCGCGGCGGTGTGGTCGATATCGAAGGTTTGCCAGGACAACGGCGGAAGACACATGTTCACCTCCGGCATCACCAGTTCGTGCATGCCTCCGCATCGGCCAACGTGCGAGAGTCGCTCGTATTTCTGGTTTTCGGTAGTCCATCCGAACGAGTCGATCACCTGGACTTCCCAGAGTTCCTGGAGGTAGACACCGCTGTTGCCGCGTTGCATGCCCCGCGCGGTGGGCATGAATGGGGTTCGGAACTCCAGGTGCAGGTGGTAGTTTCGCAGCAACCTCTTGGTTCGAGGCCCCTCAGCCAGCAGCCGATTGTCGACGATCCTGCCACCGGTCCAGGCATCAGTCGAACTCCCGTCGAAAAGCACCACGGCCCCAGTGGGCGGTTTTTCGGAAAGGGTCGGTGACGTGCGAACAACCCGCCGGCAGCGGCAAGTGGGGTCCTTGACGTGATTGAGGAACATCAGGGCGCGGCCGGACAATTGGCCGTCTTGAATGACGGCCTCGAAGTTTCGGTTCACGAACCGCAACCGTTCGCCGTGGACGCCCTCGAGCCGGGTTGTGCCACCTTCCCGTTTCCCTCGAAGGTAAAACCTGGTGTTCCCGTCCCAACCAGCGCCGGGGAGGCCTCCGCCATGAATGATGCCCTCGAATTTCGCGCCTCCCAGGGCAATCACCTGTATCCCGATGGGGTGCGTGCCGCCGACAGTACCGACGTATTCTCCTTGCACGGAAAAGTCGGGTCCAGCGGTGCGGATGCTGTTGAACGCCGGAAGTTTGTCAGCGGCTGGCAATGGAATCGAAATGTGGGCCAGCGCCAGTGTGGCCATTGCGACGAGCGAGATCTTCATGGCGGAGATGCTCAGACAGACGGATAGGGGAAGGTGTCATCAACGTCGGCTTCGCCCAGTTCAACGAGAAAGCTGGAGAGCCTCTCGACGAGCGTTGCCATCAGTTGTCGCCCAGATTCGGCGGTTGCCGGATGCGGGTTGCCGACTCCGGTGTTGGTCGTCAACAGGTGCCAGGGGCGGGTGATTGAGATCCAGCCGTTGTTGACGGCGTCGAAGCGAGTCGAGCGGACTGCCCCGTCGTCGGCCGTCAGTCGGCCGGATTCCGGGTCGTGGGCGACCAGGTCGGGAAAGTAGGCCAGCGCCAGTGCGGTTTCCATTTCCCCCGCGTGATCGCCGGGATCCTGGAACAGTTCGGCCTGGAGGTCGGCGGAGATGCTGCGGAACCAGTCGCACAGGAACAGGTGGACGGGGCCGCCGACCAATTCCCGGAGGACGCTCTTGAGCTCGTTTCCGCCGTGGCTGTTGAGAATCAGCAGTTTCGAGATGCCGGCTCGATGGACCGACTCGACCAGGTCGGAGATGACCCGCCCCAGGGTCGAGGGGTACAGGTTCATGGCCAGGGGGAAGGCGTGCTGGTTGGTCTGCGTCCCGTAGGGGATCGTCGGCAGCACAACCACCCGGCCGCCCCGGTTCGTGGCGTCCTCGGCCGCATTGGCGGCGATCTGTGAGGCCTCGAAGATGTCGGTCCCGTACGGGAGGTGAAGGTTGTGCGGCTCGGTCGCGCCCAACGGCAGCACGGCAACGTCGTATCCGTTGTCACGGACGTGGCCGTAGTTGGTTTCTGCGAGGATCCAGTGTCGCATGGGTTGGGCGGGCCTGCGGAATACGGGAAACGTGGAGAGGTTCAGTCGGAAGAAATGGATCCATGGAGTTGTTCGATGACACCGTCTAGAAATCGTGCGAGTCGTTCGGCGGCAAAGCGGGCCTGTTCGCGGAGTTTCCACAGATCCTTGTAGCTGCTGGGTCGTTTCCACAGTGAGCCGAGGGCGGCGCCGACGCGGCGGCCAGGCGTGGCAGCCAGCACGGAATGAATTTCCGGTGGGAGATCTGTTGCGAGGTCGTCGCTGATGACCCGGACGGCCATGAATCCGACGCCCATGTCACGGCAGACCTGGGCCACGGCCAGGCTCTCCATGTCGACAGCCAAAGCGTCGTGGGTTTCAGCAAGGGCCGCCTTCTCTTCAGTTGTACGTACCAGTTCGTCGACGACGACCAGTCGCCCGGCGTGCACACCCGGCGGCAGTTGTTCTGGCGGGGAGAAGGCCAGGGGCATGTCGTGGCCGTGGATGTCTGTGATCGCATTGGCCATCACGATGTGGCCGAGTTTCAGTTCCGGGCGCAGGCCGCCGGAGAAGCCGCAAGAGACCACGTATGCGGGGGTATGGGCTTCGATCAAGGCCTGGGTGGCGCGGCGGGCACGGGCGAAGCCGGGGCCGGATTCAACAATAGCCACACGGGCCTCGTCGTAACGGCCGCCCCGAAACGTGAATTCTCCACCGGTGTACTTTTTTGGTGTCAGGCACCTTTGCAAAAACGGGTCCAGTTCGATCTTCAACGCCGACACCAGCCCGATGTCGGCATGCGCCATGTCCTGGGCGTCGACCGTTGCCGGTTCGCGAGTTACTGGGGGGCTGTCGTCGCTCACTGGGCCTGCTCCGCCTCGAAGGCGTCGATCACCTCCAGCAGCCGATCAACGGCCGCATCTGGCTGGGCATTGTACAGGCTGGCCCGCAGCCCTCCCACACTGCGATGCCCCTTCAGCCCAACCAGCCCGGCCCGGCGGCAGTGTTCCAGGAACCGGGCGTCAGCCTCATCGCTGCCGGCCGAGAAAACCACGTTCATCAGCGATCTCGCGGAAAACGCGACGCGGCCGGACAGGACGCGGCTGGCATCGATGCGGTCGTAGAGCCGCGACGCCTGTCCGCGATTCCGCTCGGCGATTGCGGAAAGCCCTCCCTGGTCTTCCAGCCACTTCAGGACCAGGTCGGTGACGAAGATCGAGAAGACCGGTGGCGTGTTGTAGAGAGAGCCGGAATCGGCGTGAGTGACGTAGCGGCTGATGCGGGGAATGCTGTCAGGACATCGCTCGAGCAGAGTTCTGCGGATCAGCACCAGCGTCAGGCCTGCCGGGCCGAGATTTTTCTGCGCCCCGGCATAGACGAGGTCGTGAGCATCGAGATCGAGTGGCCTGGAAAAGATGTCACTGCTGGCGTCGCAGACGAGTGGGACGCCGTTTGGCGGTGTGGGCGGCGTTGAGAACTGTGTGCCGGCGATGGTGTTGTTGGAGGTGTAGTGGAGATAGGCAGGGGTTGAGGAACATTGGGGCGGCCCCGGAAGTTCTCGGAAACTGGAATTCTGCGACGAAGAGGCGACGTGGACGGCTCCGTCACTTTGAGCCGCTTCCATCGCTTTCAACGACCAGGTGCCACTGATCATGTAGTCGGCGGTGGCAGTTGCAGGGCGAAGATTGGCGGGGACCATGGCGAATTGCAGTGACGCCCCGCCCTGGAGGAACAACACAGCGACGTCGTTGGGGATGCTGGCCAGGCGGCGGATCCTGCCCTCGGCCGATGAGAGCACCTCGCCGAAAGCGGGTCCGCGGTGGGAATGTTCGAGCACGCCGATGCCGGTCTCACCCAAGGACAGCAGGTGCTCTCGTGCGGCGGAAAGGACAGGCTCGGGCAGCACTGCGGGACCAGCCGAGAAGTTGTGGAGTCGCTGCACGGTGACGGTGCCGGTCGCCGGGGGGCGGGAAGAAGTGACAGGAGGTGTGATAGGCGGCGGTGCGTGGGGCGTCAATCCCCGTGAGGGTCGGCTTTCGAGTTGTCGTGACCTTGTATATCATGCTCCCGATGAATGCCGCCGCCGACAATCCCGTCGCACGATCCGGGCCCCGAGCCCAGCCGTTCCAGGCGCCCCAGGGTGACTTGGCGGTGTTGCCGGGTTCGGGCAATCCGATCCTGGCCCAGGCCATTGCTGACGGCCTGAGCGTGCCGCTGGTGCCCTGTCACGCCCATGTCTTCAGCGAGGGCAATGTGTTTGTGCGGGTCAAGGAGAATGTTCGCGGGCGCGACGTGTACGTGATTCAAGGCGTCCACTTTCCGGTCAACGACAATTTCATGGAGTTGCTGTTCTGGATTGATGCACTGAAGCGGGCCAGCGCCCAGCACGTGACCGCTGTGATCCCCTTCTTCAGCTATGCCAAGGGTGACAAGAAGGATGAGCCCCGGGTGTCGATCCGTGCACGGGTCTGTGCTGATGCGATCGAAGCGGCTGGAGCGGATCGGGTCTTGACCATGGATCTGCACAGTCCGCAGATCCAGGGGTTCTTCCGCATTCCGGTCGACCATCTTTACGCCCGGCACACCATCTGTGACCACGTGCGAGCCCTGGAGATCCCCGACCTGGTCGTTTGCAGTCCCGACACCGGTTTTGCCAAGGACGCGGTTGATTACGCCCGCGTGCTCGACGTTCCGGCTGTGTTCGGCAGCAAGCAACGGACCGGCCACGACGAAAAGGCGGAGGTGCTGGAGATCGTCGGTGATGTCGAGGGCAAAAACGTGCTGGTGGTCGATGACTTCACGATTACCGGCGGCTCCCTGGTCAGCGCCGGGGAGGTGCTCAAGCAGCGAGGAGCGCGTGATGTCTATGCGGCAGTCAGCCATGGAGTGTTCTCCAAGGGGGCCGCGGACAGGATTGGCGGCAGCGTGATCAAGAAAATGCTGATCACCGACACAATTGAGACGGCCTTCGAACCGTTGCCCGAGAATGTCGAAGTCGTCAGCGTGGCTCCACTGTTCGCCAATGCGATACGGTCGATACACGAACGCACCAGCGTCAGCCAGTTGTTCCCTGGAACGCGAGGCTGATTGTCCTCGCACTCATCTGTTCCCGAACTTTTTCGACACCGGCGTCATGGCGGATTCCGGAGCACCCGAACAACCCGATTCGCAGGACAACGGTGGTTCACCGCCGTCGTCGGATGTTGCTGACAGCGCTGCGGCGGGTAAGACCCGCTCGGGGTCGGACAAGGGGCGGAGCGGCAAGCTGACCCCGATGATGCAGCGGTACACCGAGGTCAAGGGGCAGAACCCTGAGGCCGTGCTGCTGTTCCGGATGGGGGATTTTTACGAGCTGTTTTTCGAGGATGCTGAGGTGGTGGCCCCGGTGTTGGGGTTGACCCTGACCAGTCGTGACAAGAACTCGGACAACCCGGTTCCGATGGCAGGGTTTCCCTACCACGCACTGGACGGCTACCTGCAGAAGTTGATCCGGGCGGGTTACCGGGTGGCGATCTGTGATCAGGTGGAGGACCCCAAGACGGCCAAGGGGATGGTGCGTCGTGAGGTGACTCAGACGGTGACACCCGGCACGTTGACCGATCCGGCGCTGTTGGATCCTCGTTCGTACAACTACATCGCCGGGGTGGCCTCGACGCGCGATGGGATCGGCCTGGCCTGGCTGGAACTCTCGACTGGCCGTTTCCAGGCGACGACCGTCACGTTGACCGACTTGTCCGATGAACTGGCCAGGTTGTCTCCAGCCGAGTGCCTGGTGGCCGAGGACACGGTTGACGAACTTGGGCTGGGGTGGCTGGCCGACCAGTTGGGGATCAGCCTGGCCCATCGGGCTGCTTGGCAGTTTGGGGTCGAAACCTGCAGGAGGACGTTACTGGACCATTTCGGCACGCGGACGTTGGCGGGATTCGATTTCAGTGACGACGACACCGCTGCGGCGACGGCGGCGGGCGCCTTGCTGGCGTACGCCGCCGAAAACCATCTCAGTGCCCTGCCCCACGTGGCCCGCCTGGAAGCGTACTCGAGCAGCCGGTTCCTGGTGATCGACGAGGCGACCCGGCGGAGCCTGGAATTGACCAGGACCTTGATCGATGGAAATCGAGATGGAAGCCTGCTGGGGGTTGTCGACGAAACGGTGACGTCGATGGGGGCCCGTTTGCTGGGCGAGTGGCTCTCGAATCCGCTGACCGATATCGAACAGATCAGCCAAAGGCTGGATGCTGTCGAGGAGTTTCGCAGTGGGCCCACGGTGTGCCGCGAGGTCCAGGAACAGCTCAAGGGCATCTACGATCTCGAACGCCTGACGTCACGAGTCGCTACCGGCCGGGCGTCGCCACGGGACCTCGGGTGTCTCTCGGGGACATTGGCGCGTCTTCCGCAGTTGAAGCAGTTGCTTGCTGAACGAGATGCGGGGCTGCTGGGGCAACTTGAAGATCGCCTGGACTTGTGCTCCGACGTGCTGGAACGGGTCTCCGCGACGCTTGTCGAGGATCCCCCGTTGCTGGTCTCCGACGGTGGCATTATACGTGACGGGTTCGACGCCGAATTGGATCAGTTGCGGGACTTGGCAAGGGGGGGCAAGGAGTGGATTGCGGCCTACCAGGCCAGCGAAAGTGAGCGAACCGGGATTTCGAATCTGAAGGTCGGGTTCAACAAGGTGTTCGGTTACTACCTGGAGGTGACCGCCGCCCACCTGGCGAAGGTCCCGGAGGAATACATCCGCAAGCAGACATTGAAGAACCAGGAACGGTACGTCACTCCGGAGTTGAAGGAGCACGAGGAGAAGGTGCTGCGGGCCGAAGAGCAGGCGGTGGTGCTGGAGCAACGTTTTTTCGGTGCTCTTCGCGAATCGGTGTCGAGCGAGTGTTTGCGGCTCCAGGCGTCAGCCGGTGTGCTGGCCCGCTTGGACGTACTGGCCGGACTGGGGGTCCTGGCGGCTTCCCGGGGCTATTGCCGTCCCGAGTTGACCGAGGAGCCGATCCTGGATTTGCGGGAGAGCCGTCATCCGGTGCTCGACCGGATTCAGCCGACCGGCGAGTTTGTTCCCAATGCCGTTCGGGTCGGGGGAGCAACCGGTCATATGCAGATCATCACCGGACCAAATATGGCCGGAAAGAGCACCTACATCCGGCAGGCGGCGCTCGTAACGATCCTGGCTCAGATGGGTTCTTTTGTTCCGGCCAGTGAAGCTCGGGTCGGGGTCGCAGACCGGGTGTTCGCCAGGGTCGGGGCCAGCGACGAGTTGAGTAAAGGGCAGAGCACCTTCATGGTCGAAATGACCGAGACGGCGAGGATTCTCAACGCTGCCAGTCGTCATAGCCTGGTGGTTCTGGATGAAATTGGACGCGGCACCAGTACGTACGACGGCATCTCGTTGGCCTGGGCGATCACCGAACACCTGCACGACCGCGTTGGTTGCCGAACGCTGTTCGCGACGCATTACCACGAATTGACCGAACTGACATCGACCCTTGGCGGTGCGGTCAACCTGAACGTGGCGGTGCACGAACAGGATGAGGATGTGGTCTTCCTGCACAAGATCATCGAGGGGTCGGCTGACAAGAGCTACGGAATTCACGTGGCCCGATTGGCAGGCGTTCCCGGCGACGTGATCGATCGGGCACGCGTGATCCTGGAGACACTCGAATCGGATCATCTGGACGAGGAGGGCCGTCCTCGCGTGCCGACACGGCCAACCGGACCAACATCCAGTCGCCAGTTGTCTCTGTTCGAGACGCCACCGCACCCGTTGCTGGAGGAGATCCGCGGGATGGATATCGAGTCAATGACTCCGCTGGCGGCGCTCGAGGAACTGGACCGGATTCGAAAGTCGTTGCTGGATGCGACGTAGCGAAGCCGGGTGGCAGTCCGCAACGAGTTACTCGCCGGCCTCGCCGAGAAACCGTTGCTGCACGGGCAACACGTGGTCCAAGACGCGTCCGAGCACCTGGCCGGGAAGGCCTATCGGGTCAACATCGCCGCGGAGTTCGTCCGGGTAATGGTCCAGCACGGGTGCCGATTCTGACTGGTAGACGTCGAACCGGTGTCGCACGATCGATTCGTCGGCGTCATCGGGGCGTCCTTGCTGGTTGGCACGATCAAGGATCCGTTGGACCAGAGGCTCGTAGTCGCTGCCTGCGAGGTGCAGCACGAGTTTCACGTCGACGTCGTCGGCGATCATTTCGCACTGTGCGGTGTTGCGGGGAATACCATCGAGCAGGAGGATTTGGCGGTCAGGGTCGAACGAGCCGTCGGCGATCAGGCTGGCGAGTTGTTTGCGCCACAGGGAAACGGTGAAGTCGTCGGGGACGAGGTTGCCACCGGATGTGTATTCGGCAACGGCCTGTCCGTCGGGCGAATCCGGGTCAAGCCCTCGGAAGATCTCCCCGCTGGAGAGATGAAAGAAGCCTGGCAGGTCTCCAAGGACAACGCCCTGTGTTCCCTTGCCACTTCCGGGTGCACCAAAAAGCAGGATGGCGGCGGGTTGCGGGTGCTTCATCGGGTCGGTCCTGTGTGGCGACCGCGGAGTTGCAACAGCCCCGGGATTACCGCGACAAGAAGACGACCACCTTGCCCACGTCCACTGGCAGGCTGACGTCTTCGGCGGTCGGCAGTGCGGTGACCGTGACAGACAGGTTGTCCGTGTCGATGTCAATCCAGTCGGCGTCGTTGGTCGAGCCCGATTCGAGCAGGGATCCGTAGAGCGCCTTGAGGTTCGGCCGGTTGCGGACCGAGATCACGTCGCCGGCATTGATGCGAATTGACGGGACAGTGACAGTGCGGCCGTTGACCTGGAAATGTCCGTGAGAGGCGCCCTGGCGAGCCTGTGGGCGGCTGTCGGCGAAACCGGCCCTGCGGATCACGTTGTCGAGACGCCGCTCGCAGAGCATCAGCAACTGCTCACCGGTGTTGCCCTGCATCCCCTTGGCAGCGTCGAAGTACCGCCGCAATTGACGTTCGCGCAAACCGTAGTAGTACTTGATCTTTTGTTTTTCAAGCAGCGCGATCGCGTAGTTGGAGGGCTTGCGACGCCGCTGTGACATGCCGGGAGGGTAGTCGCGTCGTTCGGCCGCGCGAACCGCGCCGGAATTCTCGAAGATCATCGCGCCGAGGCGACGGTTGATCCGCGCCTTAGGTCCGGTGTGCCGACCCATTCAGTTTCTCTCCGGGGTATGCCCGCCAACGGCAAAGGGCCGTTACTGGAAGCCCCGAATTTAGGTCTCGCGCGGATTGATTTCAACCCCTAGAGAGTTGATGGCGGGGCCGCCTGCTTGGAAAACAAGCCGCCATCGGTGGGGTGGAGGGTTTCGTGGCTGGTTTCTGTGCCGCGGTTTGGGCCGTGTAGCCTATCGGTACATTCGCCGTCTGAGTTCACCAAGTGGATAAAACGTGTCTCGCCAGCGAACCCCTCCTTGGCGGAGCGTGATGACCATCGAGCGCAGGAAGGCAAAGAGGATGCCGGCCGCGGCCGGCAGAAGCATTGGGAGGACCCATGGCCGTGTCCCCAGGACATGGGCCCCTGCGGAATAGCAGAGGTGTGAAACGGCCACGGTGGCGGCGAACCCCCAGGTGACAGGCCCGCTGCAAAGGGCGAGGGCGAGTACGGGCGAGAAAAAAAACAGGACCGCCGACAACAGAAGAAAGCAGGTGCGAGGAATCGAATATTTCAGTGCAGCGAAACCGTTCTTCTCCAATCCGGTGATAGTCGTCCAAGCCGACTGTTGCCAGCGGACTTTCAGGAGGTCCCCGGCCACCAACAGGTCGGCGCGGGCCCCGTGGCGTTTGAGCAACTGGCCCAGCCTCAGGTCGTCCGCGATCTCGTAGGCTATCGGGTGATGGCCGCCGGCCGCCTCGTAGAAATCACGACGGACGAGATTGAATGCTCCCACGCCGGCATAAATGTGCCTGGTGGGCAGGCGGATCAGCCAGGGCTGTGTGGCGGCTGCGAAAATCAGCCCGAAAAACGAGACCAGGGCGGTTTCCAGATAGCCACCCGTCAACATCGACGGGATGATCGCCAGGTGATCCAGTCGTTGTGCCAATGCCCAGGACACCGTCAGTCGAATTGTGTTGGGTTCGTAGAGGACATCGCCGTCGGTGAACAGGATCCAGTCGCCGGTGGCCTGGCGGGCTCCCTGCCACATCGCGTGGTTTTTTCCCAGCCAGTCGGACGGCAGTTCGTGGATGTGCACGGCTCGCGTCCGCGTGTCGGTTGCGGCAAGTCGGTCAATCTCCTGGCCCGTGCTGTCCTCGGAGCGATCGTTGACGGCGATCAGTTCGAGATCGGGATAGTCGGAGGCAAGTAGCGAGGCGAGGCAGTCGGAGATGCGATCGCCTTCGTCCTTGGCGGTGATCACCACCGTCACCCTGGGCAAGGTCTCCGGATCTCGTATCCTCCGGGCCAGTTTTGGGAAACGTCGCCACCACAGGATCAGCAGCGGCAGTCCCAGGCCGAGACACCACAGTCCACAGAGGGCCCATCCCAGGGCTGTTAGTGTGAGATCCATGATGGGCATTGTAACCAGGACGTCAGTATACTGGCGGCGTGAGTGGGTGCTGACACGTCCGAAGTTGTGACGGGAGAATCAAAATGAGTCATCGTGCGCCATGGGTTTCGGTGTTGGTGACAGTTTCCGTCCTCTGTCTGGTGGATGGCCTGGCCGCCGCGGATCGGGTGGTCCTGTCGATCGACCTTCCGAGGGGGCTGCCGACGGGGCTCCGGATTCCGTTGCAGGCACGGGTGGAAGGGGCCGCGACCCCCGGAGCCGTGTTGGTCGCCCGCCATGAGGCCCTGGGGGAGGGCAACGTGGTCGTGCAGTGCCAGTCCGACGGGCGGGCTGCCTGGCTGCTGGCTGCGATTGGAAAGGGCCAGGCCGACGGGAAGCGGATTCGGGTCACCGGCGTCGTAAAAACGGACAGGGGTGGCGAGACGGGTGTGCGGTTCGTTGCTGCACCCGGGGGGATGGAATGTCGAGATGGGGACCGGAAGGTGATGTTTTACCATCGCGAACCTCGTTCACTCGACAACGGGACACACGTGGCTGCCAATTACTTTCACCCGCTTTATGGGCTCGGCGGGGAAGTGCTGACACAGGACTTTCCCAAGGATCATCCTCATCACCATGGCATATTCTGGGCCTGGCACCAGTTGTTGGTGGGCAAAGTCCGGGCCGGCGATCCCTGGGTCAACAAGGACTTTCTGCCGGTCGTCCGGGAGGTGGTGGTGGCTGAGTTGGGGCCGGTATTCGCCACGCTGTCGACAAGGGTCGAATGGACTTCCAAACACATTGTCGATCGAAATGGGCGACAGCGGCCGATCGTCGAAGAGAAGGGACGGTTTCGGGTGTTTCACAGTGTCGGTGATGTGAGACACATCGACTTCCGGATCCGATTGACCGCGTTGCTTGACGAGGTGAAGATCGGAGGTTCGGAGAATGTGAAGGGGTACTCGGGGTTCACCGTTCGAGTGAAACCACCTCGGCAAATGGCGATTCATGACCGCCGTGGGCTGTTGAAGCAGGATGCGGTCGGGTCGCAGAGTCCCTGGGCCGACATCAGTGGCCGTTTTGGTGATGGTGAGGCGGTGAGTGGTTTGTCGATTCTTTGTGACAAACGGCTTCCGGAGTTTCCTCCGAAGTGGTTGCTGCGTTACTACGGAATGCAGAACGTGGCGTATCCCGGCCGCGAGGCGGTTCCCCTGCAGCGGAACCGTCCGCTGGTGCTGAGGCATCGGCTGGTAATCCACAAAGGGGATCGTTCGGTGGCGAGATCCAACGACCAGCAGGCGGCCTTCGAGGTGTCTCCCGTTCGGGACTGAGGGGCACGCTGCCCAATCGGCACGACCGGTGCAATGTGCAAAATGCATGTGATCGGCACCGGTGTCGAATGCCGAAACCTTTGATAGCGGTGTTGTTACCGCACTTGGGGAAAGGTGCGCGGGGCTCCCTGCGGCTCGGGATACGAAGGGCACATGTGCGACTGGTCCGGATGGGAACCGGGAAGCTGTGAACAGGTTCGGGTCCGCCCCGCGGAAATCCGGCCCCGGTCGTGGGTTCGCCGTACGTTGTCCTCGTGGGTGGGACCACAACGATGCTGACCCGGTATTCGGTCTTGGCGTGGCTGTTTGTGACGCCCGTGTTGTGGGCCCAGGATGCCCCGATTGCCGATCCGCCACCGGTCCTTGGGCCCACGGACGTCATTGGACGGTTTCCCCGCTCTCCGCTCAGTGGTCGAGCGGTACTGTCCTCGACTCGTACCGAGATTCTGCGAGAGCAAAACGGCAGTTCGGTGACGGTGATTTCCGGTGAGCAGCTTCGTGGCAGTGGCCGTCCACTGTTGCAGGATGCCCTGCGGGGAACTCCGGGGCTGGACGTTGTTCGGTCCGGATCGCCTGGCCAGCAGACGTCCGTGTTCATCCGTGGAGCGGAGTCTCGCCATACGAAGGTCTTGCTCGACGGCATTCCACTCAACGATCCCAGCAGCCCCAGTCGCGCCTTCGATTTCTCGAGTCTCACCGTCGACAATATCGAACGTGTGGAAGTGATTCGGGGGCCGCAAAGCACCCTGTACGGATCGGACGCGATCGGCGGTGTGATCAACATCGTCACCCGACGCGGGCAGGGACGTCCGAAGTACCGCTTTCGGACATTGGGTGGCCGCTACGGCAGTTTTCAGCAGTCGGCCAGCGTGTCAGGTGGAACCGACCGGGTGTACTATTCGGTTGGCGGTTCCTTTTTTGAAAATGACGGTTTCACCACCGCCGCGCCACGACTGGGCAACGTGGAAAACGATGGGTTTCGTAACGGAAATCTCTCGGGCCGTTTTGGCTGGCTGCTCAACGAAACGACCGACGTGGACCTGGTCCTCCGGTACACGGATGCCGAGGCTCAGATTGATGGATTCCTGTTTCCCACCGGTCCCGTCGACGATTTGCAGAGGAAGTTGAAGAACGAGACGTTCGCGTTACGCACTCAACTGCGGACCGAGATGTTCGACGGCTCGATCGAGCAGAAGGTCGGCTTCAACTATTCCCGCTTCAACCGACGGGATACGGATCCGGGAGCGTTTGGGGCTGCGGCTTTCGATGGCGAAACGGTCAAGTTCGACTGGCAGTCCAACACGGTACTGTACGATTCGGTTCGATTACGCAGTGTGCTGACGACAGGCCTCGACTACCTGAACGAAGACGCATCGTCATCATCGGCCGCTGCCAGGTCGTTGCATGCCAATGGAGTGTATGTCCAGGACCACCTCGTGTTCGACGAAACCTGGTCGACGGTGCTGGGTGCTCGCTGGGACCATTACAGCCGGGCCGGGTCGACCGGGACGTATCGTGTGACCACTCGGTACGTGCTGGAAGAGGCCGAGACCGCTTTGCATGGAAGCATCGGGACAGGGTTCCGTGCGCCGGCGATCAATGAACTGTTCGACCCGAACCTGGGGAATTCCGGCCTGCGGCCGGAGCGGAGTTTTGGATGGGAGCTGGGGGTCGAGCAGCCGTTGGGTGATGGAGATCTCGTCGTTGACGTCACCTATTTTCGCAACGACATTGACCAGTTGATTGTTTACCGATTCGACGGAACCGGTCCGTTTGGCGGTCACCTGGACAATGTTGACCGGGCTCTGACAGCTGGCGTCGAGTTGACGGCGAATCTGCAGCTGGGTGAAGCCACGTCGACTTCGTTTGGGTACACATCACTCGATGCGCGCAACCGGACGACGGATTCCCGGCTGGTGCGGCGTCCGCGGAACAAGTTCCGGGTGGGGGTGGACCATCGGTTTGATGACGAGGGGGTACGGGTGGGGTTGAATTATCAGTGGGTTGATCGGCGAGACGATTTCGATGGGTCCGGATTTGTGACGGCGCTGGATGAGTACTCGTTGCTGAATGCCACGGTGGCCTGGGATTACAGCGATCGGTTGCAGTGGTTTGCCCGGTTGGACAACATCACCGACGAGACCTACGAGGAGGTGTGGGGATTCGCCTCACCCCGATTCGGGATTTTTGCGGGGGCGACCATTTTGCTGGGCGGCGACGACTAACGCCCTGCTGGCACCGCCGCGGGTTCACCGGGATTCCAGGACGAACCGGAACGGCTTGAGAACCGTGATGGCCACTGCTGTGCCGGCCCGTTGTGCGGGCCGAAAGGTCCATTGCCGCGCTGCGTCGATTGCCGCGGCGTCGAGGTCCGAGTGCCCGCTGCTGCGATGAACGGACGCAGCGGCTACGCGTCCGTTGGCGTTGATGGCCATTGAAATGATGACTGTGCCCTGTCGTCGTCGTTTCGCAGCGGCGGCGGGGTAGACCGGGAGCGGATTGTCTGGGACCGCGGTGGGAAGTGTGCGAGGGCCGCCAAAGTCCTGCCGCGAGGCCGGCTGGTCTAGCGACGGAGCGGGGGCCGCTTTTTTGGGGCGGGGTCGCTCAGTCGGTCGTGGGCGGGGCGCCCTGGGGGCCAGTGAGGCGGTTTCCACCGGAGCGGGTGAGTGAGGCGAAGAGCTGGGGCGAAAGTGGTCCTGGGTTGTCGGTGTGGGCCGCGGCAGGGTCGTGACGAGTTGGCCGGGCGGAGTACTTATCCGGGGGCTGTTGGGTGTCCGGACTGCCGAAAAGGTGTTGTCTTGGCGGGGGGATGGGGCCGTCGGAGGTGGGGCCACACGGTGGAGTGGAGTGCGTTTTGAGCGTATCGGGCGGCGGATGACAGGAGTGATCGAGGAGGACGTGAGTTGAGGCGGATTCGGCCGTGATGGTGGGGCAATCCTGGGAGTTTGACGCGGGGGGGAACTGGAAGCGGACAAGACGTTTTCAGGAGACGGGATTTCCTGGTCCACGGGAACCGTGTCCGGTGGCGTGGGTTGAGTCACGGATTGTTCCAGGAGCGGCGGCGGGGGGGCCGCGAGAGATGGTTGGAGCCGCACGGCGGTACGTCCAGCACGTACAGTCGCCGTTGGTGCCGCCGTTGTAGCCGGCTGCAGCAGAAAGGCCGTGCCGTGAGCCAGGGAGCTGGCCAGCAGTGTCAGCAGAAGTGGATCACGCAGTGGGGACACGACGTTGTGGATTGCTGTTTGGGGAGGAGGCGTGGCGGGTAGACAAGCTTCGCCAGTGCGCCTCAGAATAGCACCTCGCCAAAGTGCGTGACATCCTGAGTACGGGATGGATCGGCCGTTTGTCGTGATGGTGACGTGTGAATGTGGGGTCAGAGCGTTACAGAGTTGTTTGACCGCGGTGGTCCGGTCATGTGGCCACTGCTGGGCTGTTCGGTTCTCGCTGTCGCACTGATAGCCGAAAGGTTGATGGTTTACCGGCGGCTGCGGGTGGCCTACGGCCCGTTGTTGTCCGAATTGCAGTCGCGAATCGAAGACGGGTCACTGGGCCAGTTGGCTGACCGTCTCGGCTCAAGTGAACGACCGTTGCACAGGGTAGTCGTGGCCTATCTGAGGCACCGTGACGCGCAGAAGCCGTTCAGGGATCAGGTCGTGCTTCGGGAGGCCTCGCAGCAGGTGGCCCGCTACGACCGTCGGTTGAATTGGCTGGGTATCATCACTCACGCCACGCCGCTGCTGGGCCTGCTGGGGACCGTGGCCGGACTGGTCGGGGCGTTTCACCAGATCGAACTCAAAGGGGGACAGGTGCAACCGGGCGACCTGGCCAGCGGAATCTGGTCGGCGTTGCTGACGACCGTATGCGGGTTGACGATCGCCCTGCCCTGCCTGGCGGCTTATCACTTGTTGCAGTCGGTCGCTGGCCGTGCCGCGTTGCAGATGCAGTGGATCACATCACAGTTGGACGAGTGGCTGCCGGACGGGAGTGTGCCACGGGAAGAGTCGGGTGACTCGGAAACCGTGGTGGCCGCTTCGCAAGTGCGGTCGGTGGTGTAGTCGATGGATCACATTCCGCGCCAACGTCGGCCGTCGCTTGCGATCGAACTCAGTCCGTTGATCGACTGCGTTTTTCTGTTGTTGATCTTTTTCATGCTGAGTTCCACGATGCTGGCTCCGGCCATCGATCTTGATCTTCCTGACGCGGCGATCGCCAGTGAGGTGCAGTCTCCCGAGATGGTGGTGACCGTCGATCGCCAGGGGCAGGTGTTGCTCAATGGCCGGAAACTCGACCTGGAGGAACTCTCCGAGCGACTTGCTCCGTTGGTGTCCGGTTCTCGCCGCAAGGTGGTGACCTATCGTGGTGACGCACGCTCTGACCACGCGACGTTTGTTCGAGTCCTGGAGGCAGCGCGGTCGGCCGGTGCGAAGCATGTCGATGTCGCCCATGACTACGTTGAGGAATCGCGGTAGGACGACTCGTCGTGTATCCGGGCCACCGCGGCTCGATGGTCGGCATCGCATTGACGGCCAGCTGTCGGACGAGGGCGGGCACGGGGCGTGGCCGCGGATTGTTCGTCTTCGGTGCAGCCGATACGATGTCGGTTTCGCGATCGCAGGCCACGTGTGAGAGAAACGATGTCCGGTTCCGGATCCCTTTCCGGTGGTTTCGAATTGCCTCGAAACTTTTCTGACGTGCTGCCGATCGCCAATGCGGCCGACCGTTTCGGCGAGGCGTTGGATGTGGCACGTAAGAGCGCAGAGGCAGGGGTTGAGATTGAACTGGCCCCCGATCATGCGGCGATTTTCACGGATCCCCCCCAACTCGTGGCCGGGCCGTTGAAGTCGGTCGGTTACGATCTGGGCTGGGACACCCGCTGCTACCCCTCGCCTGTGGATGGCTGCGATTACATCAATGTCTCGGCACGGCTGGATCCGGGAAGTGCGGCGTATCAGGAAGGATGGTTTCGTTACGTTGCGGTGGTGCATCCGGTGGACGAGGCAGCGAGCCGTCAAATGCTGAGCCAGGGATATGGAAATCCGTTTTTGCACCATCTGACCCTTGGTGTCGTGCCTCCGGAACGAGGTGGAGATGATGAGTTCCGGTACGGGGAGCGCGTGGTCCGGTTCATGGTCGACGCTCGACGGCGAATGGCCGAGGTGATCGGAGATGAGCCGGGGACGTTGATCGCTGCATTGCCTTCGGAGGTGGTTGGTGACTCCAGGTTCGCAGAGGAGTCTCCAGGGTGGGTCGAAGGGTTGGGGGATGGCGAGTTTCAGTTCCAGGTGATGCAGGGTGGGGGGTACCTGGTGCAGTACTTCGTACTGACAGGCGGTCGCATCGAGGTGGCGTTGCGGTCGGGAACCTGCCAGACATTCAACCCGTTGAGCGTCGACAAGATCTCGCGAGATGAAATCAGCACAGTGCAGGGCGATGGAGTCGGGCATGAAGATCCGCTCATGTGAGGCGCAGTTGCTGGCCATCCCGCTGGCCCGTCCGGTCGTCTCGGGCATGTCCAGTGGTGACCGAGGGGCAGGCCTGACGACGGTCTTCATGCCAGTGGTGACACTGACGACCGACAGTGGTCGAGTGGGCCGGGGGTACACCTGGGCGCTGGCCGCCGGAGGAACGGCCATGCGAGGCGTGATCCAGGATGACATCGGGCCGGAGTTGCTCGGTTTGGCCGCGTGTGACCATGAACAGATACTCCACAAGTTGTATTGGAAGACGCAGGGGGTGGGTCGGCACGGGCTTGTGACCCAGGCGATCGCTGCCGTGGACCTGGCACTTTGGGATCTGCGGGCCCAAATGGCCGAATTGCCTCTATACCGCTTGCTTGGTGGTCGGCGTGATCGTGCCCCTGTCTACGGATCTGACGGTGGGTGGCTGAATATGAGCGTCGAGGAAATCGTCGAGGCTGGCAGAGAGTATCTCGGCCAGGGGATGCGGGGAGTGAAGCTGAAGGTGGGGCACGAAGATCCCGAAATCGATATCCAACGGGTCAGCCAGGTTCGGGCGGCGTTGGGGGACGATGCCTGGATCGCAGTCGACGCGAACCAGAAGTGGGATCTGCCGCGTGCCACGCGTGCCGGAAGAGCTTTCGAGGCGTTGGGGTGTGCCTGGTTCGAGGAGCCGATGCTCTGTGATGATGTGATCGGCCATGCGAGGCTGAGTCGGCGACTGGATATCCCCGTGGCGCTGGGGGAAACCCTGGGGTCACGGTTCGAAATTCACTCGTTTCTCCAGGCCGGGGCGGTCGAGATCGTACAGCCGGACCTGGCCAGGGTGGGGGGCGTGACGGAGTTTCTGCGGATCGCTTCTCTTTGTGAAGTCTATCGCTGTCCGGTTGAGCCCCATCTGATGATGGAGGCGTCGGTGCACCTGGCCTGCGGGATCCCGGGCGTTGAGGGCCTGGAATACATGCCGTGGTTGACGCCCGCTTTCGTTGAGCCCTTGCGACTGGAGGACGGATGGGTCCTGGCCCCGGAGGGACCCGGCCTGGGGCTGGAGATCAGTGAGAAGCTGATGGAGCGATTCCGGGTTGCGTAGTGGGCGAAGTGCCCCGTGGATCGCGGCGTGCGTGCCCTGTGCGAAGCGTTGGGCTACCATCAAGTCCCGAAAACGTCCCTTCACCCTGAAACGGTGTTCATCAAGTCATGACGCGCGAGGTTGGCATCGGTGTGATCGCCATGGGCTGGATGGGCATGACACACAGTCGTGCTTATCAGCAGGTCGTCAATCGGTTTCCGGAATCGGGGATCGTTCCTCGACTGAAAGTGTGTGCCGATACCGACTCGGACCGCACCAGCGAGGCCTGCCGGCGATTTGGTTTCGAGCGGTCGGTGGAAGATTGGCGTGATGTGTTGGCCGACCCGGACGTTGAGGTGGTCAGCATCACCTCGCCGAACTGGTTGCACCGAGAGATGTGCCTGGCGGCGCTTGATGCGGGAAAACACGTGTTCTGCGAGAAGCCCGTTGGCCGCGATCCGTCAGAGACCAGGGAAATCGTGGACGCCGCCGAAGCGTCAGGGATGATCACGTTCACCGGGTTTTGTTATCGATGGAGCCCGGTCGTGCAGCACCTGTTGGCATTGATCCAGGAGGGACGTTTGGGGCAGTTGACGCATTACCGTGGACGATTCTTTTGTGGTTACGGGCACAACCCAAACAGTGTGTTGTCCTGGCGATTTGAGCGAGACAAGGCCGGCTACGGTGTGCTTGGCGACCTGATGTCACATGCTGTGGATATGGCGCTGATGCTGGCCGGGCCACTGGCGGAAGTGGTGTCGGAGAACGAAACGTTCATTGCCGAGCGACCGCTCCCCAGCGAGACCGGGACGCATTTTGCGGTGAGCGAGGATGGTCCGTCTGCGGCGGTCACGAATGAAGATTACGTGGGTGCGATGGTGCGTTTTGCCAACGGGGCGAGGGGGACGCTGGAGGTCTGTCGAGTGATCGGAGGATCAGACTGCGAACACACCTTTGAACTCAACGGGACCAACGGATCGGCGCGTTGGAGTTTTGAACGGATGAATGAGTTGGAGTTGTTTCTGGACGACCAGGCCGGGGCTCGTCCCGGTTACGCTCGGCTTCAGAGCCGTCCTGGATTTCCTCGCCATGGCGATTTCAATCCGGGAGGCGCTGTGGGGCTGGGTTATGAGGACCTGATGACCATAGAGGTTCACGAGTTCCTGCGGGGTGTTGTGTCCGGCGTGCAGGTTGAGCCGGGGTTTGATCACATGGCCCGGGTCGCTGCCGTGCAGGCGGCAATGGCACGGAGTTGGGAAACCCGGACGTGGGAAGCCATTACCGAGGAGTGAGGGGGAAACGATGCGGGTGGTGCAATGGGAAATACCGGGTGAAGGGCGGCGCGTCGGCGTGGTCGACGGGGACACGCTCCTGGATGTGACAGCGGTGGATGGGTCGCTCGACCGGGTGGCGGCCGTGTTCGACTCGGCCTGTCGAAATGGGGTGAGTTTCGAAGAGCGGCTGTCACAGGCCATCGCCGGGGAGGGGCCGCCTCGCGTGGATTATTCCGAATTGCTCGCGGCACCGCCCGGAGGCGACTCGCCCTTCCTGCACCCTCCCCTGGATCATCCGGATCCTCATTATCTTTTGGTTTCCGGTACCGGGCTGACTCACACTGGAGGAATGGAGTCCCGCGACAAGATGCACTCGGGAGAGACTGCTGTCGAGGAGGAGCCGACGACCGATTCTGCGAGGATGTTCGCAATGGGATTGGCCGACGGAAAGCCCGATGGCGGTGCACGGGGTGCGATGCCCGAATGGTTCTACAAGGGGAATGGGGCCACGTTGCGGGGGCCGGGGGGATGTCTCGATCTGCCCGCCTACGGTTTGGATGGTGGGGAGGAGCCGGAGATCGTCGGATGCTACATCGTTGATCCGACCGGTGTTCCCAGGCGATTGGGTTTTTCGCTGGGGATCGAATGGTCCGATCACGAGACCGAGAAGATCAACTACCTGTACCTGGCTCCGTCGAAGTTGCGGACGTGTGCGGTGGGCCCGGAACTGATCACCGATTGGGACTTTTCGGATATTGACCTGCAATGCACGGTCCAGCGGGATGGCGAGACGATTTATGAGAGTGGCCCACTCAAGAGCGGCGAAAACTATATGTGCCACTCACTGGCCAATTGTGAGGATCACCATTTCAAATACACCCAGCATCGGGTTCCTGGTGATGTGCATCTTCACTTCTTTGGCACGAGCAAACTGAGTTTCAGTACCAGGGATTGGAAGTACCGGAGCGGCGACGTGGTGCGAGTGTCTTCAGAAGGGACTACCGCTCCCCTGGAGGCGACGGTGGTCGATTCTGCTGCTGAAGCCGCAAGCCCGGTTGTTGTCGAGCCAGCTTGAGTGACGGCCTGGGATCCCGCGGATATCCATAAGTTTACTGCGGGTAAGGGACTAGTGAAAAAGACGAGTTGAAGGATGATCAACGTGGGCAGCGGGTCAAACGGCCCAATACACTCGCGGAATTAAACAAAACAGGGATCGAGCCTTGTGGCTCGACCCCTGTCCTGCTGCTACTGGCCGCGGGTCATTTGCCCGGTACTGGCGGCGGCGTGACCGGCGTCTTGGCAGGCACGATTAGCACCTGCACGGGGTTTGAGACGGCGCCGTCGCCGCGAACCACGACGATCTCGGCCTGTGTCTCGACGGCCACCGGGAGCGGCGGGAGCTTGAAGTGGACCCCGAGGTCATACCAGCCATAGATCTCGGCCTGAAGTTCCAGGTCGTTGACGTGGACGATGACTTCACCCGGCTCGGGACCGAAGCCCTCTCCGGCAACGTTGATCATCGAACCCGGTGAACCGGACGTGACATCGGTGGAGAAACTGGACGGGTCGACAGGAAGGACATCTCCTCGAGCCAAAACGACCCCGTTGTTCTCTTCAAAAGATTCGTCGACGTCCTGGTGCGAGTCAACAAGGACGTGCAGGAAACGGAAGGGGACGGCTCGGTCTTTTGCGTCCCGTGCGAGAGTTGACGCTTCGAATGGGAGCCGAATGTCGACGGTGCGGATGGCCCCGGCATCGATGTTGTCGATCTCGACACCCGCCTGGGGGACATCACTGGAGGGATCTCGATCGTTGGAGGCCAGCAGCATGATGTTGAAGTCTTTTCGCAGTTTCTTGTCGTCATTGTTGCGGAACCAGACGCGGTATCGGGGTCCGGTTTTCTGTTCAGGATGACCGGCATCAACAAACCGAACGGCGAGCAACTGAAGGTCGCGATCTTTGGAGGCAACCCTGGGCACGTCGACCCAGGTGCCGCTGACGACGATCGGTAGACTTACCCAGGTCGGATAACGCCAGGAGGCCCAGGGGCGGCAGGGGCGACAGATCACCGGGCGGCAAAAGATCGGACGAGGGTCACAGATCGGCAGGCAACGATCCCACCAGGACCAGGACACCCAGGGGCTCCAGTGAGGGGTCCAGCAATGCGCGGGATAGAATGACGGGCCGGCGTACCAGCTCCCGAAATGCAGGCTGACAAAACTGCTGTGAACGTGGCCATGAAAGTGGCGGGACTGCCAACCCCCGAGGCGGTTCAGAGAGCGGGTCAGCCGCAGTCGGCGGGCAACATCTCCGCGGCGCGACATCTCAAACTGACGGCCGAAATTCAGTTTTCGGCCCACTCGGGAATTGGACAGTCCTCGCAATTGTCCCGAGTTCAAACGGTCCGCGAAATTCGTGCGTCGGACGGTGTTGGACCGTTTGCCGTTGGGGGCGCGGACCTGCCCGTTTCGCTCAATCCGTGAGCCGCGGGGCGGCCGCGGCGTTTTCGGGGTGCGGCGAATTGTGAGTCCCCGTGCGGCGGGTGAAGAGGAGGAGCCGCGGCGAACGTTGCGGGTTGAGCCGCTGCGATTGCGAATTCGTGAAGTGAGTGTGCTACGGGATGTGGGGCTCGATGGCGAGGTTTCGGTTCCCCTGGAAGGCCGGGCGTTCGAATTGTTGACGGGTGTGGTTTTGGTTGGTCGTTTCGCAGTTGGTGTTTTTGCGGTTGGTCGTTTTGCGGT
>DLVV01000453.1 GCA_003445035.1 Planctomycetaceae bacterium | reverse complement strand
GTGATCTACCTGTTCATGGCCGGCGGTCCTTCGCACATTGACACCTTCGATCCGAAGCCGAAGCTCGCCGCACTCAACGGCCAGGAACTGCCTGCGGAGGTCCGTGGCAAGCAGCGGATCACGTTGATGACCCGCAAGCAGAAGCAACTTCAGATCGCCGCCTCACCGATGACCTTCCGGCAGTGCGGTGAGTCCGGCCAGGTGCTCAACGTGCACATGCCCGAACTGGCAAAGGTCTGCGACGAGATTGCCATCGTGAGGTCGTTGCACAGCGAACCGATCAATCACGATCCGGCCGTGAACATGTTGCAGACCGGTGCCGGCCGTCCGGGACGCCCCTGCGTGGGTTCGTGGGTCTCGTGGGGCCTGGGCACCGAGAACCGCAGCATGCCCGATTTTGTCGTCCTGCTCTCGGGCACCAAGGGCCAGCCGGTCATCTCCCGTTACTACCACAGCGGATTCCTGCCCAGCCGACACCAGGGGGTGCAGTTTCAATCCCAGGGTGACCCGGTGCTGTTCCTTTCGAATCCGGGTGGGATCGACGGCCGCACCCGTGGACGACTGATCCGCGGGATCAATGACCTGAATCGTCGACGGCTGGAACTGGTCGGCGATCCCGAGATCGAGGCGAGGATCGACTCGTTTGAGCTGGCTTACCGCATGCAGAGCAGCGTGCCGGAGATGATGGATCTTTCCGGCGAGCCCAAGCACATTCACGAACTGTACGGGACGCAGCCGGGCAAGGTGTCCTTCGCCAACAACTGCCTGCTGGCGCGGCGGATGATCGAACGGGGTGTCCGGTTCGTGCAGCTGTACCAGCGGGGCTGGGACATGCACTCGGACATCAAGAACCGCATGCCGAAACAGTGTGCGGAGGTCGACCGGCCGACGGCGGCGCTGTTGCGAGATCTCAAACAGCGTGGCTTGCTCGACGAGACCCTGATCATCTGGGGTGGAGAATTCGGTCGAACGACCTATTGCCAGGGAGAACTGAAGGCGACGTTCGGTCGCGACCATCATCCACGGTGTTTCAACGCCTGGCTGGCCGGTGGCGGGATCCGGGGCGGTGTCACTCACGGGGCGACTGACGATTTCGGTTACAACGTCGTCGAGAATCCCGTGCACGTCCACGATTTGCAGGCCACGGTCATGCACTGCCTGGGGATCGACCACGAACAGCTGGTTTATCGGTTCCAGGGCCGGGACCAGCGACTGACCGACATCGGCGGACAGGTCGTTCGCGAACTCCTGGCCTGAACGTCGGAACGCATGCCCGTGAACGTTGCCGGTTGTCGGAGGGCACCGGTACGGCTTTGAACCAGTGGAGCCGAGATGACCACGAACAAGATCACGTTGCTGCTGGTGCTGACCGGGCTCGCGGAAATCTCCGTGTCGGCTGCCGCCCCGGCCAACGTCGCCCCTCGAGCGATTGATGTCGGCAGTCGCAAGCAGTTGTTTGTTGATCGTCACCTGGTCGAGTCGAGCCGGGACGTGACGTTGTCGATGCACTCGCCGCGGCGGGACGGTCGCGTGTTGATCACTGCCGACCAGCCCTGGGAAAAGGACTGCCATGTCCTGGTCTACTCGAGCGTCGTCAAGGACCGCGGCAAGATCCGCGTCTGGTACGACCTGTTCAAACGGACCGGACCCGGACCCTACGACCACCTGCGGATGGTGGCTTATGCCGAGTCGGCCGACGGGGTTCACTTCGTCAAGCCGAAGCTCGGCCTGCACGCGTTGGCAGGATCCAAACAGAACAACATCGTGCTGCCGGACAAGATCGGAGGCTGTGCCGTCTGGATCGACTCCCGGGCGCCGGCCGAGCACCGGTACAAGACCCAGGCGAAGGTCTACCCCACAGGTGAGTTCCACATGCACAGTTCCCCCGACGGGCTGAAGTGGACCCTGTTCTCCAAGCCACATCCCGGTCCCGGCGGGCACGATACCCAGAGCATCGTTTTCTGGGATCCGGCGGTGAAGCGGTACGCGTTGTTCACACGATTCTGGGCCCATCACAGCGATAAGATCCGTCGCTACCGGACGGTCCGTCGCCTGGAGACCAGCGACCTCAAGGCCGGAAAATGGCAGAAGGAGTCGATCGTGATGGCTCCGGATGCTCGCGATCGGGCCACGCACAAGACTCCCGGGCGTCAGCCCCCGGTGGATTTTTACGGGGCGTGTGTCTTCCCGTACCAGGAGGTCCCCGGTGTGACCATCATGCTGTCCCAGGCCCACTGGCACTGGAAGAAGCGGTCCTCCGGGAAGGGCCTCGGACCGGCCAACTTCGACGTGCAACTGGCCATCAGTCGCGACGGGCGGCAGTTCCGGCGAATGGGAGACCGACGGCCGTTCATGGCCAACGGTCGCGACGGGGCGTTCGACTCCCGCTACGTCTGGGCCTTGCCGAATCCGATCCGGATGGGTGACGAGTTGTGGATCTACTACGCGGGCAACAACCGGGACCACGACGGCCAGATCGATCCGGCTTCACCCGGTGGCAAGCAGCAGAGTGGCATCGCCCGGGCCGTGTTGCGGCTCGACGGATTCGTCTCGGCTGATGCCGGACCCGATGGCGGTGTGTTGACCACTCCCACGGTCACGTTTCGTGGTGATCGCCTGGAGTTGAACGTCGAGGCCAGTGGAGGCGGATCGGTCGAGGTCGAGCTGCTCGATGACGACGGCCTGCCGATTCCGGGTTATTCACGCGCCGAGGCGCGTCCGCTCAACGGCAACTCGGTACGAATGCCCGTCTTTTGGAGCAAGTCCGGTGACGTTTCTCAACTGGCCGGCACTCCGGTGCGGCTGAGGTTCCACATGCGGGATTGCCGGTTGTACGCTTTTCAGTTCAAACCGAAGTCGACACGGTCGAACTCTCCCGGATCGACACCATGACAGCACCCGCGTCGGAAAACACCGTGACGGGCCTGGATTGTGCCGAACCTCTGCGAGGTTGGCTGGTGGCGGCCGTCGACTCGGAAGCGTCGGACCTTCACGTGGTCGCCGGTCATCCCCCGGTGCTGCGAATTCACGGCTCGCTGGAACCGATCAGTGGCGATGTGGTCGAAGCGGATCAGACCGCCGCCCTGCTTCGAAGCTTGTGCCCGGAGAGCGTCCACGCACAGTTCCTGTCGAAGCAGAACCTGGATTTCTCGTTCGAGTTGGATGTGGACGGCCGTTCACGCCGGTTCCGGGCCAACCTGTTCTTCAGTCGTGGGGCCGCCGGGGCCTGCTTTCGCCTGATTCCCGCCGAGATTCCCAGCCTCGACTGGGCCGGGTTCCCTATGGAAATTGCGACCAGGTTGTCGCAGGTCCGCAACGGGCTGGTGCTGATTTCGGGTGTGGCCGGGTCGGGCAAGTCGACCACACTGGCGATGATCATTGACCTGATCAACCGCGAAGGAGGGCGGCGAATCATCACCGTTGAAGAGCCAGTCGAGTACGTGATTCCGCACTGTCCGGGCACCGTGGTGACGCAACGTGAAGTGGGAGTCGATGTCGGGTCGTTTGCCGATGGGCTGAAATATGGCCTGCGACAGGATCCGGACGTGATCCTGGTTGGCGAGATCCGTGACCGCGAGACGGCCCAGATGGCGTTGACCGCGGCCGAGACGGGGCACGTGGTCTTTTCGACCGTGCACACGCGGGATGCCAAGGGGGCGGTGTCTCGCTACGCCGATTTGTTTCCCAGCGACGCCCAGGGAGAGATCCGGGCCCAATTGTCGCTGGGCCTGCGGGCCGTTGTCAGTCAGCACCTGTTGCCGAGTGTCCAGCCTGGTGAAAAGCGGCAGTTGGCCCTGGAGATCATGCTGACCAATTCGGCGATCTCCAGTGCGATCCGGGCCGGCAAGCTGCCTTCGATCGACAACTGCATCCAGACCGGGCGAGATGCGGGGATGGTGACCCTGGACGAATCGGTCCGTCGGTTGTTGGGCGAGGGGCGGATCGATCGCCAGACGGCTTCCCGATTCGTTTCTGACCCGTCGGTGTTGAGCGGCTAGACGGACAAAGGCGGAAGTGACTCGGGAGCGACGAAACCACGCTGCGTCGCCCGGGCGAGCTGGTCCTGCCAGGCCAGGGGATCGTCTGTCTGCAACAGTTCGTAGAACAGTGTCTTGTAGGTGCAGGGGATCGCACCGGCGGTACGCATCCGGGTCACGGCCGGATCGGTGTGTGGGTCGCTGCTGAACAGGCAGTCCTCGAGCAGGAGCACCTCGTATCCCAACTCAATCAGTCCCAGCACCGACTGCAGGACACACACATCGGTCTCGGCTCCGGCGACGACCAGCCGGGGGCGACCGATTTGCTCGAGGGCCGAGACGATTTCGGGTTCGCCGGTGAGTCCGTAGGACCGCTTGTTGAACGTTGCCCCACCGGTAGGCCATTTCGATTCCAGTCGATCGGGCAATCTTCCCTTTTTGGCCACCGGTTCCTCGAACGTGGCCAGTGCCGGCAGTTCGAACCACTCGCAGATGATCAGCAGTTGTTCGAGTCGGGCCAGCACGGGTTCGGCGTCACCGTGCATGCCATCGACGAACCGCGGCTGCACGTCGATCAGCACCACCGCCGTGTCTGCCGGGCGTGTCAGGTGGCTTTGCGGGCGACCGGTCGAGTCCATGGTTTGTTCCGACCGACCTACTTCTTCGGTGCTGCGGCGGGCGTCTTGAGCAGTTCCTCGACACGCCTTGCGACGGCGGTGCCCCGGAGATTGGCGGCACGGACGATGCCCTGGCGGTCGACCAGCAGGTTCATCGGAATGCTGTGGACGTCGAAGAGCACCGCGAGCTCGTTCTTCCACTTCTTGCCGTCGAAGTGGTGCAGCCAGTTCATTTTCTCTCGAGAGATGAAGGCGTCGAGGAGTTCCTGTTTCTCGTCGAGGCTGATCGAGACGATCTGGAAACCCTGCTCGGCGAACTTCTCGTGGGCGGCCCTGAGATGCGGCAACTCGGCCACGCAGGGCCGGCACCACGTTGCCCAGAAGTCGACGAGCACGACCTGTCCCTTGAGACTGGACGAGTCGATCTGGCCGTCGGCTCCGTGACGGGCCACCTGGAACGCTTTCAGCGGACGGCCCACCATTCTCAGCGGAGCGAACTGCATCCGCATGCGGGGGACCAGTCGATCCTTGCCGGCGGCGAGCATCTGGGATTCGACGTGATCCATGAACTCGCGGGCCTCCTTCTGTCGACCCACCAGCACCAGGGCGTGGGCCCGCTCTCGCCCGTACATCTCGGGGCGGTCGGGGTAGTCAGTCATCAACTCGTCGAGCCGGTCGAGAGCGGGCTGTGGTTGATCGGAGAACAGCAGCGCGCCCGCTTCGCGAATCCGAGCCATGCGAGTGTGCTTTCCTTTGGGGAAGGCGTCGAGCAGCACACGGTAGGCGGCGGCTGCGTGGTCGTACCGTTTCAGCATCCACAGGCTCAGCCCTCGCAGGTACAGGGCTTCCTGGCGATGGGCTGACTTCGGGTAGGTCTTGAGGAACTTCTCCAGTTGATCCACTCCGGCCGTGGTCGGCCGGGCGAACACCAGCGTGCCGCGGCGGCGAACCTGCAGCACCTTTTCGACGGCTTTGAAGGCGCTGGCTTCGGTGGCAGTTCCGACGGGCTTGGGAGGTTGAGGTCGGGTGGCTGGCCCACTTTCAACAATCCACTGCACACCCCGCTCG
>DLVV01000405.1:2287-9554 GCA_003445035.1 Planctomycetaceae bacterium | reverse complement strand
GATGAGATCTACGAGTCGATCTGTTACCCAGGTCACCATCACCGCACCCCCGCTGCACTCTCGGACGACGCACGCCAGCGGACCATCATCGTCAACAGCCTCTCCAAGACCTACTCGATGACCGGCTGGAGAGTCGGTTTTTGTGCCGCACCGGCCGAAGTGATTTCGGCCATGTACCTTGTGTTGCAGCAATCCAGTCGCGGGCCGGCCACGTTTGTGCAGGATGCCGCAGCTGCGGCCCTCGACGGCCCACAGGAGTGTGTCCTCGAGATGGTCTCCGAGTACGGGCGACGCCGGGAACTCGTCATCGCCGCCCTGACCGACGTCCCCCGCGTCGAGGTCTTGAGTCCCGAGGGGGGATTCTTCGCGATGGCCGATGCCCGGAACCTCGAACAACCGTCCAATGAGATTCGCCGCAGCCTGCTGGTCGACCACGGAGTGGTGGTGATGCACGGCGGAGCTTACGGACCGTCGGCCGAGGGAACCCTGCGGATTTCTTTCGCCTCCGGAGGCGACAACCTCGCCCGCGGACTCGAATTCCTCGCCAATGGCCTGCGGGCACTCGGATCCTGACGCTGTGACCCTCTCTTCCACACAACACGTCGACCTGCAACACCGGCTCGATGGCGACGTCTCGCTCGACCCCGCCACGCGTGCGATGTACGCCACCGACGCCAGCGTGTTCCAGATCATGCCGGCAGCTGTCGTCCGGCCGTGCCACGCCGAGGATGTCGCAGCGGCGCTGGAGTTTTGCCGAGAACACGGGCTGTCGATCACCGCTCGTGGAGGCGGCACCTCACAGGCCGGGCAGGCGATCGGGCACGGACTGCAACTCGATTTCTCCAAACACCTCAACGAGATCCTCGAGATCCAGCCCGATCGTCGACGGGTCCGGGTCCAACCGGGGATCGTGCTCGATGAACTCAATGCGGTTCTCAAACCGTACGACCTGACACTGCCGCTGGACCTTTCCACTTCCAGCCGGGCCACCATCGGCGGCATGATCTCGAACAACTCCTCGGGAACCCGCTCGATCATCTACGGAAAAACGATCGACTACGTCGAAAGCCTGACAGTGATGCTGTCCGACGGCAGTGTGGTCACCCTGGACGACTCCGAACCGGCTGGAGCCGGGGACGACTCCCTGTCATCACGGTGTCGAGAAACCATCGTGCGACTGGCCCGGGATCACGCCGACGAAATCGCGAGACGGTATCCCAGGATCCTCCGGCGGGTTGGTGGCTACAACCTCGACGAATTCATCCCCGATCCACGTCGCCCCACCAACCTCTCGAAGATCATTGTCGGCTCCGAGGGCACCCTGGCCCTGGTGCTCGAAGCGACACTGCGACTGGTTCCGATCCCTTCCGAGCGGGCCCTGCTGAGCATCCAGTTCGACGACCTGCTCGATGCGCTCGCCGCAGTCCCGATGATCCTGGAACACGCGCCATCGGCCATCGAACTGGTTGATCGCATGATTCTCTCACACACCGTCGGCAAGGCGGAATTCGAGCCGCTGCGTTGGTTCATCGACGGCGACCCAGCCGGCGTGCTGCTGGCCGAGGTCCAGGGCGAATCGGCCGACGACCTGTCTGAACGCCTGGATCGAATCCAGCAACAGCTGGCCGGCAACGAGACGGTCACTCACTTCCACCGCATGACGGATCCCGTAGAGCAGGGGCAGGTCTGGAAGCTCCGCAAGGCGGCGCTGGGCCTGTCCATGGCCCGGCCCGGCGACGAGAAGGCCGTGTCATTCGTTGAAGACACGGCGGTGTCTCCCGACCGACTACGAGACTACATCGCCCGTTTTCGGGAGATTCTCGACCGGCACGAGACTCGCGCCGGGTTCTATGCCCACGCGTCGGTCGGATTGCTCCACATCCGTCCGGTGATCGACCTCAAGACGGACATCGGTGTGTCACGTTTCGAATCAATCGCCAACGAAGTGGCCGACCTGGTTCTCGAATTCGGAGGAGCTCTCAGTGGAGAACACGGGGACGGCCTGGTTCGAGCCCCGTTTCAGGAACGCATGTTCGGGCCAGTGCTTTACGAAGCCTTCCGCGAGATCAAGCGGACGTTCGACCCAGACGGCCTGCTGAACCCCGGAAAAATTGTCGACGCACCGGAACTGACTTCCGACTTGAGGTTCGGCCCCGGCCATGTCACGCCCACGCCGGAAACCGCATTCGACTTCTCGGACTTCGGTGGAATTGCCCGTGCAGCCGAACAGTGCAGCGGGGTGGGTGCCTGCCGCAAGAGCCTGGTGGGGACGATGTGCCCGTCGTACATGGCCACTCGCAACGAAGCCGACTCGACCCGTGGGCGTGCCAACGCGCTACGGATGGCCATCAACGGCCAACTGGGGCCCGAGGGACTGAGCCACCCGTCGTTGAAACCGTCCCTGGACCTGTGCCTGGAGTGCAAGGCGTGCAAGTCCGAATGCCCGACCGGCGTGGACATGGCCCGGATGAAATCCGAGTACCTCTACCAGTACCATCGCGACAATCCGCGGCCGCGCCACGACCATCGATTCGCAGGAATCCGCCAAACCCTCGAACGCGCATCGAACTGGCCCCGCCTGTTCAACGCGGCCAGCCGAACCCGACTGGGCCGTTGGCTGGGTGGCATCGCCATCGAGAGACAACCGCCACAGGTCGCCCACAGGTCGCTGCTGGCCGAATGCCGATCCCTGGAACTGGCCAACCCGCTTGTGGCCGACGTGACGTTTTTTCCCGACACATTTTCGATCCACTGCGAGCCACACCACGTGCTGGCTGCCATCCGTGTCGCCCGGTCACAGGGACTCTCAGCGGGTATCACTTCGCCGGTGTGTTGTGGCCGCCCGTTGATCTCGCGCGGCTTCCTTGACGAGGCCCGACTGCAGGCCGAATCCCTGGTCGAATCCCTCTCTCCACTGGCACGAGCCAACCGCCCGATCGTATTCCTCGAGCCGGGATGCTGGTCAGCGGTGATCGACGACCTGCCCCACCTGGTCTCCGCACCGATTCGGGAGAAGGCCGCGGAAGTGGCCCAGGCCTGCCAGACTTTCGAACAGTGGGCCGCCGGCGTTCTCCCGCCTCCCTCGCGTCAACCGCGCGGCACAAACGAGGACGCAGTCCTCCACCATGGGCACTGCCACCAGAAAGCGTTGATCGGAACGGGCCCCGCTCTCGAGGCGATCCGCCGCGGTGGCGGGCTTGCCCAGGACCTCGACAGTGGATGCTGCGGCATGGCTGGCTCGTTCGGCTACGAACCCGATCACCTCGGCGTGTCCCTGGCCATCGGCGAGCGGGTACTGGCTCCTGCGGTCCGTGACCACCACGGAACGGTTGTGGCCCCCGGGTTCAGTTGCCGCCACCAGATCGAGCATCTGACCGGGGCGCGAGCGATGTCGACGGCCGAATGGCTGGCTCGACGACTCGACGATCAGGGCTGCTGACCTCCCAGCCACTCCCGAACCTGTTCCTCAAGCAACTCCAGCGTCACCGCGCCACGAGACAACACCACTTCGTGGAACTCGCGGACATCGAACTTGTCACCCAGTGTCCTCTCGGACAGTCGCCGCAACTCGCGGATCTTCAATTCGCCGATCTTGTAAGCCAGTGCCTGGCCGGGCCACGCGATGTAGCGATCGATTTCGTTCTCGATGTCAAATAGAGTCTTGGCCGTGTTCTCGGCAAAAAATGCGATCGACTGCTTCCGCGTCCAACCGTCGTGGTGCATCCCGGTGTCGACCACCAATCGCACCGCACGCCACATCTCGTAGGTCAACTGGCCGAACTTCGAATACGGGTCCTTGTAGAGCCCCAACTCTTCGCCCAGGCTCTCGCTGTACAATCCCCACCCTTCAATGAAGGCCGTGTATCCTCCGAAACGACGGAAGGGAGGAACGTTCTCGAGTTCCATGGCCAGTGAAATCTGAAGGTGGTGTCCGGGCACGGCCTCGTGAAGGCTCAACGCCTCGATTTCGTACTTCGGTCGCACCTCGGGCCGGTACAGGTTCACGAAATACGTCCCCGCCCTCAGGCCATCAGCCGATGGAGGACGGTAATAGGCCGTTGTCGTGTCTGGTGCCAGATGCATCGGAATCGGTTCGACGCCATAGGGGATTCGTGGCAATCGGCGGAACAATCGGACCAGGTGGGGATCGATGCGTTTGGTCACTTCACGATAGGCCGCCAACAGGTCCCCGGCGTTCTTGTAGTAAAAGCGTTGATCGGTCCGCATGAACTCCAGAAACTCACGGAAGCTGCCGTCGAACTTCGTCTGACGGATCACCTTCTCCATTTCTCTCCGAATCCGTTTCACTTCCCGTTTCCCGATATCGTGAATCTGCGAGGGTGTCAGATCGGTCGTGGTGAATCTCCGACAACGGAACGCGTAGAACTCCTTTCCCCGCGGAATCTGCCAGACACCGGCTCGAGCAAAGCACCCCGGCAAGTAGCTGTCGTTGAAGAACTTCTGCAATCGGCGATACGCGGGGACCACGACCTCGGAGATGGCCTTGCTCGCCCGGGCCTCCAGGCTCTTGCGATCTGCCAACGAGACGGTCTCGGGAAAATTGCGAAACGGCTTGAAGAACAGGCTCTTGCGAGGGTCCTCGACGATCTGCCGGGCAATCTGCGCCGGCACCCGTACCATCACCTCGCGGTCATGAACCCGGCGTTCTTTCAGCCCGACCTTCATCAGGGTAATCGTCTGGTCCATGTACTGCCCGAACCCGCGCAGCCGCTCCAACCACTGACGAAAATCCTCGACCTGCTCAAAACGGACCACGTCGGCCGTCGAGCTCGCATCCTGAATGCCGTCACGAGCGGTCAACGGAACCAGGAACCAGCGATACGCATGGCTCTCGACCGAAACGGCGAACTCCCGGCGGAACAGGTCGTAGTTAAGCCGGTCACCGGGGGCCAGCACCTTGCGATCGATCGCCGCGAGTTGTTTGAGCACCACCCGACGATGAGCGTACCGTCGGTTGATCGCCTTGATCGACACATCCGGCCAGCGATCATTGTGACGCCGATCACCCAGGTAAGACGCGAATGTCGGCTGTTCTCGCAGCCGCCATTCCCACTCGGCGTCGATCAACAGGTTGAGCTGCTTGGTCGTCTCGAGCCGATCCACCTGACGCGAATCAGGATCGCCCGCCAGGGCGACTATCGGCAGACAACCCAGGCCCAACAACGCCAGCAGCCAGTAGGACCGCACCGAAGTCACCATCACCTTCCTCCACTCCTTGTCGCCGCACATCGCTGGGGGCTTTCCAATGGCCAACCGGTCCGGTTAAATACCATCTCGCTTACCCGGCAACCACCCTCCACAAACCCGGGGGGCCGTCTGCCCGGAGACCTCCCATGAGATGCCTGCTCCTGTCCGCCGGACTGTTGATCATGACCCCCACGCTACCGGCTGCCGACATCGACTACGTCAAGACTCGCCGCATCGACCACGTCGACACGCACCACGGCACCGACGTCCCCGACCCATACCGGTGGCTCGAGGACGATGTACGGAAGTCCAAGGAAGTGGCTGGCTGGGTCAAGGCGCAGAACAAGGTCACCTTCGGATACCTCGAGAGCCTTCCAGAGCGGGAGACCATCCGCAAACGGATCGAGGACCTATGGAACTACGAGAAGTTCGGCACGCCCTTCAAGCGAGGGGGGCGGTACTACGTCTACAAGAACAACGGTCTCCAAAACCAATCGGTGTTGCACAGTCTCGACTCCCTCGAAGCCGAACCGGAAGTGCTGATCGACCCCAACACCTGGTCCAAGGATGGAACGGTTGCTTTGGCCGGCACCTCGTTCAGCGACGATGGCCGCTACATGGCTTACGGTGTGGCGGAGGCCGGATCAGACTGGCGGACCTGGCACGTGATGGACGTCGATTCACGCCGCAAGCTCGACGACGAACTCAAGTGGATCAAGTTCAGCAGCATCTCCTGGACCAACGACAACCGCGGCTTCTTCTACAGCCGGTTCGACGAACCTGCCGAAGGAGCCAAGTTCCAGGACCTCAACCTCAACCAGAAGGTCTATTACCATCGTGTGGGCACGCCGCAGAGCGACGACGTGCTGGTCTACAAGCGGCCAGATCATCCCGACTGGGGATTCAGTGCCGAGGTGACCGAGGACGGCCGCTACCTGGTACTGACCGTCTGGAAAGGGACCGACGACAAGTACCGGGTTCTCTACAAGGACCTGGCCGAACCCTACGGGATGCCCATCGACCTGGTGACAAGCTTCGACCACGAATATTCGTTCGTTGGCAATGACGGGCCGGTGTTCTTCTTCAAGACGGATCTCAAGGCACCGCGTCGACAACTGGTGGCCGTCGACATCCGCCATCCCGAACCCAAACACCATCGGGTGCTGATCGCTCAGCGAGACGAAACCCTGACCGGGGTGGGACTGGTCGGCAACCTGTTTGTCGCCCACTACCTCAAGGACGCCCGCACGCAGATCCGCATTCACTCGATGGACGGCCAGTTCGTCCGCGAGGCCGAGTTCCCGGGCATCGGCACGGCCAGCGGGTTCGGCGGTCGGCAGTCAGACACCGAGACCTTCTACTCGTTCGCCAGCTTCGCGACACCGCCGAGCATCTTTCGCTATGACATGGTGACCGGGCAAAGCACGCTCTGGCGACAGGCGAAGGTCAAGTTTCAACCCGACGATTACGTTGTCAAACAGGTGTTCTACACCAGCAAGGACGGAACGAAGGTGCCGATGTTCATCGCGCATCACAAGGACACCAAGCTCGACGGCAAGCGGCCCACGCTGCTGTACGGATACGGCGGCTTCAACATCTCGCTCACCCCGAGATTCTCGATCAGCCGGCTGCAGTGGATGGAGATGGGCGGAGTCTTCGCGATGCCCAATCTCCGCGGGGGAGGGGAGTACGGCGAGAAATGGCACCGTGCCGGAACCAAGCTGAACAAGCAGAACGTCTTCGACGACTTCATCGCCGCGGCCGAGTACCTGGTCGCCGAAAATTACACGACCAGCGCCAAGCTGGCTGTGATGGGAGGCAGCAACGGAGGACTGCTGGTCGGAGCCGTCATGACTCAGCGCCCCGAGTTGTTCGGAGCCTGCCTGCCAGCCGTCGGAGTGATGGACATGCTGCGGTTCCACAAGTTCACTGCCGGCCGTTACTGGGTCGATGACTACGGCAGTGCCGACAATCCCAAGGAATTCCAGGCTCTTCTCGCCTACTCGCCCTACCACAACCTCGATCCGGGCACCAAGTACCCGGCCACGCTGGTGACCAC
>DLVV01000405.1:0-1916 GCA_003445035.1 Planctomycetaceae bacterium | reverse complement strand
TGCAACACTGCCACAAGGGCCGCACACCGGTGCTGATTCGCATCGAGACCCGTGCCGGGCATGGAGCGGGAAAACCCACGGCCAAGATCATCGAGGAAGTCGCCGACAAGTGGGCCTTCCTGATCGAGAACCTCGGCATGAAGCCGCGAAAGGTCAAGTGACGTGGCATCCGAACAGCCCGACACGCCGAAATTTCTGACCGCCCCGACCCCCTCTCAGCAGATGCCGTCGGGAATCCCGTTCATCGTCGGCAACGAGGCGGCCGAACGCTTCAGCTTCTACGGCATGAAGTCGATTCTGTTCGTCTTCATGACCGGGCACCTCTTCTCCTCAACCGGAGCCGACGACTTCCTCAGCGAATCGCAGGCCACCGAGTGGCAGCACTGGTTCGTCGCTTCGGCCTACTTCTTCCCCGTCTTCGGCGCCCTGGCCTCGGACATTTTCCTGGGCAAGTACCGGACCATCCTGCTGCTGTCGACGGTCTACTGCGTCGGCCACCTCAGCCTCGCGCTGATGGACATGCCCGAATCCCTCCTCGGGGTGACCTGCGAGCCTCGCACGTTCCTGATCGCCGGATTGTTCCTGATCGCCGTGGGCAGTGGCGGCATCAAGCCCTGCGTCTCGGCTCACGTCGGCGACCAATTTGGCCAAGCCAACCAACACCTCCTCTCGAAAGTCTTTGGCTGGTTCTACGTTTCGATCAACATCGGAGCTGCCGCCTCCCAGTTCGCCACCCCCCTGTTGCTGAAACACTACGGACCCGGATGGGCCTTCGGTGTCCCGGGCCTGCTGATGGCACTCGCCACGTTTGTCTTCTGGCTGGGACGTCACCGATTCGTCCACATCCCGGCCGGTGGTCGGGAATTCTTGCGAGAGACTTTCGATCCCACGGGACGGCGGGCCATCCTGAGACTGCTTCCGATCTATCTCTTTGTCGCCGTCTTCTGGTCGCTGTTCGACCAGGGAGGATCGAAGTGGGTTGCACAGGCCACGAGCATGGATCGGAACCTCGGCGGCATGGAAATCCTTCCCTCGCAGGTCGGACTCGTCAACCCGGTGCTGATCCTGGTCTTCGTGCCACTCTTCAACTACGTGATCTACCCGACGATCGATCGCGTCTTCACGCTGACACCTCTCAGAAAGATCAGCATCGGGTTGTTCGTCGCCGCGATCGCCTACACGGTCTCATCGATGATCCAGGAGTGGATCGATGCCGGGCAAACCCCTCACATCTCCTGGCAATTCGTGGCCTACATGCTGATCACCGCCGCCGAGGTGATGATCTCGATCACCTGCCTGGAATTCAGCTACACCCAGTCTCCCCGGAAGATAAAGTCGTTCGTCATGGCGTTGTACCTGCTGAGCGTCTCGGCCGGCAATCTTCTCACGGCGCTGGTCAATCGGGTGACAAGAGACGCCGACGGGAATTCCACGTTGCAGGGAGCGGACTATTACTGGTTCTTCACCGGATTGATGGCCGTGACCGCAGTACTGTTCGTCGGAGTGGCGATGAGCTACCGTGGCAGGACCTACCTTCAGGAAGAAGCACCTGCCCCCGACACACCGCCACTCGCGGACGACGAGCCAGCGGCCGACAATCCGACGGAATAGAAACCGGCAGTGGCGAAATCGATCTCACGACTTCTAACGATGAGGCCAGACATGGCGACGCCGAAAACACGCACAGCGATTGATGCCAGCCTGATGCTTCTTGCCATCGGTGGACTTCTGGCTGGTGGCATCGGATGTGGCGGTGATGACAACCTCCAGGAATTCGAAGACGCCCACATCAAGCCTGCCGACCCCGGGGCCCATGATCACCATCACCATCACGGCGAAGACCACGACGCGCCGCACGGGGGAACGCTGGTCGCGCTGGGAGAGCACCAGTACCACGCGGAAATCGCCTGGGACGA
>DLVV01000228.1:25759-26193 GCA_003445035.1 Planctomycetaceae bacterium | reverse complement strand
ACTGAGCTACAGCAGCCTGGTGCGGCCTTGAGCCACTTGGAGCCGCCGGGGCCAATTTCCAGTTTGTCCACTCGACCGGGGCAGGCCCTGAACCGGCCAAGAGCGGGCGATGGGAATCGAACCCACACCACCAGCTTGGAAGGCTGGAGCTCTACCATTGAGCTACGCCCGCGTCTGGCCCGCACCCGGTCTACCCGTCGCAAAGCGAACGTCTGGCTCCGGCGAGTTCGAGGTCTCCTTGAATTGTGACGTGTGTGTTGGCGGTTGAATAAGGGTCTTGCCGGTTGCTGAGTCGCATCGAAAACAGTTGGTGAAAACAATCGGCGTTTCAGGGATTCGGGTTGAGTCACTCCCACAGTTCAATAAAGCCCGGCCAGCTTTCACGATACGACCGGCAGGGGTTGGGGAAATGGGGGAAGCAGGATTCGAACCTG
>DLVV01000228.1:0-25352 GCA_003445035.1 Planctomycetaceae bacterium | reverse complement strand
CGGCGCGGGAAGCTAGCGGTGGGACTCGAACCCACAACCTCCGGTTTACAAAACCGGGGCTCTGCCGATTGAGCTACGCTAGCCCATAAATCCTCGTGGGACAACAGGTTGGTAAATATAGCAACCCGATTAGGCCTTGCAAGGCAGAATGAACGGTTTCGGGCTAGCTGGGGCAGCACCCAACCACCGTTGGACGCCCGACTCCGCTGCTCCCACACCGTCAAAGCGGCCAATCTCAATCGAGTCCGGGAATCTCGAGGCTCTCGGTACTCGCGACTCGCTGGAGTTTCTTCAGCGCGCGGCTCTCGAGTTGGCGGATCCGTTCCTTGGTCACACCGAACCGGCGGCCAACCTGCTCGAGCGTCTGGGGTTCGCTGCCTTCGGTCAACCCGTACCTCCGGGTGATCACTTCACGTTCACGAGGATCCAACTGCTCCAGAATCTCGTTGATCACCACCCGGTGCTGCAGGTGGTGCCGTTGCGCGAGAAACGGGTTGGACCGTTCTTCGGACCGTCCCAGGAACAATTCGTCGTGTCCGGTGCGAAAACGATCCTGCTGGCGATGCTCGCGTGGCACCGACCTGGCGAAGTTCCGCATGACTGCCCAGGTGGCGTATGTCGAAAACTTGTTGCCGCGAGTGTAATCGAACTTTTCGATCGCACGGATCAGCGACAGATTCCCGTCGCTGACCATCTCGAAGAAATTCATCCCGGGCCTGAGGTGCTTCTTGGCAATCGAGACCACCAGCCGGAGATTGCTGCGAATCAGGAAGTTCTTCACCGCCTGGCTCTCTTCCAGCAACGTCTCAACCTGATCCATGGCCAACCGACCGTTTCGTCCGGTGCATCGCTCGCCAAGCCGAGTCTTTCGCACGTCGACGGCCTGCCATCTCAAGAAATTCATTTTCCGGAAGTGATACTGCTCCTGCTCACGGGTCAGGATCGGCAGCTGGTACAACGCGGCCAGGTAGGCTGGCAATCCGGGTGGTGGCTTGGTCAGTTTTGCTTTCGGATTCTCCGGCGGCTCGCACAGAATCCACGCCTCGGCCCCCGGCTCGGAGAACTCGTCGCTGTCCATGAACTCGATGGGCTGCTCGAGCAGGATCTCACCACGGGTCTCCGTGGCGATTCGGTAGATCGAGTTCCGTGAGCGCCCAAAGCGTCTCGCGAGCAGATCGACCGAGGTCCCCTGTCGAACCAGCCGATAGATCTCGAGCCGATCCTCCTCTCCGAGCTTTGTCGTCGCATCGGGGAAGACGGCAGCCGCCGGGTGATCGCGATCGTGGTCCCGCAACAGCGTGCGAACCGTTTCGGACGATCGCCCCATTCTCCGGGCCAACAGCCGGCAGATACTTGTTGACGTCTCGCCGTCTCGAACCATTTGCCGCGCCGCCTGCACGATCTCCTCGCGCTCACGAGCTCCGACGTGCGAAAATCTCGCACCCCGGTCGATCTCGGCAGCGTGCCGCCTCGCAAATCGATCAACGGCCGACTGTAGGAAGCCAACTCGCTTCCGCCCGTCAACCAGAAATCTTCGTGACACCAGGCCACGGTCACGCCAGCGATCGACGGTCTTGGTCGAGACGCTGTACCGCTGGGCCACCTGGCCAACCGTCAGCACCGGCTCCCCGACATCGGAGACAGAGAGATCGAGACTGTCCGAGAGGTCCTCGACCAGGCATCTCAGGTCGCGGATCGCCTCGTGGCCGGACAACTGGAGGTCCGGATATTTCTCGGACCGGTAACCGGTCAACTCCTCGCAGACATCCTGGTAAGCGTAGAACCGTTCGGGGTGAAGACGATCGACGAACCGCTCGGCTCTCTCGATCTGCTTCAACCGTACGCTCCGTGGAGCGTACCGCACTTGCTGGCGACTCAACTGGGCCATCGCCGGGTTGTTGTATCGTGCCATCCGTTGCGTCCTGCCTTTCTGCCCGCAAGGGGAAACGCGTCGGTTCTCGCTTCCTTTCTTAGTGGATGCCGGGGAATGAACTTCAATAACGAAAAAAAAAACGTGGTGGATGGAGACCCTGTCTCCACCCGCTTCATTCTACGCGATATGAGACGCTTTGCGTGGGAGAAAAGTTCCCGCGTTTACGCAACTTGGGACCAAAAACCGATCACCGTCGCCGTTTCCGCCTCTCCGGAGGTCTGTGGGACAGGACGGATTTTCAGGTACCCGGAGATCGCCACGATCAGAGCAGCCAAGGCAATCATCACCACCAGCGTTCGGTGGGCCTTCTCGCGCAGCCCCTTGAGGGCCTGGGAACGACCGACAAGTGCCGAGGCAAGAAAGAACAGCACCAGGGCCAACAGCATCTTGATGCCGACCAGCATGTGGTACGGGCCGTCTCCCTGGTGAGCCGGACGCATCACGACCAGGTAATTGTACAGCCCGCTGACCAGCAACAATGCCATACCGCCATGGACAAACCTCCGCCAGCGACCCAGCACCCGCTCGCGTAGTCCATCGTGATCGGCCTGGCCCAGTTCTTCTGCGGCCGGCATCAAGGCGAACCTCATGAAGACACTGCCGCCGACCAGGACGATCGCCGTCGCCACATGCACGACCCGCGAGATCAACGGCAACAGTTGCTCACTCTCCATTCCGATCGCCTCCGCCTGTTTCCACTTGGTTCGGTTCAGCCTAGCAACCCCTGTCCGGGGACACCATGTCGCCAAAGTCACGATCGTCCCGTCTCCGCCACCGTGAAGTCTTTCGACTTCCGCTACACCACGCCGGGTCTTCCCCGTAGAATCAAGTGATGTCCCGCTCGATCACTCTGGCCGTGTTGCTACTGGTCTCCTCGCGAGCCCCGGCCGCCGACAAGCCGACCGAAATCGCCTATTTCGAGAAACACGTCCGTCCGTTGCTGATCCGCCGCTGCTACTCGTGCCACTCGGCACGCAGCAAGCCGATCCGTGGCGAACTGAGGCTCGACACCCGACGCGGCTGGCAGACCGGGGGAGAAAGCGGACCGGCAATCCGGCCAGGCCGTCTCGACGACAGCCTGCTGATCCAGGCCATCCGCCACGGCGACGATGTCCCGAAGATGCCACCCAAGAAAAAACTGCCGGTCGAAGAGATCCGGATCCTGGAACGCTGGGTTGCCCGCGGAGCGGTCGACCCTCGGACCGGCGATCCGACTTCGGGCCGGAAACGTGGCGGGGCCGACCATTGGGCCTTCCAGCCCGTCCGGCCGGGTCAGATTCCCAACGCCACCAAGAGCCACGCGAACTGGAGCCGCACACCCATCGACCGTTTTGTGCTGGCACGCCTGGCCGACGCCGGCCTGGCTCCCTCACCACCGGCAGATCGCCGGGTGCTGATCCGCCGGGTCACCTTCGACCTCACCGGCCTGCCTCCCACCCCCGAACAGGTCGCGGCCTTCCTGGCCGACAACCGGCCGGGGGCCTGGGGACGGCTGATCGACCGGCTGCTGGGCAGCCCCCATTACGGTGCCCGCTGGGGTCGACACTGGCTCGACGTCGCCCGCTACGCCGACTCGAACGGGCTCGACGAAAACGTCGCTCACGGCAACGCCTGGCGGTACCGGGACTGGGTGATCGACTCACTGAACGCCGACCGTCCGTTTGACTCGTTCGTGAGAGATCAGCTGGCCGGGGACCTGGGACCGGGGCGGCCCGGAGAATCTGAGCAGCAGCGGCACCGGCGAATGATTGCCACCGGATTCCTGTCGCTGGGTCCCAAAGTGCTGGCCGAGGTCGATGCCAAGAAGATGGAGATGGACATCGTCGACGAACAGGTTGACACCGTCGGCCGGGCCTTCCTGGGCCTGACGCTCGGATGTGCGCGGTGCCATGACCATAAGTTCGACCCGGTCTCCACCCGCGACTACTACGCCCTGGCCGGAGTGTTCCAGAGCACACGAACGATGGAGCACTTCAACAAGGTGGCCCGCTGGTGGGAAAACCCCATCGCCACCGCTGCTGACCAACAGCGGCTCGAGACGCACAAGATACGGATCACCGGAAAGAAGGCCGCCATCGACGCACTCGTCGAGGCGGCCACAAAGGTGCTCGGCGACGACACCCCCACCGGCGGCAAGGGGAAACCGAAGCCGGGCGACATCGAGAAGCGATTCTCCGACGACACCCGCCTCACACTCAAGCGTCTCCGGCAGGAACTCGAGACGCTTCGCGGAGCCACCCCCGAACTGCCCACAGCGATGGGGGTCACCGACGGCACGGTGACCAACCTGGCCGTCCACATCCGCGGAAGCCACCTGGACCTGGGCGACTCGGTGCCGCGAGGTGTCCCCGTGGTGATCGCCGGCCCCGACGCGAAACCGTTTCCGGCCAGGCAGAGTGGTCGGCGGGAACTGGCCGAATGGCTGACCCGGCCGGACAATCCCCTGGCCGCCCGCGTCTTTGTCAATCGGCTCTGGCGATGGCACTTCGGAAGGGGACTGGTCGCCTCAACCGACAACTTCGGTCAACTGGGCCGGCGGCCCAGCCATCCCCGGCTGCTGGACTTTCTCGCCGCCGAACTGGTCCGAGGGGACTGGTCGATCAAGCGGCTGCACCGGCTGATCGTGCTCTCGGCCACCTACCGCATGCAAAGCAGTCCGCGGAAAGACGCCATGGCCGTCGACCCCGAAAACCGTCTCTGGTGGCGGAGCCCGCTGCGGCGACTCGAGGCCGAGGCCCTGCGGGACGCGATGCTGGCCGTCACCGGAGAACTCGACCCGCAGATGGGAGGTTCGCTGCTGCACGTGAAAAACCGGGGCTACTTCTTCGATCACACCTCAAAGGACGAGACCCGCTACAACGTGCCCCGTCGTTCTGTCTACCTGCCGGTCGTCCGCAATCATCTCTACGACGTCTTCACACTGTTCGATTACACCGATGCCAGCGTGATGACAGGCGACCGTGCCAGCACCATCGTCGCCCCCCAGGCCCTGTTCCTGCTCAACAGCGAACTGGTCGAGCAAGCCAGCCGCCGCCTGGCCCGGACGGTCCTGGCCAGCCAGGCCACCGATGACTCCGAACGGATTGACCGGCTCTGTGAGCACGTGCTTGGCCGCCCCGCCACCACCTCTGACCTTCGTCGCAGCTCGGGATTCCTCGAACGGATCCGCGAAGCCCTGCCCGAGAACTCTCAGCCCACCGACGCCTGGTCAGCACTTTGCCATGTGCTGCTGGCCAGCAACGAGTTCATCTACCTGAAGTGATCCACCGAAGTCGATTTCCATATGTTCACCCGCCGTCATCTCCTGCAGTCCTCGGCCGTCGGCTTTCCGATGCTGGCGCTGCGTGGCCTTCTCGAAGCCGACACCTTTGGCCAGGGCCCGAATCCGCTGGCATCACGATTGGCACATCACGCCCCACGGGCCAAGCGGATCCTGTTCCTGTTCATGAAGGGAGGCCCCTCCCAGGTCGACACCTTCGATTACAAGCCCCGGTTGCAGAAGGACCACGGGAAGCCATTGCCCTTCGACAAGCCCCGGGTGCAATTCGCCGACACTGGCAAGCTCCTGGGTTCGCCCTGGACTTTCAGCCAGCACGGCGAGTGTGGCCTGCCAGTCAGCGAGTTGTTCCCACACACCGCCCGGCACGCCGATGACCTCTGCGTGATCAATTCCGTCCACGGAACCAATGCCGCTCACGGCGGAGCCCTGCTGAAACTGCACACCGGTAGCGACAACTTCGTCCGCCCGAGCATCGGGTCGTGGGTCAGCTACGGACTGGGAACCGAAAACGGTGACCTGCCGGCGTTCGTCACCATCTGCCCGACACTGGCTCACGGGGGAGTCAAGAACTGGGGCAGCGCATTCTTGCCGGCTCCCTTCCAGGGCACACCCATCGGCAACGCCAGCCTCTCGTCGGCCGATGCCCGCGTTCCCTACCTGGACAACCCCCGCCACTCGAGACAACTCCAACGCCTCAAGCTCGACTTACTCAGTCGATTCAACCGGCAACACCTCGATGACTTTGGCGAGGACGGGCGACTGGAAGCCAGGATCAACTCGTTCGAACTCGCCTTCCGCATGCAGGGTGAAATCCCCGGCATCCAGGACCTTTCGCAGGAATCCTCGGCAACACACAAGCTGTACGGACTCGACGAAAAAATCACCGAGGACTTCGGACGGCAGTGCCTGCTGGCCCGCAGGTTCCTGGAGCGAGGCGTCCGATTCGTCCAGGTCACCCACAGCGACACCATGGTCCAGTGGGACCAACACTCCAACCTGCTGAGCGGACACACCAAGAACGCCAAGGAGGTCGACCGCCCGATCGGCGGGCTGCTGACCGATCTCAAGGCCCGCGGACTGCTCGAAGACACCCTCGTCTGGTGGGGTGGCGAATTCGGACGCACCCCGTGCGTGCAAGGGTCCAACGGCCGGGACCACAACCCCGAAGGATTCACGATGTGGCTGGCCGGTGGCGGTGCCAAACCGGGACTCCGGTACGGTGCAACCGACGAGTTCGGTTACTACGCCGCCGAGGACAAGGTCCATATCCACGATCTGCACGCCACCATCCTGCACCTGCTCGGACTCGACCACGAGCAGCTGACCTACCGCTACGCTGGCCGCGACTTCCGCCTGACCGACGTCTACGGCGACGTGGTCCAGGACGTGATCGCCTGAAATTCGCTCCGTCTGATCGGAGACGATGACCCGGTTCTTGCCGTTCCGGAGATCACGTCCCACTGTCGTCGAGAGCCGGATTTCACGTGTTAGATCGTGATCGGATACCACTTCGGGCAAGATATCCGGTTCCCCGGCGAATACTCTGTACCGAAGTACCGGACTCCCGCGAGTTCCACCACACAAAAAACCCGTAAAATCGTCACAATCTGCCCCAATTGACTGATCCCCAACCCCTTTGTTCTCGTTTTTACTTAGCAGGCTTACCTCTTTTGACCCATAGTGGGTTAGTGGGCTCAATCTCTATTGAGAGGTGGCCTGGCTGGAGTTGCTGATGAACTTCGACCTCTCCGGATTCTATTACCGATGTTTCGCCGAACCTGCACTGCAACCTGCCGGCCTGGTGATCGCCATCCTGGCGGTGTACTGGTCGTTGGTGATGTTCGGCGCGATCGATCTCGAGTTCCTCGACTGGAACTTCGAGCTCAGTCTCGAGGGCGACAGCGGGGCACTGGATTTCGGAATGGTGCCGCTGCGGTTCCTCAACCTCGGCACCATTCCGGTCATGCTCTGGATGACCGTCTTCGGGTTCTCGGCCTGGATGCTTTCGCTACTGATCCACTACATCTGGGCTCCCGATCAAGCCGACGGGGTGGTGGTTGCCGAAGCGTTTGGCCTGGCGATACTTGCCACCAAGATCGCCACCAACCCGTTTCGATCGGTCTTCGAGATCGTCGAACCCAATCGTCCCGAGACATTGGTCGGTCAAACATGCACAATCTCCACGCTCACGGCCACAAGCCTGAGCGGCGAAGCACACTTCACCAGCGAGGGGGCACCGTTGATCCTCTCGGTTCGCGTTTCGGACGGCGATCTGTCCAAGGGGCAGACGGCCAAAATCATCGACTACAACCTGTCTGACAACACGTACATCGTGAGCGGCACAATCGAGGGAGATGAGTAATGGGTTACGTGGAAATTGCACTCTATGGTATCGGCGGCCTGGTCGCGCTTGCGGTCGTCTCCTTCTTCATTCTCAGTGCCTTCTACCGCAAGCCGGGTCCTGAAGAAGCCATTGTCAGGACCGGCATGGGTGGCCTGAAGGTCCAGACCGGCAGGGGGATGATCATCGTCCCGGTGGCTCACGCGGCCGACAAGATGGACCTCTCGGTCAAGCGGATCGAGATCGCTCGCGAGGGCGAAGACGGTCTGATCTGCCAGGACAACATCCGGGCCGACATCCGGGTGGCGTTCTACGTCCGGGTCAACAACCAGCAGACCGACATCATGCAGGTCGCCGAGATGCTCAACCCGAAGCGGGCCTCGGAGATCAACCAGCTCCGCGAACTCTTCGAAGCCAAGTTCTCCGAAGCGCTCAAGACCGTCGGCAAGCAGTTCGACTTCGTCAGTCTCTACACCGACCGTGACAACTTCCGCGAGCAGATCCTCAACGTCATCGGCACCGATCTCAACGGTTACCGGCTCGACAACTGCCACATCGATTACCTCGAGCAGACTCCCCTGGAGAGTCTCAACCCTCAGAACATCCTGGACGCCGAGGGGATCAAGAAGATCACCGAATTGACGACCCAGGAGAACATGAAGCGGAACGCCTTCGCGGTCGAAGAATCCAAGGTCATCAAGCAGCAGAACGTCGATCGCGACCAGGCGCTGTACGAACTCGAGCGACAGCGGGTCGATGCCGAGGAGAAGCAGAAGCGGGAGATCGCCGAGATCACCGCGAGAAACCAGGCGGCCGCGGCCCAGGTCCAGGAAGAGGAGCGGCAACGTGCCGAGTCGGCTCGGATCATTGCCGAGGAACAGATCCAGGTGGCCGAGCAGAACAAGGACCGCCAGATCATCGTGGCCCTGCGAAACAAGGAACGGACCGACCAGGTCGAGATCGAGCGGGTCGAGAAGGACCGGATGCTGGAAGTGACCGAACGGGAACGCGTGGTCGGTCTCGCCGACATCGAGAAGGACAAGGCGATCGAGATCGAGAAACGGAATATCCAGGAAGTGATCCGCGAACGCGTGATGGTCGAACGCGGCGTGGTCGAAGAACAGGAAAACATCAAGAACACCCAGGAAATCATGACCGCCGACCGGGCCAAGACCGTCGCGGTCACGTTGGCTGAGAAGGACGCCCAGGAGGCGTTGGTCGTGCAGGTCAAGGCCGCCGAGGCTGAGAAGCAGTCGGCCGAATTCGGTGCCCAGCAGGTGGTCATCGAGGCCGACGCCCAGCGGGATGCGGCCGAACGCGAAATGCAGGCCACCAAGATGTTGGCCGAAGCCAAGATCGCGGACCAGGCGGCCGGGGGACTCGCCGAAGCCCAGGTCACCTTGGCCAAGGCCGATGCACTGGAGAAGGAAGGCACCGCTGAAGCGTCGGTGATCCAGAGGAAGGGTGAGGCCGAGGCGGTCGTGATCGACCAGACCGGCAGTGCCGAGGCCACCATCGTGCAGAAGAAGGCTGTCGCCGAAGCCAAGGGCGACGAGGCCATGGCGGTCGCGACCGAGAAGGTCGGAACGGCCGAGGCCAGCGTGATGGGACTGAAGTTCAACGCCGAAGCGACCGGCATCAAGGAGAAAGCCGAGTCGATGAAGCTGTTCCATGCCGCGGGCAAGGAACACGAGGAATTCAAGCTGCAGCTCAACAAGGACAAGGACATCCAGATCGCCGCGATCGACGCTCAGCAGAATATCGCGGAGGCCCAGTCCGAGATCGTCGGAGAGGCCTTGCGGAACTCGACCATCGACATCGTCGGCGGCGAGACGACCTTCTTCGACAAGATCGTCGATTCGATCAAGGCCGGAAAGAGTGTCGATCGGTTCATCGGCAACAGCGATGTGCTCACCGACGTCAAGAACACGTTCTTCAACGGCGACAACGAGTACTTCGTCGCCCAGTTGAGGCAGTTCACCGGCCAGTTCGGTATCAGTTTCGAAGATGTCAAGGACCTCTCGGTCGCGGCACTGGTGGGACGGCTGATCACGATGGCCGACACCGAGGACGACAAGTCTCGGCTGGAGGACCTGTTGCGAGTCTTCCGCGGGGCGGGAGTCGCCAGCCAGAAGGTCGCTTCGCTGGGCCTGACCGACGGGAACCAAGCCAAGTAATCGGCACCCGGCAACCAATCGCCAGGAATTCCCGTGATGGCCGACGAAGAACGTCCCCAGAACGAGGTCGCAGCGGCTGACTCAACAGCCGATGCCGCCTCGCAGCCCACCGACGACGCCCCCGGTGCGTCCGCAACCGGCGACGGGCCGCAGTTGGAGAGTGGGACGTACGAGATCATTCGGGGACGCCTGGTCTCCCACAGCCAGGATCTCCGCAAGAGGCTCGGCACACTCAACGACGCCCGCAAGGACGCATTCGGGTCGATCGAGACGACGTTACTGGGCACCGAGAGGATCACGACCGATCACAACTGCGTGCCGCGCGACATGGTCTCGATCGGCTCGCACCTGCTGTTCGGCTACAACGTCACTTTCGGATTGAAGTCCGAGATCACCATAGAGGATGTCTTCGCCGTCCACGGATTCGCCGACGGGAAGTTCTCGCCCGGCCCGCTCGACCTCATCTCCGACAACCGATTCCGCAAGGACTTCGAGGACGTCTACAAGTACTACAAGCACGCCACCTTCGCGAGGTTCTTTCAGACCGGCGTGTACCTGTTCATGGTCTTCCGGGTCGGTGTCTCGGTCAACGACATCAAGTCGTTCAAGTGGGTGATCTCCGACGATGGCCTGACGTACGTCGACAACCGCTCGGACCACGAGGTGGTCTTTCCGCCGCAGCACGGCTTCGAGTGGACACTGGCCACCCGCGACATGCATCAATCCGGTGCGCACCCTCACATCTCGATTGCCGACCGTATCTTCGTCGAGACTGTCGGCGGCGACCTGACGATCAAGATCGAGGACAACACCGCCAGCGGCGGGGGGATCTACTCCGAACCGGTCGAACACGCCGACCAGACACTCGACGACGCACGCGTCGACTTCTCGATCCTGGGCAACATCATCCTGATGAAGGTGCGGCCCTACCAGGAGAACACCGACCGGTACCTGGTCTACAACGAGAAGGCGCAGCAGGTGGTACGGCTCGACGCGATCGAGCACGCCTGCGTGATGCTGCCTGACGACCACGGACTGATCTTCTCCAACGGCTACTACCTGCAGACCGGAGAAAACAAGACGTTCGAGAGCGATCTGCAGGACATGCAGTTCGCCGGCCGCATCGACTCGCCCAACGGCGAAGACTTTCTCTATGTCTTCCACAACCGCGACTCGGGTGTCTACATCCTGCTCAACTACAACCTGATCGAGCAGAAGGTCGAGACTCCCCTGATCTGTCACGGCTTCTCGTTGTTCGACGGCGGTGAACTGGTCTGCTTCCGCTCACAGGAAGCTGCGTCCAAGCACCATGCGATCCAGGTCTGGCAGACACCCTACACCGGAGAGAGTTACGAGCCACCGGGAACCGAGGAGACGTTCCTGCACAAGGTGGGCAACAAGGACATCGTGCGGGGCATGGCCGAGTGCCACGAGGTGCTCGGACTGATCAACAAGGAGGACACCTACGCCAACCTCTACGTCGACATCGTCAAGCAGTCGACCGACATCCTCGACAGCTTCTTCTGGATCACCAACGAGGAAACCGGGGGACTGGCAACCCCGCTCGGCGAGATCCGAAACGCCGCCGCGTCGGCGATCGACGAGTTTGAGAAGGTGGTGCGGGTCAAGCGAAACACCGCCAGCGAAACGTCACGGGTCGAGGGCGAAACTCGCGAGATCATCTCGGACGTGAGCCGGCGACGCTTCGAAACGATCCAGGACTTCGTCGACTCCCTCGCCGCACTCCGACGCATCCGCGGTGACATCATCACCCTGCGGGACCTCCGCTACATCGACACCGCGCTCGTCGACCAGCTCGAGCAGGAAGTCTCGGATCAGAATGACACCCTGTCGCACCGCTGTGTCGAGTTCCTGCTCCGCCCCGAGTCGCTGGCCCCCTACGAGAAGAAGGTGGGCGAGGAACTCGCCGGCGTCCAGGGGTTGACGAAGGTCAGCGACGCCAAGTCGCTCCAGGAGGCGATCGACCAGAGTGCCGCCGACCTCGAGATGCTGATCGACATCGTCAGCAACCTCGAGATCGACGACGCCACCCAGCGGACCGCGATCATCGACAACATCTCCAACATCTTCTCGACGGTCAACCAGGCCCGCGCCGCTCTCAAGAAGAAGTCCCGTGACCTGATGTCGGTCGAGGGTGTTGCCGAATTCAACTCGCAACTGAAACTGCTCGACCAGTCGATCGTCAACTACCTCGATGTCTGTGATTCGCCCGAGAAGTGCGACGAGTTTCTCACCAAGGTGATGATCGGCATCGAAGAGCTCGAAGGACGATTCGCCGAGTTCGACGAGTTCGTCGTGCAGTTGTCCGAGAAACGTGACGAGGTCTACAACGCGTTCGAAACCCGGAAGCTGCAGTTGGTCGAGGCTCGCAACAAACGGGCCAACGCCCTGATGTCCGCGGCCGAGCGAATTCTGAGCGGAATCCAGAGCCGAGTGGGAACCCTCGAAAGCGTCAACGACATCAACGGCTACTTCGCCTCGGACCTGATGATCGACAAGGTCCGTGACATCGTCGACCAGCTCAAGGAACTCGAGGACAGTGTCAAGGTCGATGACATCCAGAGTCGACTGAAGACGATCCGTGAGGACGCCGTCCGTCAGCTCAAGGATCGACAGGACCTGTTCGTCGGCGGTGACAACGTCATCAAGATGGGCAACCACCACTTCTCGGTCAACGTCCAGCAACTGGACCTGACAACCGTCTTCCGCGACGACGAAATGGCCCTGCACCTGACCGGCACCGACTTCTTCGAACCGATCGGAGACGAGGAGTTCCTGGCAACCAGGGAGTTGTGGAGACAGGACATCGTCAGTGAAACGGCCGAGGTGTACCGGGGCGAGTACCTGGCGTACCTGCTGTTCGAAGCCCTGGGCAGCGAGGAACTGCCCGAACGGGACGAGGTGTTGGCGATGGAGCCCGACGCACAGCTGGCGGTGGTACAGGAGTTCATGGGTCCACGGTATGCCGAGAGTTACGTCAAGGGCGTTCACGACCGTGACGCCAGCCAGATCCTCGGTGCCCTGCTGCAGATGAACTCGCGGATCGGACTGCTCCGTTACCACGCTCGCTCGCGAGCGATGGCCAAGGTCTTCTGGTCCCGCTTCGGGGGCCAGCTGGCCAAGGACCGCATCGCCGCACAGCTGCGGGGTTTCGGCAACGTCAGCCGTGTCTTTCCCGGCACCGGTGCACAGGCCGCGTACGTCGCCTCGCTGACCGGGATGCTCGAACAGTTCGTCACCGACGAGGGACTGTTCAACAAAAACCTCGTCGGAGAAGCCGCCAAGTATCTCTTCGCCGAACTCGCCGACCCCGATACGGGATTCGTCATCAGCCGCACCGCGGCCGAACTGCACGATTCGTTCACCGCTCATCTCAAGAGTTCCGGACACGCCAGCCAGTTCACCCAAAGCCTGGCTGCGGTCAAGAAGGACTCGGCCGGCGGACTCCACGTGGCCCGAGACTGGGTCGAGGCCTTTCTCGAGAGTCGTGCCGACGCCGAGACGGCCGACTACATCGACGAGGTGGCGGCCTTGCTGCTCGAGGGATCGATCGATCGAAAGGTCGTCGTCGACGCCTCGGCCGTCGCCGAACTCGACGACCTCGCCGGCGACCACTCCGTTATCGACGGCAGCCACTACCACCTGCACTACAACCGCTTCATGCAAAGGCTGGAACGCTTCCACCAGAATCGTGTGCCGCGGTTCCTGGCCTACCAGGAGCAGAAGAAAGACCTGGTCGAAACGGCCCGGGAGGGAATGCGACTCGAGGAGTTCCGGCCCCGCGTCCTGACCTCGTTCGTACGTAACAAGCTGATCGACCAGGTCTATCTCCCTATCGTCGGTGACAACCTGGCCAAGCAGATGGGAGTTGTCGGCGAGGAGAAGCGAACCGACCTGATGGGCCTGCTGCTGCTGGTCTCGCCGCCGGGCTACGGCAAAACCACGTTGATGGAGTACATCGCCAATCGGCTGGGCATCATCTTCATGAAGATCAACGGCCCGGCCATCGGTCACCACGTCACGTCATTGGACCCATCCGAGGCCCCCAACGCAGCCGCCCGCGAGGAAGTCGCAAAACTGAACCTCGCCCTGGAGATGGGCGACAACGTGATGATCTATCTCGACGACATCCAGCACACCAACCCCGAGTTCCTCCAGAAGTTCATCTCGCTGTGCGACGCCCAGCGAAAGATCGAGGGTGTCTATAAGGGCCGCACGCGGACCTACGACCTGCGGGGCCGCAAGGTCTGCGTCGTGATGGCCGGCAACCCGTACACCGAAAGCGGTGAGAAGTTCCAGATCCCCGACATGCTCACCAACCGTGCCGACATCTACAACCTCGGCGAGATGATCGGTGAGAGTGCTGAGGTTTTCGAGATGAGTTACCTCGAGAACTGCCTCACCTCCAACTCCACCCTCAACCAGCTGGCCACCCGCAGCCAGGATGACGTCTACGCGGTGATCCGCATGGCCCAGGGTGAGACCCCCGACGGAATCGAACTCGAAGGCAACTACTCGGCCGAAGAGCTCTCCGAATTCGTCACCGTGATGAAGAAGCTGATGCGGATCCGCAACGTGATCCTGGCGGTCAATCGCGAGTACATCCGCTCGGCGGCCATGTCCGACGACTACCGCACCGAACCGGCCTTCAAGCTGCAGGGATCCTACCGCAACATGAACCGGATCGCCGAAAAGGTGGTCCCGATCATGAACGACGACGAACTCCAGTCGCTGATCGTCTCCAACTACGAGAACGACTCGCAGACGCTGACCTCCGACACCGAGGCCAACGTGCTGAAGTTCAAGGAACTGATCGACGCCCTGACCGAAGAGGAACTCGACCGATGGGAGACGATCAAGAAGACGTTCCAGCAGAACGTCAAGATGCGGGGAATCGGGTCCGACGACAAGGTCGGCCAGGTGGTCGTCCAGTTGAGCAGCTTCAGCGAGGGACTCGAGTCGATCCGCGACGCGATGGCCGACGGACTTGAACAACTCGCCGCCGGAAACGGCGAACCGGCTGACGCGGATGAGGACCAGGAGCAGCAGGACCCAGAACCCGCCGCTCTCGAGCAGCTCACCGGACAACTCGACGGCGTCACCTCCGGGCTGGACCAGATCCGCCAGGCCATGACCGATGGACTCGACCGACTCGTTTCAAGCGATTCGTCCGACGAGCCGCCGCCTGCCAATGCGGACATCGCCGGACACGTTGACGGTCTTCGAGAAAGTCTCGACGCCATCCGTGACGCGTTGTCCGAAGTGGCCGCCCGCCCGGTCACCGTTGCCGCAGCCGAACCGGAAGCTGCGAAAGAACAGCCAGACGAAACCGAAGACGAATCACACGAGAAGGACGTGTTGCCGGTGACGGTTGTCGAACCCGACGATCCCGAGGACGAAGACGGAGAAGAGGAACTCGAGCAACTAGCCGGTGCCAACACGATCACCGTCGTCAACAAGATCCCGCCCAGTCTGCTGAAGGTGCTCAGGCAGCAGTTTCGACTGATGGAAGGCTGGATGGAACCACTGCTCAAAAGCAGCCAGGCGCAACAGAAGGAGCTCAGGGATCTCCGCGAGCAACTCAACACGACCCTCGAAGACTACGAACGTCTGATCGGGCAGGTCTCGGGCCCGAAAGGCAAGCGAAGCCGATCCCGTCGGTCCGACAGCTAGGCGTCAGTTCTTGACACCCGTCGACGCGGGCGAGCATCTCCCGCAATCCGCGGTGGTCGGAACACTCGCGAGAAATCCGGCCGGAAGAACCGGCACGTCCCTCTGTGAAGCTGCGACCTCCGCTCACCCCCCTCGTCTCCAGTGCAGGCGGTTCTTGCTGAGCACGCCGCGGCGACGCGCGCACTCCAGGCAGAATTTCTCGTCGTCGTATTGCACATAGAGTTCGCCGGCCATCAACAGGTGATAGAACTCCTCACCGGGGTTCTTGGCGAAACAGTACTCGCGCTCCCAGGTCGTCTTCAGTTGCACCGTCCAGCCATCCTCCCAGCCGGGCAGGTAAAGCCGTGAATCGTCGTCCGCTTCCGGCGATTGCCCGGTCACCTCGTCGGCCATATTTTCGGATTCACCCGAAATCGGCTCCGACGGTGGCCCGTCCCACAAGTCATCGAGATTCGAAAACCCCTCGGGAAGTCCTCCGCTCATCGATCGCTCCCTTTGGATAACGGCCGACCATTAATACGCAGGTCATGCGATCGGTGCAATGCGCCACATCAGTATCCTGCGCAATCGTCAACTTCAACCAAATGAGCAAATTCGTCCGCACGAACACACCGGTCGGTCCGGTCACACACACCGTAACGATGTGAACGCCGTCCGCCGCGTTCCCACATTTGGTGTCAAACTATCGCCGATAGGTAAGCTGGGCAGGTCGGCCAAACTGTCCCGCTCCCAACACCTTGACGCACCAGGAAAACTCTACTGATGAGCAACCCCCTTGCTGAGATTCGGACGCTGGACGATCTGCGAAACTTCGTACGCAACACACTCTGTGACAAAGAGAACCTGCTGGCCGAAATCACCTCGATGACTCAGCGGGCGCTGTCACGACGCGGCCGCCACTGTGGCCTGCAGTTTTCCGTCCAGGGCCCCCGCAACGTTCGCCTGGGCGCGATCTGGGAAAGCGACCACAACCAGATCTACTTCTACGACGCCCGCGGCAATCGCTACCTCAAGCTCCCGCTCCCTCATCGCATCGAGATCGACTCGCTCGCCGGAGCCTGTTAGTCCGTCGCGATGATGTCGAGGTGACTCGCCTGTGCGGCGTCGGTCTGGGGGAAGTCGCTCCGCAGGTGGACTCCCCGGCTTTCGGTGCGGGTTCTGGCCGAGGCAATCATCAGTTGGGCGACCAGCAGCAGGTTCTGCAGTTCCCATCCCGCCATCTCGCTCAACTCACGGTTCGACACGAACCCGTCCCAGAACTCGACCCGTTCGGCCGCCTCCTGCATCAACTTCTCGGTTCGCTCGATCCCCACCTGCCGCCACATCAGGCTCGACAGCGAGTTCCTCAGGTCGGTGATGTTCAATTCATCGTCGTCCCGCTCGAAGAGTTCCGGGTCCGACGCCATCGTGGGCACGGCGAAATCGTCGGGAATCAATCTCGCCGCCTTCGAAGCGGCCTCCCCGGCCCTGGCCCCGTAGACCAGCCCTTCGACAAGGCTGTTGGACGCCAGCCGGTTGGCCCCGTGCAATCCGGTCGAAGTCACCTCACCTGCAGCCCACAGCCCCGGCAGGGTCGTCCGGCCCTGGTCGTCAACGGTGACCCCTCCGATCATGTAGTGCGCTCCGGGACGAACCGGAATCTGGTCGCAGGTGACATCCAGCCCGAAATCCGCACAGACGCGGGCGATGTGAGGAAACCGGGAGCGGACGAAGTCGGCATCCATGTGCGAAAGGTCCAGGTAGACACAGGGGTGATTCGTCGTGGACATCTGTTCGGTGATCGCCTGGCTGACCACGTCACGAGGCGCCAACTCGGCCGCCTCGTCAAAATCCGGCATGAAACGGTGCCCGTGGCAATCCCGCAGCCAGGCCCCTTCGCCCCGGATCGCTTCGGTGATCAGGTGTCGCGAGCTGCCGGCGATATAGAGCACCGTCGGGTGGAACTGCATGAACTCCATATCTCGCAAGCCGGCACCGGCGCGGAAGGCAATCGCGTGTCCGTCCGCGGTGGCGATCTCGGGATTGGTCGTCTCGCGGAACAACTGCCCCGCTCCGCCGGTGGCCAGGATCGTCTGCTTGGCCCACACGCAGGTCGTTGGTCTCCCGGGATCATGGACGATCGCCCCGCGGCAGTGGCCGTCGACGGTCAGCAGATCGATCGTGAACGTGTTCTGCCACACCTGCACCCCGTCCCGTTCGACCGCCGCCTCCTGCAACGCCCGCATCACCTCACGTCCGGTCGCATCTCCGTTGGCATGCACAACCCGACGGTGACTGTGCCCTCCCTCACGGGTCAGATCGATCAGGCCGTCGGTCTGGTCGAAGCGGGTGCCGATCCCCATCAATTCGCGAATTCGTCCCGGGGCCTCTCGCACCACCATTTCGACCACGTCGTGATCGCACAGTCCCTTGCCCGCAGCGATCGTGTCGGCGGTGTGGTTGGCGAAGTCATCGAGCGGATCGAGCACCCCGGCAATGCCGCCCTGGGCTTCGGCACTGTTGGAGAGTGTCAGCAGGTCCTTGGTGACCACGACCGCCGTGAGTCCCGGTTCGAGCGCCAACACGGCTCGCAACCCGGCGATCCCTCCGCCGATCACCAGCACGTCGGTGAAGACATGTGCCACCTGTGTCGGCACGATGCGGACCAGGCGGCGTCGGCGAAGTGAAAACTCGATCGGAGTCACTCGAACAGGTCCTCGTCCGGGCCATCCCGGAGGCTTCGGATCCGCACCGGCCAGCGGCCGGCTAGATCGTGGTGGCCATGAAACCGCCGTCGACCACCACGTTCTCGCCCGTCAGAAAACTGCCCGCCCTGGGGCTGGCCAACAACAGAATCGCTCCGGCCAACTCGTGCGGTTCGCCGAACCGGTCGATCGGCGTGTGCCCCATGATGCTGGCCACGCGTTCCTCGGTCAGGACCTTCCGGTTCTGCTCGGCGGGGAAGAACCCGGGCGAGAGCGCGTTGACGCGGATTCCGACCGCGGCCCATTCACGGGCCAGGTTCTGGGTCAGGTTGATCACTGCGGCCTTGGTTGCCGAATAGGTGAAGACCCTCGAGAGCGCGGTGATGCCCGAGAGGGAGGCGATGTTGACAATCGAACCGCCCTGGCCGTCGGCCAGCATCGCACCGCCGAAGACCTGGCAGCCCAACCGCACACCGGTCAGGTTGATCGCCAGGATCTGCTCCCATTCGTCCTCGTCGATCTCCAGGAACGGAGTTGCCGAGTTGATGCCGGCTCCGTTGATCACGATGTCGGGACGACGTCCGGCCCCTGAGAGGTTCGAGACAATCGCCTGGAGATCCTCCCGCGACGTGTTGTCGACCGGCTGGAATTCGGCCGATCCCCCGCCGGCGACAATCGCCTCGGCCCGGGCTCCGCCGCGTTCGGCACTGCGGCCGGCCACAACCACATGGGCCCCCGCGGCCCCCAGCGCGTCGCAGAAAGCCCCACCCAACACCCCGGTGCCACCGATCACGACGGCCGTCAGGCCGTCCAGACCAAAGAGATCCTGCAGGTAATCCGCCGTTGAAATCGCCATCGCTGTGCTTGCTCCCCGGGAAGATCGCCGCCGGGCGGCTCGAATCGAATGTGGTCACCCACAGCAAGGACCTAGCCGTCGATGAACTCGGGCTCGATCCTCTCCGGGATCACGCCCGCCTCGTGGCCGCGAGCCAGCAACACCCGCACCGCCTCCCGGCCCCGCTCACCGAAGTCCAGTGTCCAGTCATTGACGTACATGCCCACGAAAGTGTCCGCTTTCTGGTGGTCGAGATCGCGGCCGTACTGCAGGGCGTAGGCCAGGGCCTCGTCGCGATGCTCCAGCCCGTACTCGATGCTCCGCTTCAGGTACGTCGTCACCTCCTGCATCACCTCCAACCCCAGGTCCTTGCGAATCGCGTTGGCACCCAGCGGCAGCGGCAAACCCGTTTCCTGCATCCACCATTTGCCCATATCGACAACCAGGTGCAGGCCCTGATCTCCGTAGGTCAACTGCCCCTCGTGGATGATCAAACCCGCATCGGCCTCCCCCGCCTCAACGATGTCCAGCAATCGATCAAACGGGTGTACCTCGTACTCGAAGTCGTCCCCGAGCAGCAATTTCAGCGACAGGAAGGCGGTCGTCAGCGTCCCCGGCACCGCGATCTTCTTGCCCCGCAGGTCATCGATCGACCAGGGCTCCCGTGCGACCACCATCGGACCGTAATCGTCTCCCATGCTCGCCCCGCAACTGCAGATGGCGTAGATATCCGTCAGGTGCGCGTATCCGTGCAGGCTGACGGCGGTCAGTTCCAATTCCCCCTTGAACGCCCGGTGATTGAGCGTTTCGATGTCGACCAGTTCGTGGGTGAACCGGTAACGGCCGGTGTCGATGCAGTCGTTGGCCAACGCGTGGAACATGAAGGCGTCGTCGGGGTCGGGACTGTGTCCAACCTGGATCGTGATCGTCTCGTCGCTCATCTTCTCGCCGTTTTTCTGCACAAAGGAACTGCCGGGGGCGCTGCTGGAACACCCGCTCGGATCGAGCCGAAACCACATTTCCGGCGGTCGGGCAAAGCCGTTTGCCATGGTAGGCCAATGCACTACCATTGGCCACCTTCCCCCCGTCCAGGGTCAGATGACACTGATGATCCTGCTCTCCGCCCGAGATCTGACACGCCAGTTCGACGCCGAACCGGTCTTTGCCGGGCTCGGCCTGGAGATCCGTGCGGGCGACCGCGTCGGCCTGGTCGGGCCCAACGGCAGCGGCAAGACGACCCTGCTGAACATTCTCGCCGGACTCGATGAGCCCGACACCGGCGTGATCGACACACCACGAACGGTACGAGTCGGTCTGCTTGAACAACAGCCCAACCTCGCCGACGAACGTTCCCTGTGGGACGAAGCCGCCGGCGGACTCCAGTGGCTCTACGAACTGCAGCGAGAGTCCGAAACGCTGGCCGAACAGATCGGCCAGGAATCCTCGAAGACACTGCTGACGCGTTACGACACCGTACACGCCACGCTCGAACAGCACTCCGGATTCCAGATCGACCACCGTGTCGCGGAGGTTCTCGAAGGACTGGGCTTCGAAGCCGTCGACTTCCATCGCCCGTTGACAACGTTCAGCGGAGGCCAGCAGGCCCGGGCCTCCCTGGCCCGGTTGCTGCTGACCGATCCCGACGTGATGCTGCTCGACGAACCCACCAACCATCTCGACATCGCCGCCACCGAATGGCTCGAGTCATTCCTGGTTCGGGCACGTCCGGCCATGATCCTGGTCAGCCACGACCGCTTCTTTCTCGACAAGGTCGTCACGCGCGTCCTCGAACTCCGTCCCGACCGGCTCGACTCCTACTCGGGCAATTTCAGTGCCTACCGCCGTCAACGGTCCGAACGCCAGGAACGGCTCGGCAAACAGGCCCGGAAGCAACAGGACTTCGTCGCACGGACCGAGGACTTCATTCGTCGGAACCAGTACGGGCAGAAGCACAAGCAGGCCGCAGACCGCATTCGGAAACTCGAACGTCTCGGCGACATCGAACAGATCGACAATTTCTCCGTACCACCAATGACCTTCGGGGAACCCGCCCGCAGCGGCGAAATCGTGATCGAGGCGATCGAGATCTCCAAGGGTTTTGCCGAACCCCTGTTCGAGGACCTGACGCTGAGAGTCGAACGGGGACAGCGACTGGGGATCCTCGGACCCAACGGCAGTGGCAAAACCACGCTGCTGAAAACGCTGCTGGGCGATCTCCAGCCCGACCAGGGCAGCGTGCGGCTGGGCCACAATGTCGAGCCCGCCTATTTTGACCAGGGGATTGACCAGATCCCGGATGACCTGGACCTGGTCGAGGCGGTCCGACCACCGAACAACCCCGATGTCACACCCGGCCAACTCCGCAACCTGCTGGCCCGCTTCGGACTCACAGGCGACATCGTCCTGCAGCATTTCGGCCACTGCAGTGGAGGAGAACAAAGCAAGACCGCACTGGCCCGGCTGGCGGCACTCAACGCCAACCTGTTGATTCTCGACGAACCCACCAATCACCTCGACCTGTGGGCCCGGGACGGCCTGGAACGGGCGTTGTGCGAATTTGCCGGCACCGTGCTGTTCGTCACGCACGACCGCTTCTTCATCGACCAGATCGCCACACACGTTCTCGTCATTGAGGAAGACCGATGTCGGATCTACGACGGAAACTATTCGCAGTATCTCGCGTTCCATGAAAACAACGAAGCGGACACCTCACAGCCGCAGCCCGTGGCATCAAACCCAACTGCCTCCAATGCCCGTCCGGTTCTCGAACCAGCCGAAACCGACATCTCGCAACGCACCCGCCAGTTCCCGTATCGAAAGGCCGTCGAGATCGAGGCGGAAATCTCAGAGGCGGAACTGCGCAAGGAGGAACTCGAAGAACAGATGGCCGACCCCGATATTCACCGCGACACCGACCGGATGACCCAGTTGGTGGGCAGCTACGAGATCGTTCAGGACGAACTGGAGATGCTGATGGCACACTGGGAAGAGTCCATCGAGCTGAATTGACCAGGTCGTGAACATCCAGGCAGCCCGGCAATCCCTCCCTGGATCACCGGGCTGCCTGCCATTGGGGGCTGGGTGGGCTGTCGGGGCCATCGATGAACTGGCCGCGTGACCCGGAACGGTCCTGGAACCGGCCACCGGCCTCCGGGGAGTTCCTCCATCCTCCAGCCCCGTCCCGACAGCCACACCCGAATCGGTTTCGCGAACCGAAGGCTCAGGAGGCCATCCGGTCCGCCAGCGGTCTCGGCGTTGTGAACATCAGGCAGATTCGCGTCCGCCGGGGACACTTCGGATCGCACATCGCGACAACGAACAACTGCCCTCCGGGTGACGGCTTTCGGTTGCCCGGGGCCCGGCCGAACACCACAACAACCGGGACCTGTCCAACCCGATGGGCCACCCGACCAGAGAAACGCCAGATGGCCTCACCGGAACGACGCACCACCATCGGTCGCATCCGCAAAGGCAACTGGAACGCCAGCACATCGGTCCCGGCGCACTCACGCTGCATCCTCTTCAACAACGGATCGTTGGTCTTGCACGTCATCTTCTGACGTACCGCCTGACGCACCGCCAGGACTTCGCGAGGCAACGTGTCGGCCCCGGCGCCCTCAACCGGTGACTCGACCATCCGGTCGGCGACGATCCAGCACACCGTCATCGTGACTCCTGAAATCCACCACCTTGATCGGCTTGTCCATCCCTGGTTACTCATCGGCCATTCCTCCTTCTTCTCCGGCCCGCGGACCACCTGTTCAGACCCGAATGTCCGTCACGACACCGGCCGATCGTGGAACGATTCGGAGACCCCCGACAATCTCACGTCCCGCGACAGGTCGTCACGGCTTCCGTCCGGATTCCGGCCGTCCTCGGGCACCCCGGAGACCGTTCGGCTCGCACGACCACCGCCCCGGCCGCCACGCCCTTCGGTGGATCTCGAACTCGATCCGCTTTCGGTTTGTCCCGTAGAGGTGTTCCCCGACGGATTCCCCGACGAGATACCCCCGGTGGGAGCCTTGTCCTGGACCGAGTCGAACAGGGAAGACCCCGCGGGAGTGGAACCGAGGTATCCGGCTTCCCGGTGGATCCATCGTCGATCATCCCGAATGAAGTCGTTGTAGAGATCCCCCTCGGGGAACTGGAAATCATCGTCGTTGATCACGTTGGATCCCCCCGACCACTTGCTGAGCAGGTCCCACTCCTTCAGGACGTAACCGACGTTTTGCGAGCAATTGTCGTCGAAGAGACTGAAGTCGTCGTCGTTCTGCCACTTATGATCCAGGTACTGTCGAATTTCACGGAACTGCTGTTCGGTCACCGGGACCCGCGAAACAAAAACCCGGAAACCAGAATGGGCCTCATCTCGAAGGTAGACGTCCAACGAGCGACGCTGGAACGCCGAATCGTCAAACCCGCCGTTGCCGGCCCCGGTGGCGTGCTGACCGTAAACGGTGGTGCTGTTGCCATCGGTCAGGGCGATGTCCGCGTGACCGATCCGGAAGGGTCCCGAATCGATAAAAACCAGGACCTCGACGTACCTCTGTTGCTGGGCAGTCGCGGCACCACCACGAACCGGAATGGCCCGTTTCGCCTCCCGGTCAACCGGGACTCGCGATTCGCCCCTGGCAATCGGCGAGTCAGCCGGACCAGCTACGCCGCCAACTTCGGCAAACGGCATTGCCGAAAGCAGAGTTCGGCACTCAAGCGTTTCACCGTATCCAGGCCACGACTTGCGACGCCGCGGCCGCCGGGCCCGTTTCCAGGGTGCCGAGGTGAACCACCTGGCGGAAAGTGTTCGTGTCGACCTGTTGCGAGTTCTCCATCCCATCGTCATCCCCCTTTTCCATCTCGGGGTCAGGTGATGACGGGCCACGGACGGGCTGCGGGATCTCTCGCCTGGTCAAACGGATGTCGCGAAACTGTGGAGAGAGAGTCCCTGGCTCGTTCGCGGCCCGCCGTGTCAGATCGGGTCCTTCCCGATCCCGATACGAACGACACTAGAAACCCGAGGTGAGGGGGCACAAGAACTTAACACCCCATCATCAAAAAAAGACGACATTGGGAGTGAGGCGAGAACACACGGTCTGGCCGGCCGTGTGAGACAACTCGGACGACGCTCACGGCCCAGCAGGAGGATCTTCGGTAGCCCGATCGTCTTGCTGCAAAGGAGGTTGTGGAGACGCGTCGAGCGGGCCCGAGGGCGGATCGGGACGCGTGGCCAGTTGCCGATCAAGCCGGCGGCCCCAGACCACGTAGTGGAAGGACAGGTAGCCACCTCCCAGCACAATCGCAGCCAGGAACGCGAAGATCAGCAGTTGGTTGAAAACCAGGGCCAGGATCGCCATCAATCCACCGGCGACCAGCACCAGGCCCATCAACGCGACCATGGTGGCCATGTCACGGGCCCGCTTTTCTCGCGGACCGACCGGCCCGGTCGACTCGGCCGCCGGCAACAGGTCTTCGGGCGTCAGGCGGGCGGGCGATTGTTCCTCGGACATCATTTCGCTTCCAACAGTTCCCGCAGCCGGCGGTGCCTGTGAGCGAATCCGCTGGTGAGCGAGGCTTCGATCCGTGCGGCGGTCAACAACAGGCCGGCGAGGCCTGACGGTGGTTCGAAATTCACCTCCTCGATCAACTCGACCAACTCCTCGCCTGGGATGATCGTCCGCTGGTGCACCCAGGCACCCAGTGGACCGTTCGTCATCGTCTCGGTGAACGACACGGGCTCGTCGAACGCGGTGACCTCGTAGGTCAGCCTCTGCGTGGGGCCGAACCCGTCAAGATCAACGACCAGTTCGCTGCCGAGTTCGAGTCGCTCGGGGCTTTCGATCACTTCCAGGGGCGTTGCCGGCGGCATGATGCCGGCCAGGTGAGCCGGGTGAACGATGTAGTCGAAAAGTTGCTCGGCTGTTGTGGCCAGGGCGACTCGAGCTTCGAACGTGGGCATGCCAATTCTGGTCGGCTGGGGCAGGGATCGCCGCCGATGGTCAACCGACGACGGCGCTGCGAACATGGTAGGAGGAACACCGACCCGGTGAAAGGCGCTGCAGCCGACGACGGAACTCGCGATGACGACGTGCATTCCCCCCGATGTGCTGAGGCGGTGCCTGGTCCTGGCCGGGCCGACGGCCTGTGGCAAGACGGGACTGTCGCTTGAGTGGTCCGAAGTGGTCGGCGGCGAGATCGTCGCGATGGACTCGATGTCGCTTTACCGGGGAATGGACATCGGCACGGCCAAGGCGACATCAGCCGAACGAGCCCGCGTCCCTCATCACCTGCTCGACATCCTCGACCCGCACCAGGACTTCAGCCTGGCCGATTACGTGTCCGCCGCGGCAAAGGCGTGCCAGCAGATCATCGACAACCGACGCGTGCCACTGTTCGTCGGCGGCACGGGACTCT
>DLVV01000305.1 GCA_003445035.1 Planctomycetaceae bacterium | reverse complement strand
CGTTGTCCTGCTGGGCTCCGAGGAGTTCCTCGGCGAGTCCGAGGGCAACACCGGCGGCGACGCCGGCCTGGAGGAAGTCGCGACGGGTGGTTTCGTCACTCATGGCAAGTTGTGTCCGGGGGCGGAGGAGAACGTCGTCGGGGCTCAGCCGGGATGATACCAAACCGCGACAGCGACTGGCAGAGGGTTCGCGGGTCCGGCTAGGATCGGAGCCGGACCTCATGGGAGAGAGACGATGATTCGTTGCCGCGTGCCGGATTACCTGGGAACCGTGTTGCTGCTGCTGGGAATCGCGGGTGCGGTGGTGGCCGCGCCACCAAAAGTGACCCCGGTGAACGAGTCGTCTCCGGCGACCATCCGCAAGGACCTGAAGGCCCGTGGCCTGGCCGTCTCGCGGGTCACGACCGAATCGGCCGGCGGTGGCCTGGAGATCGCGGTGCAGCGTGACGTCGTGTACGCCGTCAACGGTGAACGAAAGATGACCGCCGACGTGTTCGTGCCCCAGGCCGTGGCGAAACGGCCGCGGGCGGCGGTGATTGTCGTCCACGGCGGCGGTTGGCTGAAAGGCGACAAGGCCAAGTTCCATCCTCTGGCCACCGCCCTGGCCCGTCGGGGCTATGTCGCCGTGGCGATCGGCTACCGGTTGGGCGGGGAGGCGAAGTTTCCCGCGGCGGTTCACGATTGCAACGCCGCGACGAGGTGGCTGCGGGCGTCGGCCAGGCGGTACCACGTCGATCCGAAGAGGATCGGAGCCGTTGGGGGTTCGGCCGGAGGACACCTGGTCGGGCTGATGGCCGCGGCACCGCACGTGGCGTCGCTGCAGGGCCGGGGGGGGCACGCGGACGTTTCCAGTGCGATCCAGGCGGCGGTGGTGCTGGCCGGGCCGATGCAGTTGACCACCGGTCCGGTCGCCCGAAAGTCGCGAGAACAGCCCGAGAGTTCCAATGCCAACAAGTGGTTCGGCAGGACGCTGGACCAGGCTCCCGAGTTGTACCGGCTGGGAGCTCCGTTCACCCACTTTTCACCCAGGACGCCCCCGATGCTGTTCCTGAGGGGCCAGTACGATGCGGTGGCGGCCAACGCCGAGGGACGTGCCCGACTGGCCGGCCACAAGGTGACCACCCGGGCCCGGGTTTATCACCGAGGTCGACACGGTTGCTGGAACCAGCACCCGTGGTTTGACGTGATGGTTGACGAGATCGACGATTTTCTGGCCCAGACTCTTGGTGATCCGACTCCCGGTCAGTTGATCACATGGGACGGGGCCTGGCTGAAGGCCGAGGGGATCAAAGTGTTTCGCGGGGACGACCGGGTTGAACTGGTCGTCGTCGGCAATGTCTCGAACCGCGTGCTGAAACTGCCCCGGCTGAACAACCCGGTGAAGACCGTCGAGATCCTCGGCCCCGGCAAGCCACGGAAACTGAAGATCGCTCCCAAGCAGACCCACTGGGAAATTCGGTTGCCGACACTGGCCCGGACCGGGGGTGGGGTGCCGAACAGGGATACGTCCAGCGTGAGAATCCGGATCACGACGGTGGGTCGTCCCTGGAGTTCGCGTTTGCCCAGGGTGGTCGCTCCGGCGACGACCGGCTCGGATGCGATCGTACTGGGGTCTCACGATGCCGTCGTCGTCGGCAAGAACCTCAGGTACGAGCCCCAGCCTCACAAGAACACGGTCGGGTACTGGACCCGTGTCGAGGACTTTTGCTGGTGGAGCGTCTACGTCGAGCGGCCCGGGCGTTACGAGGTGGGGGTGCTGCAGGGTTGCGGCAAGGGGCACGGTGGCAGCCGGGTGGCGGTCCGCGTGGCCGGGCAGCAACTGTCATTCACCGTGGAGGACACCGGAGGATTCCAGGCGTTCCGCCAGCGGTCGATCGGACACGTGACGATCCCTCGCGCGGGACTCTACCGATTCGAGATCCGGCCGGTGTCCAAGAAGACGATCGCGGTGATGGACGTCCGGCAGGCCCTGCTGAAGCGGACAGGGCCGGTCAAGGCGGCTGCGGATTCGGCTAGCGGCGAATGACCGGGACCACCCTCCAGCCACTGAAACTCTCGGTGTACTCGCGGATCGAGAAGCACCAGATGACGAGTTTCTTGCCCTTGAGGTTGTCGCGGCGTCGCAGCAGCGAGATGCGAGTGGCGGTGGCGCCCGAGCCCCGGACCCCCACCAGGTCGACGGCGAGGCCGAGTCCCGCGGCGATGTGATCGGGCAACCCGGCACCGGCGGCGTGTAAGGTCGGGTCGTGGAAGACCAGCGTGTGGCTGTCGCCCATCACCAGCACCGGGCTGGTTCGTGACACGGGAGTGGGGACGGGGCGACCACCTCTTTTCGCCTGGCCGACAAAAGTCAGCGGCAACGTCTCCCGGACCGGTTTGTCGGCATCGAGCGTGCGGGCGAGGTCCCCGGTGATGGTGACCGGTTTTGTGTCGGAAACCGACTTGCGGCGGGGCAGGTCGCGGAGCCACTTCGGTTTTCCGACCGAATTGAGGATGGTGGCGGTGGCCACGGCCACGCCACGACCCGACCAGTGTGTGTCGGTCTTGCAGTACAACGGCCCCCGCCGATCGTGACGTTGTTTGAGGAACACGGGCAGCAGGTCGACCACCTCGACACCGCGAGCGACCAGCAGCTTGTGGAAGGCCTGGTGGTGGACATCGAGTCGCGGTGGAGACGTCTTCCCGGGGGTGTCAGACGGACCGAACGAGATGTTCTGGGCGACTCGCTCGGGGTAGACCGAGACCTTGGCCGGGACCGGCACCACCAGCAACCGGATTCCTGCCCGCTTCAGTTGGCGATGGAAATCGGTGATCGGTTCGAGGGGATCGGCATACCGCTTGTTGCTGGCCCGTGAGACCGTGCTGGACCGGTCGCCCCAGAACGGTCCGACGGTCAGCGCACGGAGTTCGGGCACGAAGAACATCCAGCCGTCGGTGCCCCGGATGGCCGTCCGTTTCTGCTGCTGGGCACCGATGGCCAGCAGTCGGACGATGTTGTGGAAGTTGGTGACCTGGGAGGTGGCGGAGGCGGTGGGCTGGCCGGCATGTGCCGGGTTGATCAGCAGGCCGGCGACAACCATCACCAGGATGATCGCCAGGGATGGACGGGTCATTTGAGGTCTCCCCAGAAGGTCGGCAGGTCGACCAGTCGGAATTCGGGGTCGTCGAGCTCGATTCGGACCAATCGTCCGTACGTCTTTTCGACGGTTGTCCACGGGATGAGCCGAGCGGTCAAGAGGTCTCCGGGCTTCAGCCGTGCCGCGGGCACCAGCCGGTTGTCCTTCATGCCCATGCAGAAGACGATCCGCTGGTTTCCATTGCTGTCGGTGACGTGGAGCGAAAGGACTGCATCGCGGTACGGGACAGTGCCGGGAGTCGGGACCCCCGAGGTGGCCAGGACCGTGCCGCGGAAGTCGACCGCGTCGTGCGACCGCGTTGAACCCGGGTCGCTGTCGGGTCTCCCGAGCCGGATCAGCGGCCAGTCGCCGGAACTGAACTCGCGGACGGCCAGTTGCCACACGACCACGGTCTTGCCGTCCAGGCGTTTCGGATCGGAGGCGAGTTGTCTTCGCGTGGCGTGGGCAGCATCGGCATTTCTGGAGATGCGATCGACGGGCTGTCCGAGGTGCCAGGAAAGTTGCTCGGCGAACCCGGCGGATTGGCCCCAGCCCATCGGGTCGAGAGAGTAGATATTGGTGTAGCTGTCGCCCAGGAGCAGCACCCTGGCTGTCGGATCGGGCTGCCAGTGGCTCCGGCGATCGGCTGTGAGAACCTGGTTGAGTGTGACCGTCTGCCGCTGGAAAGCCGCCGGGCCCGGTCCCAGCCTCATCATCGTTTCGAGGTCGCCCTGCCCGGTCACCGACACCGTCGTGCGGGTCTGGCCGGAATTCGTCTCGACGGTGTCGACGTGTTTCCGGTCCGAGAGTTGCGCGGCGAGGTCCCTGGCCACCGCTTCCATCGCCTCGGGACGCCAGTGGGTGTCGGTGGACAGGAACTGATCTTCGCCGGCTTGTCCGCGGCGGCGGAGGAGGATCGGCAGGGGGTCGAAAACGGTGACACCGTTGTCTTCGAGCGTCCGCACCAGTTCGAGGTATGAGCGGTTGTGCATCGACGGTCGGTCGGCACCGGTGTGGCCGCCGAAATGCTCGGGATGCACCATGGCCTTGGTCGGTGTGGGGACCAGCACGAGCCGGATGTTGCGTCGGGCCAGTTGACGGGCGAAGTCGAGAATGGCGGGTCGCGGGTCAGGGTGTTGTCTTGCCGAGAACTCGCGTCCACCGCGACGGCGGCGGGCGAGAACATCCGGGGCCAGGAACGGGGGACCGGTGCTGTGGTCGAGATCGGGGCGGTAGAACAGCCAACCGCCACGGCCGATCCAGGCGTCTTCGGTTCCCCAGCCGAACCAGCCGGCCAGGTGTCTGCGGGTTGATCCCAGCAGCACGGTGGTGGTGATCGACCGATCCTCAAGCGACGTCTCGTAACGCTGGATCTCGGCCAGGAGTTCGGCGTTGGCTGCCAGGGTCTTGCCGGCCACGTCATCCGGATCGTCCCGTGACCACCGCTGGAAGACGACCGTCGGTGCGGTGAGGATCTCGGCGGCCGACGGCCACGGCGAATTGCGGTCGCCGACGGCGAAGGTCTGCAGTTCCCCAGCCCACTGTATCGCCGGCACTGCCATCAGGGTGATGGCGAACGAGGCCACCATCATCCGGGCGACCGACGGTGTGACGTCGGTTGTGCCGAGTTCCACGGCGGCCTGTTCTTCTCGTGTGGTTGTCATGACCGGGGGTCGTGGGGAGATCTAGAAGATGAAGTAGATGAAGGGGTTGAAGGACTGGGTGGTCAGCAGCAACAGCGAGGCCCAGAACAGGCCGAGCATCGCAACGGCTCGCGGCGCGGTGATCCGACTTGTCCAGTCCCAGCTTTGCGGGGCCGCCCAGGTCACGATCGCGGCGACACCCAGCCAGCCCAGTAGCCACGGCTGGTGGGTCATTCCCGAGAGCAGCAGGTCACCGGGTTCGGTCGAGGTGGCTCCGACCAGCGAGGCGAGGAAGCTGCCGGCGGCGGTGATCGAATCCGAACGGAAGAAGACCCAGCCGATGGCGACGACGACAAACGTGATCGCCACGCGGAACGGTCGGGGCCAACGGTGGTAGAGGCTCTGCTTGCCGAGTCCGCGTTCGAACGCCAGCGCCCCACCGTGCAACGCGCCCCAGGCGACAAATGTCCAGGCGGCTCCGTGCCAGAGTCCACCCAGCAACATCACCATGGCGAGGTTGATGTAGGTCCGTGACGTGCCGAGGCGATTTCCTCCCAGCGGGATGTAGAGGTAGTCGCGGAGCCAGTTGGAGAGCGAGAGATGCCAGCGGTGCCAGAACTCGGTGATCGAGGCCGAGCGGTAGGGTGAGTCGAAGTTCTTCGGGAAGGTGAACCCCAGCATCAGGCCCAGGCCGATGGCCATGTCGCTGTAGCCGCTGAAATCGAAGTAGATCTGGAACGAGTAAGCCAGCAGGCCGATCCAGGCGTCCAGGCAACTGCGGCCACCAGCATTAAAGACCAGGTCGGCCAACAGGCCGCACGAGTTGGCCAGCAGGACCTTCTTGGCCAGGCCGAGGCTGAACAGCGCCGTTCCACGAGCGAACTTCTCGAGCGTGTGGGTTCGCTGTTCGAGTTGCCGGGCCACCTCGTGGAACCGGATGATCGGTCCGGCAACCAGTTGGGGGAACATCGAGACGTAACACGCGAAGTCGATCGGGTTGCCGATGGCTGCCGCATGGCCCCGGTAGACATCGATCGTGTAGCTCATCGACTGGAACGTGTAGAAACTGATTCCCAGCGGCAACGTGATGCGGAAAAAGGTGTCCCATTGCCAGCCCGGAGCACCCAGCGCGGTGACCAGGGTGTTGAAGCTGTCCACTCCGAAGTTGAAGTACTTGAAGAAGCCCAGCAGAGAGAGGTTGGTGACGATCGAGATGGCCAGGGCGGTCCTCTGCCGTCGGCTGCGGGGCGGCTTTCCGTCGACCTCGACGGCCCTGTCGGTCGGTTCGGCTGCGATCACCCGACCACAGGCGTAGTCGACGGCTGTCGAGAAAGCCATCAGCACGACGAACAGCGGGTTGGCCCAACCGTAAAAGAGATAGCTGAGGACCGTCAGCAGCAGGTGTCGCGTCCGGACCGGCGCGGCGTAGTAGAGCAACAGTGCCAGCGGCAGGAAGTAGAAGACGAACAAGTGTGAACTGAAGACCACGGCAGGGCCTGTCGGTCGGCGGGTTGAACGGACTGTGCGTATCCGGGCATGACCAAGAGAAAGCAAACAGTGGAGACTCGCAAGCGAGCCAACCTTGGCGGGTGGATGTTGTCGGTGACGACAATCTCGGGACGGTGTAGGATGTGGACAGACGAAAGGGGTTTGGATTTCGGGAGTTCGGGTAATGAAACAGTTTCTCGTGGTCGTGTTGGTTGGCCTGCTGAGCTCTGCAGGGGCCCTGGCACAGGATTCGCGGCGCGACGATCGGTCGAGGCCGACGCGGAAACCGGGCGAGTCTCGCCAGGGCGGCGAGTCGGCACGAGAGCGGATGGTTCGCCGATTCGACTCGGCCTCGCCCCAGCTCGGAGAGCCGTTGCCGGACGTTTCCGGTTTCACAGCCGACGGGAAGCCGTTGAGCCTGAGGGCGCTGAAGGGCGACTACAAGGTCCTGGTCTTCGGCTGCCTGACCTGACCGCCTTTCCTGAGAAGTGTCTCCGGTCTGGAGGCCGTCCGTGTCGACTACGAATCCCGTGGCGTTCGGTTTTATTACGTCTACAAGGCACTGGCTCATCCGGAGCACAACGGTTACGTCCGGCCGTACACGCTCAAGGAACGCTTGGCTCACGTGAAGGAGGCCCGCAGGACGCTGGGATCGGGGTTCACCTGGATCTGTGATGCCATCGACAACCCGATCAAGCACGCACTGGGCAACGCGCCCAACAGCGAGTTCGTGGTTGACGGCAAGGGGCGGTTGGTCAGAAAGCGAGCCTGGAGTGATCCGGCAGCATTGCGAGCGGATCTGGAGGAACTGGTTGGCAAGGTCGAGAATCCCACCGATCCGGCTGACCTGGAACTCGTCCAGGAGGCTCCGCCCAGGGCCGCGGCTCGTGGAGTGGTCAAGCGGATCGAGTTGCCCGGCGACATGCGTCCGCTGGTGATCGAGCCGTTGATCGAGAAGGGCTCGGACGCCACGCCGTTTTACGCCAAGTTGCGTGCCGAGGCCGATTCCGCCCTGCTCTCGGAGGGCAAGGGACAACTCCACATTCGCTTCATGCTGGATCCGTTGTACCACGTTCATTGGAACAACCTGGTGGAACCGATCCGCGTACGTTTTGTTGAGAGTTCCGGTGAGAAACCGGGTCTCGACGGGCGGGTCAAGCCGGGCGAGTGGACGGGTCCGGAGGTGAAAGAGCCGGCCGATGTCGATCCCCGCGAGTTCCTGGCGACAGTCGAACTGGGCGACTCGCGTGAGCCGCTGAAACTGGTGGTCAAGTACTTCGCCTGCAACGACAAGGAAGGCTGGTGCCGACCCGTGACCCAGACCTACACGGTGCAATTGAAGGGTGATCGTGACGGTGGGCGAACCAGGTCCCGCCGTGGCGGGCAGCGTCCGGGAGGTGGTCGAGGTGATCTGGCCGGTCGTCCCGGGTTCGGCAGACGTCCCGATTTCGGTGGTCGGCCGGGCGGTTTTGGTGGTCGTCCCGGTGGTTTCCGCGGTCGTCCCGGCGGGTTCGGGGGACGTCCCGGAGATTTCAGGGGACGCCCGCGCGGATTTGGCGGTCGGCCCGAATCGCCGCAGGGGCCGGCGACGGCAGCCTTTGGACGAGTGGCCAGTATCGATGCCAAGCGGGGCCAGTTGACGGTCGAGAAAAGGGGAGGTGGGACGCAATCGGTTCGGATCGACGACAAGACCCGGATCGAACGCAACCGCCAGGCGGCCCGATTGTCGGATCTGCAACCCGGGGATCGGATCGTGGTGAAGCACTCACCCACCGAATCGGGACCCGTCACCGCCACGTCGATCCTGGCCCGCAGCCGATAATCGGCCAGGGGTCCTGGCTCGAGCTTTGGACTGGGGTCGGCCTTCCCATTCGCGTATGCTGATGGGATGGACGTCAACTGCAGACAATATGGCTCCGCAAAGCCACGACGCGAGTCGTACGGGGCCGTCGTTCGCGTGGTTTCGGCTACGACGGTCGTCACGGTGTTGGCCGTGGTGCTGTTCGGTTCGTCGGAGGTTCGTGCCGGCGATGCCCCCGCTCGAATCGCATTCGCCGCCGACGTGGTGCCGATCCTGACCAAGCTGGGTTGCAACAGCGGCGGTTGTCACGGCAAGTCGACTGGCCAGAACGGGTTCAAGCTGTCTTTGCTGGGGTTCGTTCCGGCGTTCGATCACGAGTCGCTGGTCAAGGAGGCACGTGGTCGCCGCGTTTTTGCCGGTGATCCCGACAGCAGCCTGCTGCTGCAGAAGGCCATCGGGCGAGTGCCTCACGGTGGGGGCCGCCGCCTGGGAATCGGTTCTCCCGACTACCGGGTCCTGGCCGACTGGATCCGGCAGGGGGCCGCTCCGCCACGGGACGACGATCCGGTGCTGGTTGAACTGACGATGACTCCGACCCGGGGCGTGTTGCCGGTCAACTCGACTGAACAGCTGAAGCTCTCGGCGAGATTCTCCAACGGCACCCACCGCGACGTGACTCACCAGGCGTTGTACCTGTCCAACGAGCCGGAAATCGGCGGAGTTGGCGGGTCCGGCTCGGTGACAACCGGCGAGCGTGGTGGGCTGTTCGCGGTGCTGGCCCGCTACGGTGGGAAGATGGCCGTCTACCAGGGCACGGTGCCCTTCGGCAAGGCGACCGAGCCGGTGGCCCTGCCGAAAGACGCTTCGCCGGTCGACCGTTTCCTGGTCGAGGGCTGGGCGCGGCTGGGGATCCGGCCGTCCGGAGAGGTCGATGACGCAACATTGATCCGGCGGCTGTCGCTGGACATCTGCGGGACATTGCCGACGGTTGCGGAGGTGCGAGCCTTCGAAGCCGATCGTCGTCCGGGCCGACGAACACGGCTGATCAACCGGCTGTTGGACCGGCCTGAATACGCGGCGTACTTCGCGATGAAGTGGGCCGACATTCTCAGGAACCGTGGCAAGGGGTATTCGACCAGCAAGCAGCGGCCGGGGACGGCCTTGTTCGCCGGATGGATCCGTGACTCCCTGGCGACCAACAAGCCCTACGATCAGTTCGTGGCCGAGATTCTCACGGCCACCGGCAGCCAGCGCGAGAATCCACCGACGGTCTGGTACCGGCAGGTGCGGACCTCGGTCGATTACGTCGAAAGCGTGGCGCAGGCGTTCCTGGGAGTGCGGATCCAGTGTGCCCAGTGCCATCACCACCCGTTTGAACCCTGGAGCCAGGCCGACTACTACGGGTTGGCGGCGGTGTTTGCCCGGGTGGGGCGTCGTGGTGGGTTTGCCGACGCGGAGGTGCCGACCAACGAACGAATTTACGTCCGGTCCTCCGGCCAGGTGCGTCATCCTCGTACTGGTCGAGTGATTCCTCCGAGGCCACTGGGCGGTCCGGACCTGTCCTTGTCACCTTTCGACGATCCCCGGCAGCGGTTTGCCCGCTGGCTGGCCCGTCGTGACAATCCGTTTTTTGCCCGAACGATGGTCAATCGCATGTGGGGCCATTTCCTGGGTCGGGGCCTGGTGCATCCGATCGATGACTCGCGAAGCAGCAATCCGCCGTCGAATCCCGAATTGCTGGAATGGCTGACCCGCGACTTCATCGCCAGTGGGTTCGACCTGAAGCACCTGGTCGGCCGCATCGCCGGCAGCCGGGCCTATCGGACCAGCAGCCAACCGAACGACTCCAACCGTCTCGATACCCAGTCTTACGCCCGGTTCTATCCCAGGCGGCTGAAGGCCGAGGTGTTGCTGGACGCCTTCAGCCAGGTGCTGGACGTGCCGACCGTCTTCCCCGGCGACCGCGGTGGCAAGTTCCCGTCTGGGACCCGCGCCATCGAGTTGCCCGACGAGAACGTCTCGGTGCATTTCCTGGACGTGTTCGGGCGTCCCGACCGGAGAAGTGCCTGCGAATGCGAGCGTACCGATGACCCGGCGCTGGCCCAGGCCCTGGAACTGGTCAGTTCCAGTGAGATCCAGAGGAAGTTGGCCGACAAGAGTGGTTTTGTCACCCGCCTGGCTGCCAACAAGAAAACGCATTCCGAGAACGTGCAGGAACTGTTTGTCCGTATCTTTTCTCGCCGGCCTCGTGACGAGGAATCCCGCACCGCGCTGGAGTACCTGGAGTCGGAGTCGGATCGCAAGGCGGCCTACCAGTCGCTGATGTGGGCATTGCTGGCGACCAACGAGTTTTTGTTCATCCACTAGCCCCGTTCGTTTCGAACACTAGGAATAGAAGCAGACCATCGCCGCCCGTCGCCGCGGGTGGGGGTTGCAGGAGTCCAACGATGTTGACCGTGCCCGGACGCACCTACCGAAACTGTGACGGCATTTCCCGACGCAACTTCCTGCAAGTCGGGGCCCCACTGCTGGGGCTGGGGCTTTCGAGTCTTCTGGAGCGGGAAGCGGTCGCCGCCGACGCGACCCGCGACAAGGGACGGTCGCTGATCGTCTTCTGGACTCATGGCGGCATGAGCCAGCAGGACACCTACGACATGAAGCCGGATTCTCCGGCCGAGTACCGTGGTCCGTACCGCCCGATCAAGACCAACGTGCCCGGAACGATCGTCGGCGAGCGATTTGCCAGGCAAGCCAAGGTGATGGACAAGATCGCCCAGGTCCGCAGCGTGTACCACGAGAACGGTATCCACGCTCCGTCGGCGCACTGGATGCAGACGGGATATTTCGGACCGACGCTGGCCCGGATCGCCGCGCAGCATCCCTCGTTCGGTTCGGTCATCAACAAGGCCCTCGGTTCACGCTCGCCCCACATGCCCGCCTACATCGCGGTCCCCAAGGCCGAGGCGTTCGGGTACCAGAAGTCGGTTTACCTGGGGGCGTCCTACGATCCGTTCGAGGTCGGAGCCGATCCGAACAGCAAGGACTTCAAGGTCCCCAACCTGGCGTTGCCGGGCGGGCTGGACCTCAGCAATGTGCGCAAACGCCGCGATTTGCTGGTCCGCTTCGATTCCCTTCGCCGCGACATCGACCGCACAGGAGTGATGGACGGCCTGGACGCCTTCAAGGCCAAGGCACTCGAGATGGTCACCGGTGAGGAGGTCCGCAAGGCGTTCGAAATCGACTCCGAACCCGCTGCCCTGCGGGAACGATACGGTCGTCACCAGTACGGGCAGAGCGCCCTGCTGGCCCGACGGTTGGTCGAGGCCGGCGCGAGGGTGGTCACGGTCAACACCGGGTACTGGGACCATCACAACGAAGTCCACCAGAACCTCGAACAGCACCTGCCTCCGCTGGATGCTGCCATGGCCACGCTGCTGGAGGATCTCGACCAGCGGGGGATGCTCGAAAACACCCTGGTCTACTGTGCCGGCGAGTTTGGCCGGACGCCGTTGATCAACGGTCACGCCGGCCGCGACCACTGGTCGAACTGCTTCACGGTGATGCTGGCCGGCGGCGGGATCGTTGGGGGGCGAGTCGTTGGAGCCAGCGAACGTCACGGTGGCGGTGTCCAGGAACGGCCAAGCACGCCACTGGATGTGCTGGCCACGATCTACCACGCGATGGGCATCTCGCTGGGAACCCACAACGAGGATGCCAGCGGTCGGCCGGTGAGCATCGTCGGCGGTGGACGGCCGATCCACGAGTTGACGTAGCCGGACCCGGCAGAATCGCCGTGGGCTGGGCCGAACGCATCCCGATCCGGTGAGAGCCGCACGGCGCGGCGTGAACCAGGCACGTGCGGTTTCGTGCCAATCCGATTGGCCCGCGCGTCGGCCCGGACTTCCGGAGGCCGTCGGGTCACCCGGGATGTGGTCCCGGGTGTTTATTCGTCCGTGACGATCCGGACCATCGTTGCCCGCGGGCCGCGTTCACCGGGTTCGGATTCGTATTCGACCGCCTGCCCTTCTTGCAACATGTCGAACTGACCTTCGCCTTCCAGCGTGGACATGTGAAAAAACACATCCGCTCCATCGCTGGAAATGAACCCGAAACCACGATCTGTCAGAGTCTTGATTTGTCCCCGCGCCATCAGAGAACTCCTTACGGTGCCCGAAAACGACTTTATTGGTGACCGACAAGAAACGGAGAGCCAGGGGGAAAATCCGGACCGGACGGGCACCAGAATCTGGTACCGACCCATCGTTTCATGCCCACTGGCAGGAAATTCAACCAAAAGCCGGGGGAGCGATGGCCACCCCTGTTCATGACACCGGATCTTATCCCGAACGGATCCGGTTTCGCCACGACCGCTTCGGGGATTTGTTGATTTTGTCCGCAATCCCGAGAACCTGGGACTTCGGCCATCCGATGGCAATTCCGGTGATCCTGGTGATCCCGGTAGACTAGGCGAGCACGTCGGTGATCACGTCGCCGTGGACGTCGGTCAACCGTCTCTGGATTCCGTTGTGGTAGATGCTGAGACGGCGGTGCTCGAGTCCAGCCAGGTGCAGGATGGTGGCATGGACATCATGAACACTGGCGGGGGGTTCGACCGCTCGGTGTCCGAACGGGTCGGTGGCACCGTAGGAAAATGGAGCTTTGACACCTGCCCCGGCCATCCAGACGGTGAATCCGTCGGGATTGTGGTCTCGCCCACTGGCCCCCTTCTGGAACGTGGGCATGCGACCGAATTCGCTGCAGAAGACGACCAGGGTCTCCTCGAGCAGCCCGCGTTGCTTGAGATCGGCCAGCAGCCCGGCGGCGGGCTGATCGAGAATCGGGCCGTGGACGTCGTACTGCACCTTGAGTTTCTTGTGGCCGTCCCAGTTGCTGGTCCCCTCTCCGCCGGTCTGGTAGCTGCCGTTGAAGAGCTGGATGAAGCGAACACCTCGTTCGACCAGTCTGCGTGCCAGCAGACAGTTACGGGCGAAGCCGGCTTTCAGGGGATTTCGGGAGTCGGCACCGTAGAGTCGGATCGTCGAACGGGATTCGGTCGAGAGGTCGGTGATCTCGGGGACCGACAGCTGCATGCGTGCCGCGAGCTGGTAACTGGCGATTCGGGCGGCCAGTTCGGAGTCGCCGGGGAAACGATCGAGGTGTTTCCGGTTGAGGGCATCGAGAAAACGGCGGGTGGCGGTGTCGGCAGCCGGGGTGATCGAAGTCGGCCGGGCCAGGTTGCGGATGGGTCGTGCGGCGTTGAAATCGGTGCCCTGGAAGGCCGCTGGCAGGAAGCCCGGTCCCCAGTTGTTGACGCTGGACTGAGGCTTGCCCCGGGGGTCGGGGATTGCCACGAAGGCGGGCAGGTCATCCGCTTCGCTGCCCAGGGCGTAGCTGACCCAGGCACCGATGCTGGGGAACCCGTCGAGCGTGAAGCCGGTGGACATCACGTTTTCGGCCGGACCGTGCGTGTTGGTCTTGGTGGTCACCGAGTGCACGAAGCACATCTCGTCGGCGAGTTCTCCGAGGTGGTCGACCAGCGTCGAGACCATCTTGCCGCTTTCGCCACGCGGACGGAACGGGTACAGCGGCCGTGTCAGCCGTCCCTGCTCGCCCTGGAAGGTGATCAGCTTCTTGCCCGGCAGTGGTTCTCCGTGGCGGCGGATCAGTTCGGGCTTGTAGTCGAAAGAATCCAGCGGGCTGAAGCCTCCGCTGCAGAAGATCATCACCACCTGGCGAGCGCGTGGCCGAAAGTGGGCCGACCGTGAAGCGTGGGGACTGGAGGGGTTGATGGCCGGCCGGATCGGTGCGTCGGCCAGCACCCCGTCCTGGTCCAGCAGGGTTGCCAGGGCGGTGGACCCGAGCAGGGTGGCCGAATCTCCCAGGAACCGGCGTCGGTCCAGTGAAGTGCGTGGTGACATGAGGCAGGGGTTTCACGGGGCGAGTGGGAGTCAGGGCAGCCAGAGGAACTCGTTGGAATTGAGCAGGGCACGGGCCAGCGCGGCCAGGCCGTGGCGGTCGACGAGCCGGGTGCCGGCGTCGATTTCGGAAGGTGTGGGCGGGCGACCGAATGCCAGGCGGATGGCTCGGGCGACGCGATCGCCGGTGCTGCCTCCGGGCGTGTCGGTTACGCACCGGCGAGCCAGCATCCGGGACTGTTGTAGGACGAAGTTGCCGTTGAGCAGTCCCAGGGCCTGCAGCGGCGTGGTGGATCGGCTGCGGCGGGCGATCACCTGGTTGCCGTCGGGGCAGTCGAACGCTCCGAACACCTCATCCTGCTCCTGTCGGATCTTGGTCATGTAGACCATCCGCCGCCACTCGTTGACGGTGTAGGTCTTCTTGGGGGAGTAGTGCCGGACGTTTTCCATCACGATTTCGAAGACCTTGAACCCCGGTCCGCCCATGCGGCGGTCGATGGCGCCACTGGCCGACAGCATGCTGTCGCGGATCGCCTCGGCCGCCAGGCGTCTGGGCGGGAATCTCCACAACAGCCGTGTTCCCGCATCCAGGGCTGTCGCGTCGGCACGGGGACGGCTGGACTGGCACCAGGTCCGCGAGGTGAGGATCAGGCGGTGCAGCGATTTCAGCGACCAGCCGGTTCCGGCCATCCTGCCGGCCATCCAGTCGAGCAGTTCGGGGTGCGAGGGGAGACTGCCGTTGGCCCCGAGGTCACCCGGAGTGGACACCAGTCCGGTCCCGAAGTGGTAGTGCCACAACCGGTTGACGATCACCCTCGGGGTGAGCGGGTTGTCGGGGCGGACCAGCCAGCGGGCGAGTTTCAGTCGCCGGGCCTGTTCGGGTTCGTTCATGGCCATCGGTGGAGGGGCAAGAATGGTCAGCCCCCCCGGGGCGATGGCCTCTCGGGGAGCCTGGGGGTCGCCGCGGTAGAGTCGATGCGTGGCCGGGGGCGGGTCGAACCGGCCGACGTAGGCGGTGGGACCCTTGGCGAGTCCATTGAGTCGTGTGGTCAGCTCGCCGATCTGCCCCTGGAGTCCACGAGCCAGGGCGGCTTCCCGGCTGAGATCACTGCGAGCCAACCGGTCGGCCGGAGCGGTGTTTGAGGATCCGAAGGGGGCACGGTCGGCGATCCCGGCCACCTCGTGCCACTCTCCGGCCTTCTCGGCCACTTCGATCCAGTACCGGGTCGGCAGCCGGTCGCTGAACTTCTGCTGACGGTCGCGACCCCACTCGATCCGATCGATCACGACCGTCTCGGGGAATTCCAGTTGCACCCAGCCACGGCCCGACTGGTTCGAGATCCAGCTGTGGCTGTTGCCGTGCTTTCCGTCGTTGATGTGAGCGAGCTTGTGGAACGGGTGCGGACCGAAGTTGCCCGAGGAGGTGGGCTTGGTTCCGTTGGTGGCCAGCGCCACGTTGCGGGCGGGACGGCCCGGACTCGCCGCAGTGTAGATCTCCAGTTCGTCCAGGCACGGTTCGCTGCTGTTGGTGTTGCGGATCGTGAAGCGGACGAAGCGGGCCCTGGTGGGGGCGAATTTCTCGATGTTGTGCTTCGCGTTGACCGGGAGCCTGAGCTTGGTGATGAGTTCGGCGAGCTGCCGACGGTGACCTGCGAGTTGTTTGCGGAGGACGGCGAGCTGGGCCTGGGGGGTCGGGCGGTCCAGCGGTCGGTCGGCGTGTCGGACCCCGGCAAAGACGGCCGTCAGCGCGTAGTAGTCGGTTTGGGGGATCGGATCGAATTTGTGATTATGACATCGTGCACATCCCAGCGTGAGTCCCAGCACGGCGGTACCGGTGGTGTTGACCATGTCGGCCAGTTCATCCTGACGCTGGGCCAGTGTCAGAGAGACGTCGGGACTCTTGACCAGGTCGTAGGGGCCGGCGACCAGGAAACCCGTGCCGGCACTCTCGCCGATCGCATCCCCGGCCAGTTGGGACACGACAAACCGGTCGTAGGGCATGTCGGCGTTCAGCGCCTCGACACACCAGTCTCGGTAGTACCAGGCATTGGTCCGTTCGCGGTTGGTTTCGAATCCGTGCGATTCGGCGAAGCGGACGACGTCGAGCCAGTGCCGCGTCCAGCGTTCGCCGTAGTGTGGATGGGCCAGCACGCCGTCAACCAGGCGTTCCCATGCGGCGGGGTGAAGGTCGGCGATGAAGGCGTCGACGGTTTCCGGAGACGGTGGCAGGCCGAGCATGGCCAGGTGCAGGCGACGGGCGAGCGTGCGACGATCGGCCCGTGGCGAAAAATCGAGCTTCGCTTTGGCCAGCCGACGGCCGACGAAGGCGTCGATCGGGTTGCCACCGCCGCGGATTTTCGGCGGGGTCGGCCGATCCAGGGGTTGGAACGACCAGTGCGAGGTTCTTGTCATCGAGTCGCCGGCCGAGCGTGGAAACCGGGCCCCCTGGTCGATCCAGGCTCGCAGCACGGCCAGCTGTTTCCGGTCCAGTCGCGGGCCCTTGGGCGGCATCCTGGTATCGGGATCGAGTCCGGCGACGTAGCGAAGCAGGGGGCTGGCAGCCCCGTTGCCGGGGCGAATGGGTTTCTGTTGGAGGTCACCGCCGGAGACGGCGACCCGGGCACGATCGAGCCGGTAGTCGCTTTCCTGCCGCTTGGGTCCGTGACAGGAGAAGCAGTGTTTCACGAAGATCGGCCGGACGTCCCGGTCGAAGTTGATCTGCCGCTTGACCGCCGGAGGCAGGTCCGGCGGGGCCGTGTGGCCGGTGGTCACGGCGAGACCGAGGATTGCCGCGGCGATGGGCCGGAAACCTGTCACGCGGGGCTTGTCCTGAAAGGGGGAGGGTTCAACCTGATTCTATCGGGAGTTGGGAATGGGCGGCAACGAGTGGCCGCAGAGAAGCCGGGGCGTTGTCGTCGCGAGATGCTGCCCGGCTCGGATTCTGACCGCCTTCCTGCCGATATACTCAAGGAGAGGCTCATCGGGAGATTCGCTCAGGAGAGGTGCTGGTGGCTGGTCGAGGCAAGTTGTTCCTGGGATCGGTCGCGGCCCTGGTCGGGCTGGTCGTTGTCGGCCTGGTCTGGCGCAGCTGGTACCTGGATTCGCAGAGAAAGATCGTGCCCGCTCCGGCCGACGATCCTCTACCGCAACTCGGACCCCGCGGAGATTTCGTCGGTTCGTCGGCCTGCCAGGAGTGTCACCGGCAGCAGCACGACAGCTGGCACGCGACCTTCCATCGCACGATGACTCAGCAAGCCACGCCTCAAACGGTGCTGGCTCCCTTCGATGGCGTGAGGCTGGAGTCGCGGGGGCGTCGTTACGAGTTGACCCGGACGGGGGATCGTTTCGAGGTGAACCTGGTCGATCCCGACTGGGAATCGGTCCAGATCGAGGACGGCCGTGAGTCATCGGCGATCGACGGCGAATCCGAACTGCACCGGGTGACTCGTCCCGTGGTGATGACCACCGGGTCGCATCATGTCCAGGGCTACTGGATTCCCGGTGCTCGCGGCAACCTGCTGCGGCAGATTCCCTGGTACTTCCATATTGGCGAGGAGCGGTGGATGCCGCGCGAGGACGCATTTCTCGAGCCACCGAGATCTCCTCGGCACTTCATCACCTGGAACGACAACTGCCTGACGTGTCACAGCACCGGTGGCCGACCCGGGATGAACAGGCGAACACTGGAAGTGCGGACCGAGGCGGCCGAGTTGGGGATCAGTTGTGAGGCGTGTCATGGGGCAGGGCGAAAGCACGTGGCCCGCCACGCGGAGTCGTCCCGTGTGGGCGGTTCGGCCGTGGCAAAGCCGCCGGTGGGTTCTGCGGACCCCACCATCGTGAATCCCGCCAGGCTGGATCACCGGGGAGCCTCGCGGGTCTGTGGCCAGTGTCACAGCACCTTCCTCTCGCCCGACCAGGAGGACTACCTGGCCAACGGTTACCGCTATCAGCCCGGAGAGGATTTGTCGACGGCTTTCGAAACGGTGCTTGCCGACAGTCCGCTGCACACCCGCATGGAGCAGATGGGCAAGCCGGTCTACTGGACAGATGGAGCGTGCTGGGTCGGCGGCCGCGAGTACCTTGGGCACGTGGACTCGAAATGTCACACCGTGGGCAAGATGTCCTGCCTGTCGTGTCACTCGATGCACGATGCGCCGGCCGACGACCAGTTGATCAGCGGAATGCGGGGTGACCGGGCCTGCCTGCAGTGTCACACCGGGTTCACCGGCAGCCGGTTGACCCAGCACACTCACCACTCCGCCGGGTCGTCCGGCAGCCGTTGTTACAACTGTCACATGCCCCACACGTCGTACGCACTGCTTGGGGCGATTCGCAGTCACCGGGTGGACAGTCCGAAAGTCGTTTCGATCCGGGGAGGCGGCCGCCCCAACGCCTGCAACCTGTGCCACCTGGATCGGTCGGCTGGCTGGACGTCCGAGCGGATGGTCGAGTGGTACGGGCACGAGCCGGCCGAACTGGTCGAGGAGGAGCAGACGGTGGCCTCGTGGGTACTGCTGTTGCTGCAGGGTGATCCGGTGCAGCGGGCCGTGTCGATCTGGCACGCTGGCTGGCCGCCCGCTCGCAAAGCCTCCGGCACCGACTGGCTGGTGCCGCACCTGGCCGAACAACTCGACGATGCCTACTCGGTCAACCGCTGGCTGGCGTGGCAGGCCCTCAAAAGCGATCCCACTCGCAGCGAACTGGCCTTCGATTTCGTGGGGCCGCGATCCGGGCGTGAGACGGTCTGGCTGAGACTGAGGAAGGAATGGGCGTCGGGGTCGGAGAGGCTCGATCCCGACCTGGCACGGCGAACGGTCCTGGTACCGGGCGAGGGCCTGGACCGGAAGCGGACCGAGAAGTTGCTGCTCGAGCGGGACTACCGCGAGGTCGCCGTGCCCGAGTGACGGGTCCGGCGGTCAGTCTGAGGTGGCGGCGACGCCGCGTGCGGTCAGGAACACCGCCAGCAGCAGCAGCAGGGCACCGATGGGCACCAGCACGATGCCCAGGCCGGGGTCACCGCCCAGCACACCCAGTCGCAATCCACCGGTCCGAACGAACCCGGGCATTCCGGCCAGCAGAAATCCTGCCGGGATCAGGATCCCGGCTCCCTGCAGGCTTCTCGAGGCCCGGGATCGCGATTTCGGGCTGAATCCGCCCGCCTGCGACACGCTCCAGGCAAAGGCCAGGTGTACCAGTGACAGAAAGGTGCCGTGGGCATGAGCCAGCCTGAGCATCAACCTCGTGGTCTCGGGCTGACCTGAGTTGACATACCAGGCCACCTTGAACCCGTGCAGCGATTCGAGCACGAGTCCGAGAGTCACGAAGATCAGCAGGCTCCACCAGCCGATCACCATGTGCCGTCGCACAATCGCCTCGCCGGTTCCCACGTCGTCGCTCATTCGGGAATCTCCACCGGACGCTGGTCACGTCGCTTCCACAGGTCTGACAATCGCTCGAAATCGAGCCGTCCGTCGGCGGTCACCGGCAGTGCCGAGGGGATGTCGGTCCGTCCCGAACGCCAATCTCCGATCACCGACTCCATCGCGGCGGACCGCCGAGGCTTGGGCCCGACGAAGTTGTACTCCAGTTCCTCGTAACCGGGCAATGCCTTGAGGTTCTGCCAGGCAATGAACCGGACCGCCGAATAGGTGTCCTCCAGCAGCCGGGCCAGCAGCGGCACCGCCCAGTCGGATCCGCCGGTTGCCTGCCGGGCCGGTTCCCAGCCGGTGTGCCAGGCGGCGATCGCCCTCTGGGCCGCATCCCCCCGGAGCATCCACAGCACCCCGGCCGCCAACTCGCGTTCTTCCTCGTCCAACTGGGTCGGCTTGCGACCGTACCAGCGTGCCATGCGTTTGTTGGTCCACTCCAGTGACTTGTCCAGGTGACAGAGGTTGCAGGCGTTGGGTTGAGCGGCGTGCCGGACCGGCAGCACCTCGGGCGACTTGATCCGGTGAATCCGGATCGCGGTGAACAATGCGTAGGACGTGTGGGGCATGTGGCAGTTGTAGCAACGGCTGCCGGTCGAGCTTCCGGCGTGGTGGGTGTGCTGGGTCAACCGGCTGCCGGTGAACCCGGTGTGACACTGCAGGCAGGCCCGGTCGCCCCGCATCTCGACCGTCAACTGGTCGTTGGGGTCACTGTCGTGCATCGCGTGGCAGGACAGGCACTGCATCTTTCCCTGCGTGTAGCACTTGGAGGCGATCTGTCCGAGAAACTCGCGACCGCCCAGGCGGCACGAACCGTCGTTCCAGTAGAGGTGGGATCCCTGGCGGCTCATTTCCTGGTGCACGGGGTCGTCGAAGCCGACCACCCGGTAGTGGTCCTCCAGGTCGTCGCCGGGCCGGAAGGGGTCCCGTTCGCGGAGTAGCTTCTCCTTCTGGTGAGGCATTTTCAGCGCGTGGCACCGGCCGCAGATCTGTGAACTCCGCACGTGGTCCAGTCGTCGGGGGTTGACGATCGTCGGGTCGGGCGCGTCGCGGAGTCGGCTGATCAGTCGGCGGGCCGGATTGCGGTGGTGGGCCACGTGGGCGGCGGCCGGGCCGTGACAGGCCTCGCAACTGATTCCCAGTTCGGCGACCTCGCTGTAGAGCGCGGCGGTCGCGGGCCTGAGCGTGTCGGTACTGGCCCGTCCCATCCCCGGGATGACGAATTCCACATCGGCGGTGTTACTACGGATCCGCGTGGATCCCGGTTCGAGGAATCCGGGATTGGGGGCCACCGAATGGCAGTGAATGCAACTGGAGTTCCAGTGTCCCGAGTAGCGCTCGTCGGATTCCTCACGCAACTCCGCGTCCTCGGTCGGAAACCACATCTTCTCGGCGATGTGGAATTCCCAGGGAAACTGCAGCAGTTCGTATCCCCAGCGGCTGGCGACCCAGTAGGTCTGCTGGTGGTGGGACCCGGTGGTCATCACGATCCGTCGGTCGACGACCGGAGGCGTGACCGAGTCATCGGCGATACCCCGAGCCCGTCGGTCCCGATCCCAGTCGGGATCGACCATCC